>CAYYHV010000570.1:0-4221 GCA_964471695.1 uncultured Pirellulaceae bacterium
CACGCACGCGTCTACAACCTCGGACCACTTGAGATTGGAAAGAATGCAACTGTTTCTCAGTTTGCCCATCTCTGTGGGGGAACTCTTGCGTTTCAATCCGCAGGCATGGAACTAATAAAATCGGAAATAAGAATCGGGGACGATGCATGGGTCTGTGCCGATGCATTCGTTGGTCCTGGCGTCGTTGTCGGCGAAGGAGCAGTTGTTGGAGCCCGAGCAGTGGTAACCAAAGAAGTCGAACCGTGGACAATTGTTGCCGGGAACCCGGCCAAGTTGATTCGCAAACGCACTCTCAAATAGCAACAAACCCGATCGAATCAACCAATCTGGCAGCACTCTTGACCGTGACGAACAGTTCTAAACCAACGCAGCATCTCCCCATAACGGTAATTATCGGCGTAAAGAACGAAGCAGCGAACTTACCGAAATGCTTGGATGCATTGAAGCGTTTCGAAAGAGTCGTCGTTGTTGACTCGCACAGTTCTGATTCCACGCCTGACATCGCGAGGGCTCATGGTGTGGAAGTCTTGGATTTCAGCTATCAAGGCGGCTATCCCAAGAAACGCCAATGGGCACTCAACAATCTCGATATCCAGACCCCCTGGGTAATGCTGTTGGATGCTGACGAAGTAATCCCCACCGAATTGTTCGAAGAGATTAAGACAAGAATACTAAAACGCCCTTTGCCTGCGGGTTTCCTGATCACCAAGGGCTTCCATTTCATGGGCAGCCGAATGGCAAACGGGGGATTCTCGCACGCAGCGGTGCTTCTCTTCCAAACTGGGAAAGCAAGATTTGAGCACTTGCTCGATGAGCCAGGCGATGCGCTGGACATGGAAGTTCATGAGCGACTGATCGTGGATGGACAAGTCGACGCCATCTCAACACCGCTGATACATGAAGACTATAAGGGGCTGGAGGCGTATATTGATCGGCACAACAAGTATTCGACATGGGAAGCCAAAGTGCGTACACGTTTCCTAACCACCGGCGAATGGGGCGAATCGGCAATTTCTCCCAAGCTCTTTGGCAATACTCAAGAACGGCGCAGATATTTGAAGAAAATTGCAATGAGGGTCCCCATCGAGCCATGGTTGTGGTTCTTCTACCACTTTGTGCTTCGACTTGGATTCTTGGAAGGCCGTCGTGGGTTCATCGCCAGTCAAATTCGCGCCCAATATATTGCCAACGTCCGATCGAAAATGTGGGAAATGCGAAATAACTCGCGTAAAGTAGAAAACGCCACTCCAGCTCTTCAACGCAAATAACAAGCTATGTCGAAACCTGCATCACAACCAATCGCTGCGACGATCCTTGTCGTTCTTTCGCTCATTGCAGCTTATGGGTACTTCTTGAATGACCATGTCCGAAACCTCTGGTCAAAAGAATACTACCAGCACTTTCCGTTTATTATTGGTGCCATCATCTTCCTTGTAGGCAATCGCTGCTGCCCCACGGAAGAAAGCCACATCAAGAAGTACGGCGCTGTTTTCTACTTTCTAATGGCTATCTCAACTCTGGCGTTGTTGGGGGCCTCCATTGTCAACTCGCCCTGGGTTGGCGCTTTCTCCATGATCTTGCTATTCGGTGCGGCTTTGTGGGAATTGAATCGCCGCTGGCCCATCCAAAATGCCTTGGGCATTTGGATGTTAAGTCTTCTATTGTTGCCACTACCATTCAATCTTGATCGCGATCTAATTCAGCGACTTCAGTTAGTTAGCGCACAGTTTAGTAGTCAGTGCTTGGATTGGCTAAAAATCCCACACGTCATGTCTGGCGTGATTCTTCAACTCACGCAAAAAGAGCTGTTCGTCGATGAAGCTTGTAGCGGAATCGTATCGTTAATCTCCATTACTGCATGCGGCGCGATTCTCGCCGTGTGGAAGAACCGTGCCGGGCTTCACTCGATCTGCCTATTGGGAAGCGGCTTGGTATGGGCGACGCTGATGAACACCGTACGAATTTGCCTTATTGGCGTTGCGTTGCACAAGTGGAACATCGATTTGTCGGAAGGATGGATGCACGACGTCTTGGGATTGACCTTATTCTTGGGCACCTTCTTACTCTTGCTTAGTACCGACCTGTTGCTCGAAGTTTTCCTTGGTACGATTCCAAACGATTCACAAAGCGTATTTGTACGACTTTGGAATTTCGTCGTGAATTGGTTTCGCCCCGCCTATCCGAGTGATATCTCTGGTCAGCGGATCGGTTTATTGACGCTGCGCCCAAGCTGGCGACTTGCACTATCGGTAAGTGTCCCGTTGCTTACGATTGCTGCAGCCCAAGCGGCACTTCTGGCGACCAAACCCCAACGAACAAAGACGGCAAGCGAGATTGCTAGTAGCGCCGCCGCGCTTGACGATTCGTTTCTGCCAGCCGAGTTAAACGGCTGGCAAAAAACCTCCTTCGAGCATGTGACACGAGGTTCCTCAAATACCAATGGAGAAAACTCGTTGGAATTCGAATTCACGAAACAAGGCCTTACCGCCATGATTTCGTTTGACTTTCCGTTTGCGGAAGAATGGCACGAACTTTCGGTTTGTTATCGAAATTCTGGCTGGAACATTAGCGAACGGGAAATCATTTCGTCGACAGATCAAATTGATCATGCTCACGTTGCTGCAGCTATGAAGCAACCGGGGATGACAGGTTTACTACTCTTCACATGCGTCGAGGGAACTGGAAATCTCATCGAACCGCACGAGCAATTTGGCGACTTGGGCCTCATTCGACTGCGAACTCAGCTTCTATCTAAGATCAGCAAATCTGGACTTTTTCAAGCCCAGTGCTTCTCACGCAAAAGCGGTGAGTTCTCGGCAGAAGAGCGGCATGAGATCGAGGCACTATATCAAGCCGAATAGCACCCGGCCTAGCTTTCGCTTTTCGCTTTACAGAGTTCTACGAGCATGGAAAGTAACTTGAACAAGTCTGCGTCCCCAACGATTTCAATAGTAACCGTCGTCTGGAACCGCGCGATCACGATTCGCCGCGCGATCACAAGCGTGCTCTCGCAGGACTACCCGAACATTGAATACGTTGTCGTTGATGGTAATTCGACGGACGGGACGTCCGAGATCATTGACGAATATCAGGACCAGATTGGTTGTCTCGTACGAGAATCCGATGACGGGCTTTATGACGCCTTGAACAAAGGGGTTTCCGCGGCTACTGGAGACTACGTAGGCTTCCTGCATGCCGATGACTTTTTCTTTGATGCCCACGTCATCACCAAGGTCGTTCAGGGCATTGGCGACGGACGCACGGATGCCGTCTATGGCGACTTGGAGTATGTCGAAAAGGCAAGCGAGCGGGTTATCCGTCGATGGCGAGCCGGCGAGTACGACCGAAAGAACTTTCAGTGGGGATGGATGCCACCGCACCCGACGGTGTACGTTAAGCGTGGTATTTATGAACAGTATGGCACCTACCGAACCGATTTGGGCTCGGCCGCAGACTACGAATGCATGATTCGACTGATGGTCAAACACAAGATCTCGGTCAATTACATTCCCGAGGTAATGGTTCGGATGCAAGTTGGCGGTGAGAGCAACGTTTCCCTACGCAATCGGCTGATTGCCAATGGGAATGACCACAAGGCGTGGTCTGAGAATGGCCTGAAACCTCCTTTCGGTTTGAGGCTGACCAAGCCACTTTCAAAGATCCCGCAATACTTCTTTCGATGATTCGATTCAACTAATCGCCCGGTGTTAGCCTACGTGGCAGCAAACTGGCGGCAACGTCAAAACGGCTAATGTCCCGGCTCATCGTACTTGATCGAATCTTTCAAATCCTGCGGTTCTACCGCACTTCTCAGGTTGGGCTGCGCGTGGTCAGCTCACTGCGCGAGCGAGTGTCGCCGTCAACGTATCGGCTGACGCAAACGCCAAGTCATGTTTTGCTGGACGAGTCGGCTGACGAATGTCTACGGCGGCTGGCGCTGATTCGCAGACCACATAAGACTCCGCCGACTCGCAAGGAACTGGCGAATGGCGAGTTGACGATGCTGAACGCGCCTTGTGTATTGGGTGTCGATGCGAAGGGAATTCGTTGGAGCCAAGCGGTGGAATTGGGGCGAACGCATCTGTGGCGCTTTCACTTGCACTACCACGAGTATCTGTTGGACGGGGCTTGTCGTGTTTGCCAGCCGCCAGGGGATTCGGGGCGTGGAGTTCCGGCTGAAGCGGGGATCGCGAACGATGCTGTCAGTCTGGCGGATGTGCA
>CAYYHV010000571.1:0-4163 GCA_964471695.1 uncultured Pirellulaceae bacterium
ACGAAGACACAGTCCAAAAGACAACGAAGACAAAAAGACAACGAAGACACAGTCCCAAAAAGACAACGAAGACACAGTCCGGTCCGAGGGGATTGGGGGGGATAGGAAGCGTTTGGGGCTCTTTGGTACCAACAAGCTGAGATGAGCGGCTGTGAAATTTCTCTTTGGGCCGTGCTCTAAGCGAGTAACTTCCCTGCGGAAGCTCATGAATTGAGATCAGCGCGCAGGCTACGCAAGGGATTCGGAAATGGCGTGACTGGCTGGCGGAATCGCTAACCTGGAATTGGTGCTTCGCGAAACGCGGATCGACTTCCAAAGAATTCCACGACTGAATCTACGATCGTTTGCATCTGCAGATTCAACCGACTCAGAATGGGTGGTAAGTCGTGAGGGATGTTACCCCGCTTGCCTGTTCGCACCGTCCGGCCGACATAGTCCAAAAGTTTCAGGTACTGACGGACAGTAAGTGGCAAGAACCCTTTGTTCGAAGTTCGGGCCGCGCCGATTGGATTTGATTCTGTCGCTTTCTCAACTGCCTGATACGACTTAGCTGACTCGTTTAGGAATATTGGCGCGAGGAAAATTCCTGGCAACGACTCGTCTTCGGGATTGCTGTTCACATCCGTTTTGAGCTCCGACTTTGCCACTCGCCATCGCGCGTGAATTCGGTCAAAAGCTGAAGTATATTCTGAGTTTTCTGGTGTTTCAGCGATTCCGGCGTGAATGGCATTCAAGTCGACATAGAGACTGCAGGCCAATATGGCGGCTTCGTCCTCGAGTCGAGTGCATTCAAAACGTTTAGCAAAGAAACGACCGTCAACATCGTCTTCCCGATTGGCCCGCCGAGCAATAGGCTGGCACAGCAGACGCATTATCCAGGAGATGTTTGATAGTCGCTTACGGTATTCTTCGGCGTGCTGCTCGAAATGTCGAAGTTCCGGTTCTGTTGGATCAGCTGCCGAGCCATCTGGATTCTTGCGCTCAGGGCAAACAACCCACCAGCGATGAGCCACTTCGCGATCGTCCCATTGCTCCACAATGTCCGGTCGATTTCTCAGGACCAGATGCAGGTGGTTGTCCAGGATCGCGTAGTCGAGAATGTCGACGGCAAAAACCGCCGCCAGTTCCTGAAGCCGTTCCTTCAGCCAGAGCTTTCGATAGCTGTAATCCTTGCCAGTAAGTCGATCAAATCCAAACAGATGCCGGCGCTGGACCACACGGTTCCAGCAATGGTATACCCCAATCTGCTGGGGATCAAAGATATCGCTTCGGGGTCTGGAAGGCATGATTGTCTCGCATCGCGAACCTGCTTTAACTGAACATGCGTATCCTATCGCAGCTATGTGGCAATTGCAAGCCGCTCATGTCTCCAAACTTGCTCACTTTGCCTTGAGCAGGTCTGTGTCTTGCCCCGATTAGACGAACAGCTTGCCCAGGATGCGCGAGTTCGCAAGTGCCCGATGACTGGCACGAGTGTTCTCGAAGCTTGGCAATCCGAGCGAGAGTTGCTCCGTCCGTTGCCCGCATTGCTGCCGGAACCGTTCGACTTGATTCGTACTTGCAAAGTCCACAAAGACTGTACGATTCGGTTCGAAGGCCGCACTTACACCGTACCGTTTTGCTATGCGTATGGCACGGTAGAAGTGCGTGGTTGCAGCGGCGTGGTCCACATTGTCGATCGCAAGACCGGCGAAATCGTGAAAGAGTACCCACGAAACACAGAGAAACTACTGCTTGTCGATAGTACCTGTTACGAAGGGGAGGCGACCGAACAAGTCGAGGCTCCGCGACCTCTTGGCCGGATGGCTCGCAAGCTCGAGGAGATCGCGGCAATCCCTGTGATGCAACGTTCGATTGACATCTACGCCCAACTTGCGGAGGTGGCTCGATGAGAATCGCTCAGACAAGAAAGCTGCACGCTGCGGGCATCTTGCCAAAGCCGGCTCCCACACAAGACGTCAACCAACTCCGTGAGCGACTGGATGCCTTGCGAATGACGTTTGCGGCGGAGGCACTGGAGAACATTCTCAGTCAATCAGTGCGGGAAGACTGGAGTTCAAGCCAGTTCCTCGACGAGCTGCTGCGTCTGGAACTTGAACGCCAGGAAGAACGACGAGTCGCTCAAGCCATTCGTATCTCACACTTGCCAACGGGGCCGACGATATCAAACTTCGACTTCGCTTTCCAACCGAGCGTCTCTCGAAGCCAGATCGAAACACTGGCGACTGGTCAATGGATTCGTGACGGAGGCGGGCTGTTGCTGCAAGGACCGCCAGGTGTTGGGAAAACGCATTTGGCCATCGGACTCTCATTGCGAGCGATTGAAAGTGGCTTCTCAGTAAGTTTCTACCGTCTCGACGAGTTAATGCACCAACTGAAGAAGGACGCTGAACTGGCGCCGTCGCGACTCAAGTACCGCAAGTACATGGCGGTGAACTTGGTGGTGATTGATGAATTCGGTTACGAACCGCTAGATCGAGACGAATCAAACCTATTCTTTCGAGTGGTAAACTACCGTTATGCGAAAGGTTCGTCGATCGCGTTGACGACAAACAAGGGCATAGCCAGTTGGCCAAGCGTGCTTGCCGGAGACGAAGTGCTGGCGGGAGCGATCCTGGATCGTCTACTTCATTCAGCAACGGTGCTCAACATCCAAGGACGAAGTTACCGACTGAAAGACTTAGACGCCCAGCTTTCTGAGCGAGGCATCACTGTAGCTGGAGTTAGGGAACCCGAACTTTCGCGAACGGGGCAAGTCACCAGCCCCGAGAAACAGGCCGAGGCTCCTACCGGATAACCGACGAAATTTGAAAAAGCCTGCGCGCGCAGGCTTTTTCAAATGCCTCTAACATTACCCATACCTACTAAAGGAGCATACTTATCAACCGTCGTGCGTAACAGTTCGGGTTCAGTAACTGCGCAATACTTCGGGTTCCTTGACAAGTAGCCGCTAACTGTCAAACCAAAACACCAAACGCGAGTGGCGATCACCGTATTGTTCGTCCAGGGACTGCAGGCAATTCCACAGAAGCGTCCATTCGAAATCCACATCGTGATGGGCATCCAAAGCTTGCTTGACTTCTGAACTGTTAAGCCAAGAAGGGTTATGCCAGTTTATTCCCGCGATGTACCGTGTGCCATTTGGAGGCCCAAAAGGTGGATCACCTTGGAAGTCTTCAATAACATCCAATAACCCATCCTCATTGTGCCAATTAAAGCCATAGTTGTCTTCCGGCTCGTCGACACCAGCAAGTTCATAGTAAGCGCGAAACACATCCTCGCTCAGGCTCATGGGAATCCCCCGAGGCAAAAACAAGCAAGTTTGGTCAGGCAGTGAACGCCTTACGTCCGCAATCAACGTAAATAGCTCGTAGTCGCGAGTCAGGTTAAATGAACCCGCTGTCACCGACCAAATAGAGTTCTCGTTTTCATCAAAGCTCTCGCAAGTCCACTCTGCAAACGCGTGAATATCTGTTCCCACTACTTTTTCTTTCCCTTCTTGCCCCCCGTCCCGGCAGTTTTGAACATCTTGGATATTTCTTTCGAAAGATTCTCTACTCCTCTGAATCCAGGTCCAGACGTAACAGTTACCCCAGTTATTTTTTCCTTTCCAACACCGGTTGTCTTGCCATTGTCACCAGTGTTCTTCGGGTCAATTTGTTTCTTGTTAGGTGGGCCAACTTTGAACGGCGGGTCTGTTTCTTTGTTCTCATTTTTGAGTTCAACGACAACTGTCTTCTTTCCATCTGAAATTAGAAAGTCACCATTCTTGTCTTTACCACCTGTTCGCCAGATTTTCAACTTGCATTTGAAGACGGCATCTCGAAATTTCTTTTCATTGTCGTTCAGTTTGAGAGTTTTGTCTTTTTTGAGGGATGGATTTGGTTTCTTTGGTGTAAGCTCGACGGCTGCAAGCCCATCAGGGTCAATCCAATTCGTCGCTCCGTTTCCTACATACCGATAAATGTTCGCGTCACCCGCTGCAAAGCTAATCGGATCTTCGCTGATCCACCTTCCCGCCTTCGCGTCGTACCAACGGTTCAGGTTGTTTTGCAGCCCTGTGGCTGTGTCGAACATCCGTCCCGTAAAGCCAAAAATGTGCTCCGTAAAAAAGACAACGAAGACACAGTCCAAAAGACAACGAAGACAAAAAGACAACGAAG
>CAYYHV010000572.1:0-4092 GCA_964471695.1 uncultured Pirellulaceae bacterium
CTGGGACAAAATAAGGCGCAGCGACAGAAGCCGCAGCCGCCTTTATGAAGCGACGCCGAGTCGGAGAAGTCACGTCCGTTGCGTTTTTTCCAGCCATTGATTTCAACTCCCCATGTCGAACATTTTGAGGCAAGCATGTCGACGCTGCACTCTCCACTACCAATCCTAAGCTTATTGACTGGAACCCGAACGACAATCCAGTTTTCCGGAGTGAGATTCCGTTTTTCCGGCAAGCTTGTGTTTTAGACAGGGTGGAAAGCAACTTCTGACGTTATTTTATCATCGACCTGCCAATGCCGAACAGGCAAGAAGTCAGCCAGAGTTTTTGATTATGGATGATTTACGTCACGTTGCGCTGCTCATCGAAACTTCGCGGGAATATGCGCGCGGACTGCTTCGCGGTATTGCTCGCTACCATCAGGAGTATGGACCGTGGTCCATCTTCCTGGAAACTCGGGGACTCAGCGCACCACCCCCCGAATGGTTAGCGGATTGGTCGGGCGAAGGCATTCTCGCACGAGTCAATGACAGGCAGATGGCAGACACTATCTTAGCAAGCGGACTGCCTGCCGTCGATTTGCGGGGCGCACTCTCCAACGTAGAAATGCCATTTGTTGGTGTCGACAATTTGCCCGTAGCTCAAATGGCTTTCGAGCACCTGAAGGACTGCGGATTGACTCGATTTGCCTTCTGTGGGACACCCGAAGGGGAAAATCCAAATCAGGATCTGCGTCGCGATCATTTTATAAAGATCGTCGAAGATGCCGGATTCGAATGTGATGTATGCCTTGGGACTGGCAAAGCTGGCAAGAAAACCAACTGGGAAAAAGAACAACAATATCTGGCGAAATGGGTAAAGAGCCTGCCAAAATCTGTTGGGTTGATGACTTGCCATGACGATCGTGGTCAGCAGATTCTTGATGCTTGCCGCCGCGCGAGGGTCAAAGTCCCAGACGATATTGCAGTCGTCAGCGTCGACAATGACGTGCATTTATGCAATCTCTCGACTCCATCGCTTACGAGTATTGACGTAAACCCAGGGAGAATTGGATACCTCGGTGCGTCGATCCTCGATGCAATGATGCGGGGCGAGAAAGGGCCCAAAGAATCGCCGATTCTCGTTGGACCTCCGCGCGGTATCGCCGCTCGCCGTTCCACTGACATGATTTCGATCGACGACCCAGAAGTCGCTGAATCCATTCGCTTCATCCGTGAGAATGCCGCAAAAGGAATTCGAGTCAGTTCCGTTCATTCGCGGTCTGGATTGTCCGTCAGCATGCTGGAAAGACGCGTCAAAAAGGCGCTTGGACGTACGATTAAGTCCGAGATTAATCGAGTCCGCATGTTGCGAGCCAAATTGCTTCTCACCGAAACAGATTTGCCTATCTCAGAGGTCGCCAAACGCACCGGATTCGAAGAAACCAAATATTTTTGCGAAGTTTTCAGAAAAACCGAAGGAAAGACGGCGACGCAATTTCGCAAGTCATTCCATGGGAACACTTGGAATCAAAGCCACTAGCCGCCATCAAGAAAAAAGCTCAACTAAAAACGCCAAAAAACCGGAATCGGCATCCGCATAATTGGATTGTAGGTTTTGCGATCCCGTTTAGACTTAACCGTTCAAGAATTCTTCGAGATTCTTAATTGACTAGATAAATACTGGGTTCTTGCACGCATTCCTTAGTGTGGAAAGAAAAAAATGAAGTCTTATCGTTTTGCTGCCTGCTTCGCGTTACTGGGTCTGTTGCTCTCAATAAGTTCGCCCCACCTCTCTTTCGGCGAAGTCGTATTCTTCGACGGATTCGGCGATGCGGATCTGGACAATGATGGCATTCCATTGGAAGACACGGACGTCGATATTACGCTCCGAATGAATGACTCGTATGAGCCACCTGAATTTGCAGGCTCGACCATCAACATCATCACTGAAGTGGCGGATGCGAGCGATACGGGACTTCGCTGGTTGGCGTCACGAGGTTTCACAAGCGGTGCACCGTTTGACCCCAAAGCCAACATCAAGATCATGGACGACACCGCAGGCGTTTTCCCCGAAACAGCTACCGTTCCCGCTCTTGATAGTGGATACGCTATGGCTTGGGATTCGAAGGGTCGTGGAAGCTCCGCGACGGCATTCTTTGACCAACAGGTGGCTCTTGGGCCTGAAGTGGGCGACCAAATCAAAGTAGGTTTCGATTTCCGCACGTGGCAAAGCTCGCCCAACTCAAACAACTTCACACCAGCCGAACTCGCAACCCTTCGATTTGGGCTGTACCAAGATACTGACAATCAGCTGGGAACTTCCAATCCCTTCGCCGGTCGACCTGACGTGACTTCAGGCATTCCAACCGCAGCAGTATGGGGTCAAGAACCGGGTCACTTCCGTGGCGACAGCATTGGACTTGGGGCTGGTGCCATCGGCGATGCCGGCTGGTATGCGAACATTGACCTTGGCGATCCCAACTCACAGTTTGGACCTTTGCCAGGTGGCCCTGATGCTCGAATTCGCGAAGAAACGAACATCGCTCAGGTTGCCGGAGACACTTCAAGCATCAAGTTCCTCGAAGGACCTGATGATGATTTTGTAGCTCGTCCCGACTCAGACAATCCGGATTTCGTTTCCCTGGACTCGTCGCAACCATATCGACTCGAACTAACTTTGGAACGAGCAACAGACGTCAGCGACGGCGACACAATCATGGCAACCTTTGACGTCACCCATCTCGTGACGGGCGAAACATGGTCGTTTGGTGGACAGGAGCCGATCACAAGAGACGACGGCATGGGGAACCAGATTCCTGATGGCATCTCAAGCGACGCCTGGGACTACTTTGCCCTTCGCAATACCGGTGCCGATGACTTTGACTTCCTGATCGACAATTTCTCGCTGGAGATTTTCGGCAGCAACGAAAACATGGGAGCGAGCGTCGACTTCAACAACGACGGTTCCATCGACTGCACGGATGTTGACGGACTGGTTGCATCCATCGCGGCTGGCGACAACAACGCGACTTACGACCTCGACGGCAATGGCGTCGTTAACGGGGACGACCTGAGTCAGTGGTTGGTCGACGCGGGCAACGAATCCATTGGAGCTCCCTTCCTTTTGGGAGATGCCAACATTGATGGTGTCGTAGACGTTTCTGACTTTAATAGTTGGAACGCCGCCAAATTCACCTCAACTCCTGCTTGGTGTTCGGGCGACTTTAACGCGGACGGTGTTGTCGACGTGTCTGACTTCAACGCCTGGAACGCGAACAAGTTCACCAGCTCAACGGACAGTGCGGCCGCCGTGCCGGAACCTTCCACCGCAGTGCTCACGATGCTATGCGGAATCATCGGCTTGATGATGTTCCGCGGACGACAAAACTAAGGTTTTACTTAACTCGGGGAAAACCGGAATTCGGCGGACCCCATACATCAATCTTCTCTGGAGGGCGTAATGTTACGGACCACAACTCTGTCAATTTTCCTTACTGGACTGACGGTGCTCGGCACCTGTTCAGCCCAAACCATCACGGATGGTTTTGGTGACGCAGATCGGAACAATGACGGCTCGATTTCGTTTTACGACACTGATGTCAACTTATCAGGCACGCTAAACGATCCCGTCTTGGACGATGGTTTGACAGAAATCACATCTGCAGAAGACGCATCCGATGTAGGAATCGTCTGGGCAGCTACTCGTGGTTTCACAAGCAGCAACACGGGCGACCCGAAGGGAAATTTGAAGATCGTCGATGACTCGGCAGGGTTGGGTTCTGGTTACGCTCTCAGCTATGAAGGTAAAGGAAGCGGAAGTTCGGCTGCGGGCTACTTCGGCCAACCGATTTCCGTCGGAAGCAATGTAGGCGACAAAGTTGTGGTAAGTCTCGACTTCCGAATCAATGTCAACAGCCCTAATCCGACGCCTCCACCAGCCAATGGACAGTTGCGATGGGGACTGTTCCAAGACACAGACGGTGAGCTGGGAATGACATCCGCAGCTGGCCAAAGCGGTGCCACAGTTACATGGGGTCAAGACGATGGTGATTGGCGTTCGAGTCAGCCTGGTGCCGAAGGCGACAAGGGCCTTTGGACTCGAGTCCCAATTGG
>CAYYHV010000573.1:0-4081 GCA_964471695.1 uncultured Pirellulaceae bacterium
ACCATCGGCTTTGATGACTTGGGGTACATAGTCGCTTTCTTCCGGATAGCGGTCGGAAATAAACCGAGTCGCGTTGGCTGCGCTATGGAAGACTTGGTAGTCTCCCGTCGGAATGTCCGCGTGGTGCATCATGTCTTTGCAAAATGCCTTGCTGGCTTCGAGCTGAGCCGCGGATTTGGTAGGGCCGAAGACTCGGACTTTGGCGTTGTTGAAGGCGTCCACGATGCCGTCCGCCAACGGGACTTCAGGGCCAATGACAGCCAGTTCGACGGCGTTTTCTTTGGAGAATTTGATCAGCCGATCAAAATCATTCGGAGGAATATCAACATTTTCGGCGTCCACGGCCGTCCCAGCATTGCCGGGAGCGACAAAAACTCGATCAGCCCGGGGGCTTTGGGCAAGCTTCCATGCCAACGCGTGCTCGCGGCCGCCACTGCCGACTACCAAGACGTTCATTTTTGATCCGGGAGTGTGAATAAATCGAGTTGCGAAAGATCCGACATGCGCTGCCGCTTACAAGAGAATCCTTGGATTCTAGGGCTTCAGGGCGTTATGGAATAGGCTTGCGCCAAGAACGGTGACACGGTTTTTTTCCACAGTTGGTGCTCATAAACGCAGGAACTCGGCGTGGAATTCAGCCGTTGAGGTTATCGCGTTTGATTGGGTTTACCGGATTCTAAGCTACGTGTTACTATTTGCTTCTTGTATGCGGTTTATGACCTTAGGGTAAAGCCGCAATCACCCAACTAGAAGTTGACCCTAATTGCAATCGTCGTAAGTGTTTCGGCGGTTGACATCTTAGGCAGAGTAGATACAAACGTGTAAAAGTTTGTGAAAAATATCACAAGGTCTAGCGGCCTGTGGACGATTGATCGTAAATCTCTGTTTTGTATGAGTTTACGGCTCTGCTTAAGTCGACGATTTGGCGGGTGAAGCCACGGAATCAGGCGTTGATGATAACCAGGTCTGCAGCGGGTACTGAGAATCGCAATGGCAGCGAAGAAGAATCTTTCAGTTGAAGAAATATTAGCCGCATGTCGGCAAGCAGATGGCGAAGCCGGCGGAGCACCAGCTCCGGTTGCCGACAGTGCGCCGGCGGAATCTGCTCCACCACCGCCCGCAGCGAAGCCTGCGGCGGCGAGTAAGCCTCCGGGCAGTATGTCCGTTGAGGAGATGTTGGCGGCTGCCCGAGGCGAAAAAGCCGGCGGTGCGAAGCCAGCTGCGGCTGCCGCGGAATCCGCGCCTGCCGAAGCCACGCCGAGTGCGCCCGCGAAAGCGGCGAAGGACATGTCCGTTGCTGAGATGTTGGCAGCGGCTCGCGGGCAAACGGCGAAGCCGAAAGCTGGGGCTGCGAAGCCGGCTGCAGCTAGGCCCGCCGCGAAACCAGCGGCTGCATCGAAGGCTCCTGCGGGAGCCGTGCACACGGGCCCACGAGATACATCGAGTATTCTGGCTGCTGCTCGCAAGGCGGATAAACGCGGGCCGATGTCGAAGGCGGAAGCGAAAGAGAAGGGCGTCGAGCCGCCGAAGAAGGCGAAGCCGATGCCTGTCATGCCGGAAAAGCCGGCTTACGTGAAGGCAGCCGCGGCTGCTCCGTCGGGCGATGAGGATCGCCGCGGGTTCATGGCGATGTTCTTTGGCTCGTTTCTCGCGCTAGGCTTCACCCTGATGGGCTTGGTTTCTGGATTTGCCGGTCTGGGTTTGGCTCGCTATCTGTTTCCGAACATTTTGACCGAGCCGCCCAGTCAATTCAAAGTCGGCTTTCCGGCTGACTTTCCGCCTGACGCTGTGGTGACGAAGTTTAAGGCTCAGTTCGGCGTGTGGGTTGTAAACTCCGAGTATGAAGGGCAGCGGCAGATTACGGCGCTCAAGTCGGTTTGTACGCATCTTGGTTGCACTCCAAACTGGTTGGAGGGCGAGCAGAAATTTAAATGCCCTTGCCACGGTAGTGGTTTTTATAAAGACGGAATCAATTTTGAGGGCCCCGCGCCGCGTCCACTTGAGCGATACGCCATTAAGATCGCCGACGACGGTCAGGTTGAAATCGATAAGAGTAAGACTTATCAACAGGAAATGGGAGCTTGGAAGGATTCGACTTCGTACATTCCCGTTTAGTTGAAGCAGGCAAACTTAATTAGCGCACAAGACGTGCCAAGACTCAGGAACTTCAAATGCCTCCGATCGGAGAAGTAATTCGGAATTCGCAAATTTGGAAGAGTATCTTTCGGCATCCCATGCCGGTGGATCGTCGTAATCGCATCGTCGTGATGCTTACGAACTTCTTTCTTCATTTGCATCCGGTTTCTATTAAGAAGCAGGGGATTGCGCTGAGTTATACGTGGTGCATGGGTGGCGTCACGTTCTTTCTGTTTCTGGTGGAAACAGTGACGGGCGTCCTGTTGATGTTCTATTACCGGCCGACGCTTGAGTGGGCCTATAACGATATTCTTGCTTTGCGAGACGTGACGTCCCTTGGGATTCTGCGTGAGATTCACCGATGGGGTGCTCACGCGATGGTGATTACCGTGTGGTTGCATATGTACCGCGTCTTTTTGACGGGTAGTTACAAACCGCCGAGGGAATTCAACTGGGTTGTCGGCGTTATCTTGCTTCTTCTCACCCTGTTGTTGTCGTTTACCGGTTATCTCCTGCCATGGGATCAGTTGGCGATTTGGGCTATTACGGTCGGTTCGAATATGGCTCGCGCCACTCCGTTTCTTGGGCATGAGGGTCCGGGGGCGCAATTCCTGATGGTGGATGGGATTGGCATGATCACCAACGGTTCGGATGCCAGGTTTGGGCTGCTGGGTGCTCGATTTGTCGGCGAAGAGACGTTAAATCGGTTCTACGTTTTGCATTGCATTGCCATTCCGTTGGCGGTCGCATTGCTGTTGGCGATTCACTTCTGGCGAGTCCGCAAGGACGGCGGTATCAGCGGTCCTCTTTAATTGATGGTTTACTTGGGCCTGACAGCCACGGACACATAAAGGCACGATCCGGATGCACGGCAACGAAGCACATTTTCTTACCCAAATCGGCGGCTTCCTCGGTTGGTTTTATCTCGCCTTGGCGTTGATGAATGCAATCGCTGCGTTTTATTGCTGGGAGAAGCTGAAGCGGAACGGATTGGCCGTTGTGATGTTGGTTATTTGCCTGTTCTTCGTAATCATTTCGCCGATTGCGTTCAGTGGCAAACCCGTCTTGATGCAATTTATCAGCGTTCCGCAGTTCTTTCGGGACTTTGTGGATTCGCAGATGGCCAAGGCGCATGTGTATATGGGCGGAACGCTCATCATGTTCTCGGTGCTGTTTGTTTTCCGGCGATTCTTCTGTCATCCCGTTGTTGCTTGGTTGATGTTTGTCGGATCGTTGGCGTTCATGGGTTTCTCGATGACGGACCCTGAGTTCGCCGCGATCGTGACCAAGCCGGATAACGTGCCGATTGTTGGCATGGTTTACCTGCTTGGTTTCTTTACGTGGTTGGCGACGCACCGAGCTGTTCAGAATGATGATCGGCTGGAGCAGGGGCTCGAGCCGCTTGAGAAGCTGGATAACGAAAAGATTCTCGTCTGGCCGGATCTCGTTTATACCGAAATGATCTGTATGGTCGCCTTGACCGCATTTCTGATTCTGTGGGCAATCGGCTTGCGGGCTCCTTTGGAAGAAGCCGCCAGTAGCGTTAAGACGCCCAACCCATCGAAAGCTCCTTGGTACTTCCTGGGGCTGCAGGAGATGTTGGTTTACTTCGATCCGTGGATGGCGGGCGTGGTGCTGCCAAGTCTCGTGGTTGTTGGTTTGATGGCAATTCCGTTTCTTGATTTCAATAAAGAAGGAAACGGCTATTACACAATTAAGCAGCGTAAGTTCGCATACCTGATTTTCCAGTTTGGTTTTCTCGAGTTGTGGGTCGTGCTGATTATTCTCGGTACCTTCCTGCGAGGCCCCAACTGGAACTTTTTTGGTCCCTATGAGTATTGGGACACGCATAAAGTCGAGGCGCTGAACAACGTTGATTTGTCCCAGTATTTCTGGGATCGCTGGCTGGGGATCGGTCGCCCTGTCGCGCCCGAAGGAGCCAGTC
>CAYYHV010000574.1:0-1316 GCA_964471695.1 uncultured Pirellulaceae bacterium
TATTGATGTTAGGGGGGTAGGGTATGATCCGGCGGGCCATTTTGAACTTCAAGGCGAGCGACTTGATTATCGCAAACACCACAATCTCTTGAGGCTGTTGCGCACTGGTTTACATTGCAATCACGCGACCTTGCGCAAGGATGAAGAGAGTCGTTGGCAGCAGCTTGGCGAACCTACCGAAAGTGCTCTGGTCGTGGCGGCTTATAAGGCGTGGCTTGAAGCGCCAAGCCACCACGACACGGTTGCCGAGTTCGGGTTCGACTCTTCGCGGAAAAGGATGACGGTCGTCAAACGAGTCGCGGCTCACCTTGTGGCCCATGTCAAAGGAGCGCCTGAAGTGATCCTGGACTTATGCGACTCGATTCAAGTAGATTTCGAGACGCAGGAAATCGACGATCTTGTGCGCGCCGAAGTTGCGAATGTGATTGAACAGTTTGCTTCAAGAGGTCTGCGAACACTCGCCTTGGCTCGCAGGGATTTGCCTCGTGACGCTGCGCTTACCGAAGAGGAAGTCGAGTCGCATCTCGTTCTCTTGGGCATAGTGGGAATGCTTGACCCACCTCGCCCAGAAGTCAAAGACGCGATTGGACTGGCCAAGAATGCCGGTATACGAGTCCTCATGATCACCGGGGACGCTGCAGCGACTGCGAACGCGATTGCTGATTCGATTGGGATTGCATCAAGTCGGACGCTTACGGGCCAACAAGTCGACGGTTTGAGCGATACCGAACTCCGCGAAGCGCTCCACGAGGACATTACGTTTGCTCGGACAACGCCTGAGCACAAATTGCGCATCGTGACGGCGCTGCAAAGTGAGGGACATATTGTGGCGATGACCGGGGACGGCGTAAATGATGCACCCGCGCTCAAAAAAGCGGATATTGGAGTCGCGATGGGGCGTCGGGGCACAGACGTTGCAAAAGGCGCGGCTGATATGATACTCACCGACGACAACTTTCAATCCATCATAGGAGCGATTGAAGAAGGACGCCGGCAGTACGACAACATTCAAAAGTTCGTTCGGTATCTGTTGTCGTCGAATATGGGTGAGGTGATCGCAATCTTCGCCAGTATCCTGCTGCGAGGTCCATTGATCCTGCTTCCCGTACAGATACTCTGGATGAACTTAGTTACCGACGGGCTTACGGCCGTGGCACTGGGCGTCGAACCCGCGGAGGAATCGGTGATGCGACGACCGCCGCATGATCCCCGAGCTCGGATTCTGGACCGTGGCGGGATGTGGATGATTCTGTTGCTGGGGGGCTATGTTGGATTGGTTACGCTCGCCATCTACAGCTTTTATCTTCACTTCGGAA
>CAYYHV010000574.1:1326-4033 GCA_964471695.1 uncultured Pirellulaceae bacterium
TGCGTTCACCGCAATTATTGTTATTCAAAAAGTCAACGTGCTGAATTTTCGTTCGCTCGGCGCCCCGTTAAATCGGAAATCGTTTTGGTCGAACCCCTGGCTGTTGGTTGCCATTGTTGTCACGCTCTTGATTCACGTGGCAGCCATCTACACTCCGATTTTGCAAAAGGCCTTGCATACGGTTCCGCTCAGATGGGCTGACTGGGTTGTCGTTCTACTATGTGCGATTCCGGTATTTCTCGTAACCGAATGTTTCAAGCGCTGGCGATGGCCTATGTCGCGCTGAGGATACCGCGTTTCGACGTGTCTTGCGCGTGCGAATTGCGTTGGGTGCCGCACAGCACATCGTAATTCGCAGATTCTTCAAAACTGGCGGATCTACGGGCTGCTCGATTTGCGGCACAGGTTTTGCCTTTTGTACATGTCGCAGCAACCAGGAAAGCGACTTGGCCGAAGGAGATTCCCATGCACCCCTCACCTGCTTATGCAAGATTGCAAGTCGCTAGTCGACTTCGAGCGGAGATCATTCAGCGCCTTCGTGGATTGTCGACAACGTTGGTCTTCGACGCTCTCGAACCACAAGTCCGAAGGCAACTGGCACTCGTGATTGCGTGCATTGAACGCGCGCTACAAGACATTGAAGACGAATTCGTATTCTTCGAACACCCCGCTGCCACGGATGCCGCGATTCTTGAAGACGTCTTGCGAGCCGAATTGCGTTGGTTAACTCAAGCGGTCACTCGATTGACGGCAGCGGTGCAAAACGGCTCGTTGACGGCGGAGTTTTGTGATGAAGTGATGGTCAGAATCAGGAACTACGAGTTCAACCCGGCCATCCCCGAAACAAGCCAAGCGTGAACACACGGCTTCCCCGTGTTGTAAGTAGTGCATTAATGAAGTGAGGAAACCCGATGAAACTAACGATCGACGTGCACAACGAACGGAACAATCCAGAAATTGAGGACTTCGTACACTCACGTCTGGAAATGGTCGTGGGACGATTTCACGAGCGACTCGGTCGTATCCAAGTCCGATTGCTCGATGAGAATGCCCATAAAGGCGGAGTCGACAAGACGTGCAATATCGACGCTGCCATCGTGCCACGTGGCAAGCTTCACGTTCATGCCAGTGAGTCGGGAATTCGTGAAGCCATTCTGAAAGCGATCCATCGGCTGGAAGCCGTTCTTGCGAAGACAATCGACCGCGGTCACCGCTCCGACGCGATTCGCCATCGCCAGGGTGGCCTTCGTCATCTCCACGAGCAGCTATCGGAGAAGTCGAGTTTGGAGGCCGAGTCCTAAGAAAGTACTGATCGGTGATTTGCGCCGGGATTGCGAATGACTGATCCGTTTCGCACACCTTCTTCGTCTGCGCGATTCGACCGTGTCCAATTGGCACACTTTGGGTTTGTTTTGGGCACGGAATGATGTTTGCAGAAGTGTTCACGTGCAACGAACGATATCGTTGCCAACCTGATCTGGAATGAAAGGATAACGTGATGGCCGGACTTCAAGCGAGCAGAGTACTTGTTCCATTCGACTATTCTGAACGGTGTGTCAATGCGGTGCGACGAGCCTTGGACATTGTGACTGATGGGGGCAAAGTCATCGTGGTTCACGTCATGATGAACTTCTATCCCGTGCACCCAACCGAATTGTACCCCGATTATTCCGAGGAATCGCAACGCAAGCGATCTGAGACTCGTATGAGAGAAATGCTCACGGAGGGTGATGTTGATCCCGAGAAAGTTCAATTGGTATTCACCATCGGTGACGCCGGGATTGAGGTTACCGAGATGGCCAAAGAGCAGGACGTTGATCTTATCGTGGTTCCATCACATGGCCGTAGAGGATTTCAGCGCATGCTGTTGGGGTCCGTCGCAGAGCGGATAGCAAGGTTGGCCCCCTGCCCCGTTCTGCTCGTCAAACAACCCAGTCAGGAATCCTGAGTTGTCGCTGCACTCGTTGTAACTAAGCAGCAGTGCATATGGGCATGGCGATGTTATCCAAGGGGGAAAGGCTTGCGGTATGAGCTTTCAACCGAAACGAATCATGGTGGCCTTTGATTTCTCGGAACCCAGCATTGGAGCCGTTCGGTATGGACAGGCGATTGTGGGTGATGGTGACACCATTCAAGTCGTGAACATCATTGACGATAACTTTCCGACTTATGCGTCCATCGAGTATCCCGAGATCATCGACAAGAAGCAGCAAGTACTTCGCTGTCGAAAGATGCGTGACGACTTAACCGATGCCGGTATGGATATCTCAAATCTAAAATTTCAAAGTGAATTTGGCGATCCAGGGACCGAGTTGGCGAGGATCGCCAGTCAATTGAGGTCTGATCTCGTCGTGATTTCCTCGCATGGTCGACGAGGAGTCGGTCGCGTCTTACTCGGTTCGGTCGCAGAACGCGTTGCGAGACTGGCGCCATGTCCCGTGCTGATTCTCAAGCCGTGCCCATCATCGTTCCATAATAAATAATGTTTCTTCAACCACGAGTAAGCTATGAATCGTCGCGGTCGAATTCTGGTTGCCGTTGATCTGTCTGAGAATTCGCGAGCCATTGTGGAGCACGCATGTAAAATTGCCGCCGATGCTTCCGCGGAACTGCATCTTGTCCACGTTAATTCTCACACTGGCAGCGCAGAGGCGAAAAAGGAATCAAGGCGAGTCGCATTAGAGCAGCTTGCCCGGCTCGTTCGCCC
>CAYYHV010000575.1:0-3996 GCA_964471695.1 uncultured Pirellulaceae bacterium
ACGCAACGGTCACAAAGAGCCGCAACCATTGTTGACTTGATCTTCAGGATGGAATAAGTCACCGAGGGTGGTTTACAACCCAACCTTCTACTTACTCTTCGCCAGACTCACTTTCTCAACGCCTTGATCCAACGAGATATCGTCGATCTTTGCAGCGTCGGCAGTGTTCGATTTATCCGGAGCAATCGCCGCCAACCGACCAGACCGAAGCGCGCCAAAATCGTGCGTCTCACCCGTCACGATCAAGTCGTTGGCATCCAGGCCTTCGAGAATCTCGATCCGGTCACCATAGATTCGCCCAACACCCACCAATCGCAGAGCCACACGACCATCAACGACTTGGTAGACTCGGCCACGACCGTTCAGTGCACGACCGACAAGGCAAGATTTCGGCAGCGACAACTCATGCGTTGGCGCAGGCACTTCGATGGAAACCGATCCGTACATACCACCGGCAAGTTGGCGATCAGGGTTCGCCAGGTCAACTTCGACTCGCATGGTTCGCGAACGAAGGTCCTGATGACGAGCCACGCGCGAAATGATTCCATTAAAAGCTCTACCGCCTAGCGAGCTTACGGAGACTCGAGCCGGTTGGCCCGGATTCACGAAGGGAACGTCGGGAGCCGGAATGCGTAGCACGGCACGCATGCGATCCGTTCGGGCGATCGTCATCAACGGAATATCACTGCCCGTCGCTGCGTGCACAAAATCACCACGATCAAAGTTTCGTGCGGTCACAACACCCGCAAAGGGCGAAGTGACTCGCAGGTAGCTTGACATCACGCGAGCGCGTTCCAGATCCGCTCTGGCGACTCGCACATCCGCTTCCGCCGCAGAAATATCCGCTTCCGCCCGTTCTACACGCGAATCAATCGCCAGCAACTCCGCTCGAGCCATCACCTCTGTCGCCTGTGAATTTTCGACGCCAGCTCGTGCTGCTTCCAACTGGAACGACTTTTCGTCGGCCAGTTTCATTTCGATTGCCTTTTGCTCAACCAACATCTGAATGCGTCGCAGTTCTTTTTCGCGCAACGCGACTTCGGCCAATGAGCGAACGACATCCGATTGCGTTTTGAGCACCATACCCTTCGCAGCTTCACGGTCGGCACCCGTCGTCTTCAACCTCGCCTTGGCTTGTAGGACCTTACTTTCCGCAAGTTCAAGCAGGGCAGCTTGTTTTTCGACGTCTTTCTTCAATTCGTCGGCGTCGATTTCCACTACGACTTGGCCTGCTTCAACATATTCGCCAATTTCAAACGCCACGCTGCGAATGTAACCTGACACACGCGGTTTCAATTCAGCCGTCTCAATTGCCTCGAGCGTACCGGTTTGGACGATCTTTCGCGGCAAACCGCCTTCGCGAGGTTTGACGGCAATCACTTCCATCGGCGCTTCGATTTGATTCTTTTCCTCCGCACCTGTGACGGAGACGATAATCGTCCGCGCCACCGTCGCGATACCCCAAGTGCGTCCGAGCGCCACGGAACAGATCGCGGTGATGCCAAGATAAAGTAGCAGCCTGCGGCCCTTGCCACGATCGCGTTTTCGCCTCTCGACGAAGCCCGGTCGACCGGGGTGATTCATGAACTTCGGCTGGTTGACTCGATTCGAATTGACTTCAGACATAGTGCCGTTCTTCCAAGATATTTCGGGACAATGAAGTCTAGGTCACAGGAAACAATTATGAGCGGTGTCTAAGCACTTGCCTGGCCGTTGAGGTACGAAACGAAAGCTATGTTTCGTTGGTTACTTCCCTTGATACTAGAATTCTATGGATTCCCCCGATGCTTCGCAGTCTGATCCGCAGCTCGCTCAACGCACCGTGTACCGTAATAGTCGGTGCAATCGTCATCATCGTGATGGGCTTGATGAGTGTGCGAACGATCCCGATAGATATTCTCCCGGTGAATAACTCACCGGCAGTTCAGGTGCTCACGTTTTACAATGGCATGCCGGCTGAGACGGTTGAGAAGAACATCACCAGTCGACTCGAGCGCCAAACCGGACAAGCATCAGGACGCATCCGACAAGAATCCCGTTCGATCAACGGGGCGAGCATCGTCCGAAACTACTTTGGGGATTCTGTCGATCCGACCAGCGCCTTGACCCAAGTCAGCTCTTTGGCGACAGCCTCTATGAAGAGCATGCCGCCGGGAACTGATCCATCGGTCATCCTGCCTTTCGATCCCACTGGCACGACACCCGTTTGTATCGTGGCATTGGACAGCCAGACTCAAACAGAATCGACCCTTTACGATGTGGGTCGCTATGAAGTTCGCAACATGCTGATGGGCATGAAAGGCGCCAACGCGCCAGCCGTTCATGGCGGAAAGATGCGAGCAATCATCGCTTACGTCAATCGCCACGCGATGTCAGCTCGCGGACTATCGCCGCTATCTGTTATGGGAGCGATGGACGACTACAACGTCTTCGTTCCAACGGGGCAGGCAACTTTTGGCGACACGACCTACGCCATCGGTTCCAATGCGATCCACTCGACTGTTCAGGACATGGGCAAGATTCCCTTGCGTAGTGAAACCGGCAACTCGGCTTTCCTCGAAGACGTCGCGACAGTGACTGACTCCAGCCTGATGCAAACCAGTCTGGTTCGCGTAGATGGACGGCGACAAGTCTACATTCCCGTTTATCGGCAACCAGGTGCCAGTACGCTGGGAGTCGTGGATTCGATCAGGAGTTCATTGGACAGCATGGAAGCACGGCTTTCACGCCAGGGTATCGACCTCAAACTCGTGATGGACCAGTCGGTTTATGTACGTCACGCCATCAAAAGCCTCGTGGAAGAAGGTATCCTCGGAGCCGTTATGTGCTCTCTCGTTATCCTGCTTTTCCTTGGAAGCGCTCGGATGATGGGTATTGCCGTGCTGGTGATTCCACTCTCCGTCCTTGCTGCGATCGCTGGATTGAAAGTCACAGGAAACACCATCAACGTGATGACCTTGGCTGGATTATCACTGGCCATCGGTCCCCTCGTCGATCTTGCCGTTATCTGCTTGGAGAATACGCATCGATATCTCGGCGAAGGCCTTTCCCCCAAAGAAGCCGCCACGAAGGGCGCCAATGAAATCGCCATGCCTGCTTTCGTTGCAACATGCTGCACACTGATCGTTCTCATGCCGCTTGCGTTCCTGCCCGAACTCGGTGAGTTCCTGTTCCGTCCCATGGCATTGGCGCTAAGCTTTGCCATGGTCGCAGCGCTCGTGCTGTCGCTAACGCTCGTTCCGAATCGTTGCGCCGCCTGGCTGAAACACGATCATCATGAAGATTCACACCAGCCGAAAAAGGGAGTCGCCGCATTCTTCGATAAATTCGACAAGGGCTTCGACAAATTCGGCGCTGGCTACGCTGGGCTGCTCAATTTATTGCTACGTCATCGAGCCGCATTCGTCTTTGCTTGCATCATGCTGTTATGCGGTTGCATCGGATTCTTCGGTCCGAATCTGCGACGCGACTTTTTCCCCGAAGTCGATTCGGGTTCATTCGAAATGACGGTCCGTGCTCCCAGTGGTTCGAAACTACAAGTCACCGAGGAGCGAGTCGCCGAAGTCGAGAATCTGATTCGCGAAAAGATTGGTGATGATCTCGTGATTGTCATGTCCGAAGTTGGTGCCGTCGCTGACTGGTCCGCTGCGTATACACCCAACGCTGGTCCAATGGATGGTGTCATCAAAGTCCAGCTCGCACATCATCGGCACCACTCCGCTCAGGAATACGTGCGCGAAATCCGCGAAGCAATGCACAACGATTTTCGCTTTGAGGACCTAGAAATCGGATTTGATACCGGCGGTATGATTCGCTCTGCCATGAACGGTGGCAAGTCGACGCCAATCAACATCCGCGTCACGGGAAAGAAGCTTCCGATGCTTCGTGGGTTGGCAGAGAAAATCCAGGAAGACATCCGCGACATCGACGGAATTGTTGACGCTCGCATCCTTCAGCGTCTGGATTATCCACAATATGTCGTTGACATTGATCGCG
>CAYYHV010000576.1:0-3990 GCA_964471695.1 uncultured Pirellulaceae bacterium
GCTCAAGACTGGCTTTATCATGGGATTCTGTATCTACATCCCGTTTCTGCTGATCGACTTGGTAGTCTCTTCGGTACTCATGTCTCTGGGCATGATGATGATGCCTCCCATGATGATTTCACTACCGTTCAAGATTCTGCTATTCGTGCTCGTTGATGGATGGCAGCTTGTCGCAAAAACACTCAGCCTGAGCTTTGGCTGACGAAGTCCTTCCGTGGAAAGTTGTGACTCCATTTGGAGATAAGAAATGAGCGAAGTAGAAATCATGGCGATCTCGCGTGACTTGCTCGTAACCGCGGTGTATCTGGCTGGACCAGCCATCCTGGCCAGTATGGTGGTCGGTACGCTCGTGAGCATATTCCAAACGATTACCAGCATTCAGGAGCAGACGCTTAGTTTCGCTCCACGGATGGTGACCGTGTTCGCAGTGATCCTGATAATGCTACCGTACTCGCTAAAAGTCGTTGTCGGATTCACGATGCGAATGATGGAACACGCAGGCCAAGTCACGCAATGATTGCCATTCGCACGCTCGAAATCACGCTGCTTCTAACCCGATTCTCGGCGTTCATTACCTTCCTGCCTGTATTCAGTGACAAGCGGCTGCCCAAACTGGTAAAGATCGGATTCGCCCTTTCGATGGTGTGGTTGGCGATTGGTACGGGCCACGCCGAATCACGACTGGCGGCTGGATTGAATGCCGAGAGCATCGGTGCGTTTCGAGTCGCCTGGGGAGTCGCCGGCGAGATGATGTTCGGCGCGAGTCTCGGTTTCGCGTTTGGCATTCTGTTTGAGCCTGCAAGAATCGCTGGAGCCTACATCAGTCAGGAAATGGGACTGACAATGGCATCGCTAACGGACCCCACAACGCAACAAACGACGAATGTGGTTTCCCACGTCATTGAAAGCTGGGCCGTGATCCTTTTCTTCGTCTTGAATCTCCATCATGTCATCATTCGAGTC
Organism: uncultured Pirellulaceae bacterium; assembly: GCA_964471695.1. Lineage (GTDB taxonomy): Bacteria > Planctomycetota > Planctomycetia > Pirellulales > Pirellulaceae > CAYYHV01. The sequence continues at coordinate 964 of CAYYHV010000576.1, forward strand.
ATGTACATGAGTGTCGAGGTTCATCCTCTGGGACAGGGACTGTTCGCGATGTCCGCGACGAACGCGGCTTATGAAGTCGACCTGATTTCGAAATGGGGATTATTGATTGCTTCGCCTGTGGGAATCTGCCTGTTTATTACCGTCGTCAGTCTTGGGTTGCTGATGCGAGCCGTTCCTCAAATGAACATCTTTTCCATCGGCTTGGCGATTCGCTTGGCCGTCGGTACCGTCGCCATGGTCTTGTTTATGCCCGTGATGACACAGCTGTTGATCCGAGTCCTGCAACATGCGGACCGAATCGTGCCATCCCTGTTTTGAACCTTACCGCATAACTTCACGACGACGAGAGATCAGCGATGGCAGAAGTCGATCGCCATTCGAAAACGGAAGCGCCTTCGCAGAAGCGCCGGCAAGACGCTCGGCGCAAGGGCGATATCGCGACCAGCCGCGATTTGACCAACGGTCTGGGATTGTTGACAGCGACCGGAACTCTGATGCTCGCTGGCCACACCGTCGGTGACTCGCTGCTTCGAATGGTTCACGAGCATATATCCTTCGTCACGACAACAGAGTTGACTCCCAGCGTACTGACCATGATGACGCGAAACGCGTTTTCCAACATGGTAACGATCCTGGGTTTTTTCATCGGCGTCGTCACCCTGGCCCATATCGGTTCGACGGCACTGCAATCTGGCTTTCAGGTGACTTTCAAGCCCCTCGAACCCGATTGGAATCGAATCAATCCAGTTAGCGGCATGGGGCGATTGTTCTCTGGAAAGTCGCTGATGCGCGGTGTGCTGGCGCTGCTCAAGATCGCATTGTTGGGAATCATCGTGTACATGACGACACGCCAACAGATTCATCAAATAGGTACAGCCGCCCTAACAACAGTCCCCGTCGCCGTTGGCTTGGCGTGGGAGATCGTTCTTCGCGCGGGGCTCAGTGTTTCTCTCGCACTCGTCGTGGCCGGAGTCCTCGATTACGGATATCAACGCTGGCAGCACGAAGTTCAGCTTCGAATGACCAAGCAAGAGGTGAAAGACGAGCGCAAGGAGGATGAAGGTGATCCTATGCTCAAGGCCCGCATCAAACGCGTTCAGCGCGAACTCTCACAACAGCGGATGTTGGGGGATGTGGGGTCTGCAACGGTTGTTCTGACGAACCCGACCCACTATGCCATCGCCCTGAAATATGACTTGCATTCCATGACGGCTCCCAAAGTCGTCGCCAAAGGCGTGGATGAGGTTGCCAAACGAATTCGCGAGATTGCAGACGAGCACGATGTACCAATCCTGGAGCGACGCGAGCTGGCGCGCGCCCTATACCGGACAGTCGAAGTCGGCGACGACATCCCACCAGCCCTCTATCACGCAATCGCCGAGATCGTGGCTTACCTGTATCGCATTGGAAAATTCAGGGCAGCTGGCTGACGGTTGTCAGCAGTAATCCCGCAGATTCGACTCAGTCGTAACACTCCTGTCAAAAGCAACGGCCTAGGTAAAAAAAGACAATAGCGGTGACTTTCCGGGCAAAGAAAACTTGGAGGCTTCGATAACTCTTCCGGTCAGGGAAACCTTGACCTCGACGTGTAAACAACATCCAAGAGCGAATTGGTATGCGTGTGTCACTGTCGATACCGCATGTCACTTTGCGACATGTTCGTTCGAGGGAGCGATTACGGGCCGGGATGGAGTCGCCAGCTATCACACCTATGCGACGTTGATTCACAGATTCATGTGAACGAAAGTCGCTGGAGAATTTACAAAATGAGAATTGCAAACAACGTTGGTTCCCTCATCGCGCAAAACAACCTGAAGCGCTCTTCGTCCATGATGAGCAGCTCGCTCGAGAAGCTATCGACGGGTTTTAAGGTTAACCGTGGTGCCGATGGCCCCGCAGCCTTGGTCATCTCGGAAAAGCAACGAGCTCAGATCGCTGGTCTTGAGCAGGCTATCGAGAACACGGACAAAGCCGTCTCAGTCGTTCAAACTGCAGAAGGTGCGTTGAACGAAGTCAACAGCTTGCTCGTCAAAGTACGAAGCCTGGCTCTCGACTCGGCAAACTCCGGTGTTAACGATGCAGACGCAATGGCAGCCAACCAGGCTGAAATTGACAACGCTTTGGAAACCATTGACCGAATCGCCAACAGCACACAGTTCAGCACCAAGAAGTTGCTCAACGGTGACGCTGGTACAACCGTCGACTCAGGACTCAACACCATCACCGCCAAAGGTACTGCTGACACTGAGGACGGAACGTACTCGGTTGACGTCATCACCGCTGCTGAAAAAGCTTCAGCGACTTTCACTGCAACCGCAAACCTTGCGGCAGACGAAACCATCACGGTAAACGACATCAGCATCACGCTGTCGGCCAACTCCACTCAGCAGGAAGTCATTGACCGCATCAATGAATTCAGCGACCAAACGGGTGTTGTTGCTGAAGTCGACGACACCACTTCGACTTTGACACGCCTAACCACAACGGAGTACGGTGGGAGCGCTACTCTGGCTGTGACAGGTACAGAAACTGGCACGTTGAATGACACAGGTGTTGACGTCGAAGCTCGTGTTGACGACGGAACCAACACTTACGTTCAAACGGGCGAAGGGGCATCCGTCACTTTCGAAACCGGAAACGCTAAAGGTTTGGAATTGGAATTCGCTGATGCGACTCAGTCAACCGCTGTCGCTGCTGGTACTGCCTTGACCGATGTTACGGTTAAGAACAACTCGCTAACATTCCAAATTGGTGCCAACCAATATCAGACGGCTCAGGTTTCGATCGACAAGTCCGATTCGGAATCACTTGGTTTGTCTGGCCTCAGCGTCGAAGACGAAGACAGCGCTCAACTCGCTCTTGAGAAGATTGACGCAGCTATCGACATCGTCACGAACGAACGTGGTGAGCTCGGTGCCTTCCAAGCGAACACTTTGGAATCCACCGCAAGCAATCTGCGAACAACGCTTGAGAACTCGATCAACGCCGAGTCGATCATCCGCGACACCGACTTCGCATCGGAAATCG
>CAYYHV010000577.1:0-3972 GCA_964471695.1 uncultured Pirellulaceae bacterium
AAGTTAACGTGTGGGTTCGTACTTGTAAAGTCGATTCGCGTCGTGGATAGTCGTGAACGTGAAGTGGTCTACGACTATTTGGGGGTTCGATATGCGTATGCGATGGTTCACGGCAATTTTTTGCTGGATTCTATGGGGCACTCCGGTGTTCGGGCAAACAGCGACTGACGCAAAGTTGGCGAATGCTACCGAATGGACCGAGTCGAATTTGCCCGACTTGGTCAAGCTCTACCGGCACTTTCATACCCATCCTGAGCTTTCCTTTCAGGAGGTCGAAACGTCGAAACGATTGGCCAGTGAGTGGCGAAAGTTAGGGTTCGCGGTAACCGAATCCGTAGGTCAGCACGGCATCGTCGGGTTGCTTGAAAATGGTGAGGGTCCGACCTTGATGTTGCGATGCGACATGGATGCGCTTCCCATTACCGAAGATACCAATCTGGTCTATGCGTCGAAGGTGAAGGTTCCAGGTGAGGACGGAGTTTCAGTCGGAGTCATGCATGCCTGCGGGCACGATATCCACATGACAAACTTGACTGGCGTGGCCAAGTTTATGACGGATTTCAAAGACGCGGGGCGAGGCACGTTGATGCTGGTTGGCCAGCCAGCCGAAGAGCGTGGTGCCGGCGCAAAAGCCATGCTTAAGGACGGGCTGTTTTCGCGATTCCCAAAACCCGATTACGCGCTCGCGTTACATGTGTTTGCCGACAAAGCCGCAGGGACCGTCGGCTATCGGGCTGGCTATGCACTGGCCAACGTGGATAGCGTAGACATTACCATCAAAGGCGCCGGAGGCCACGGGGCTTACCCACATGCTACGGTCGATCCCGTGATTCAGGCAGCAGAGTTGGTGGTGGCTTTGCAGACGATCGTCAGTCGCGAAGTGAACCCGATTGCTCCGGCCGTGGTGACCGTCGGGTCGATTCATGGTGGTACCAAACACAATGTGATTGGCAATTCCTGTCACCTGCAACTAACGGTTCGTTCGTATGCCGACGAAGTCCGCGAGGCGGTACTTGAGGCGATCAAGCGGAAGGCACTGGCTGTGGCGATGGGGCATCGAGCTCCCGAACCGGAAATCAAGATTTCTGAAGGGACGCCTTCGCTGGAAAACGATCAGGACCTGGTTGAAAAAATCGTGCCCGTATTCCGTCGAGTCATCGGCGATGAGAACGTGACCGCGTCAGAACCGTCGATGGGCGGAGAAGATTTTTCGCGCTACGGGCGAGCCGGCGTGCCGATTTTCATGTTTGCGTTAGGAACCGTTGAGAAAAAACGGTTAGACCGCTGGGAGCAACTTGGCCAGACTCCGCCATCACTGCATTCTTCGAAATACTATCCTGATGTCGAGCCATCGTTGGTAACCGGTATCTCGTGTATGGCTGCTGCGGCAATGGAATTGCTGCCACGAAATGAGTAGCAATCCATGACGAAAACTCAAAGTCGTTTTTCATGAAACAATCGACCGTAATTTACTTGTTGCTCTACATCGTTTGTATGGGCGCCGTCTATTTCGGACTGCGTTCGGCTCAAGCCAGCGCCATTGAGACGTATGGTACCAATGATGCGCAAGTCGAGTGGGAGTCGTGGCGTCAAGAAGTTCGTGATCTGGATGTGAAGAAGGGACCGACGTCGCGCCGAGTCCCCAAGAGTGATGCGCCACCGGCATTGGTGCTGATGCGGGACTACTTTGTGGCTTGTTTGGTCTTTTCGCTGGTGATGACGTCAGCGCTCTATTGGACGACAGTCGTCGTGTTCCGAGGTTCGCTGCGGCCAACGGTCGTCCGCGAAGAATAATTGTCGCCTTCCGTAGACCATGCACGGGTTGGCTAATTCACGAGAATGCCGCGAGAATTTGCATCCACCTGCGAATCGATTCATCCTATCTCTTGGAACAGTCACACTCGTGAAACAAGGGGATATCATGTTGCGCAAATTTTTCGTTCTGTTTGTACTCGCGTCCATTATTGCAGTCCCGGTTTTTGGACAGGACACGGCAACCAAACCGCCCGCCGCTTCTGCCTTCATGCATCTGCAGTCGCATGATTTGATGAGTCAACTCGACGCGAAGGCCAGCTTGGACTTTATTGACACACCTTTGGTGGAGGTTTTGGATACGCTTGTTTCTAAGTGCAAGCTGCCAATGGAACTTGACGTTGCTGCTCTTGAATTGGCTGGCATTGATCGGGAAGAACCTGTGACGTTTTCGCAGCAAGACATGCGTTTGGAGCATGCGCTCCGTCACATGTGTCGACAGTTGGAGCTAGGCCTGGTTCCGGATCGATCGCGGATTGTTGTGACAACGCTTGAGCAAGCCGAGCAGATGCTAACTATCGTCAATTATCCCGTTTGGGATCTGGTCAAAGCCGGTGAAGACGACAAACAGGTAGATTACGATTCGCTTATTGAACTGATCACGTCGACGACTCATCCAGACACTTGGGAGGAAGTCGGTGGGGCCGCTGGATTGGTTGGGCATAAGGGGATTCTGTCGATATCGCAGATGTACGATGTGCATCAAGAGATCGCCATGCTGCTCGATGGGCTTCGCAGGCTTCCCATTGCATCCGAAGCCAAACCATCCGATCTGCCGATTGCGATTGTCGTGAATGGGAATTGGAGCCGAGAGTTTTCAAGAATGCTCGAATCGGAAATGGATTTTGAATTTATTGACGTTCCGTTGAGTGAGATGGCGGAAGCCGTTTCATCAAAAGTCAAGCTTCCCGTGTTAATCGACATGGCTGCGCTCGATCAAGCTGGAATCGATCCTGACGAACCAGTCAACGGGTTCTACAACAAAATGAAAGTCTCAGAATCACTATCCAGACTTCTGGCGAAATACGATCTGACTTATCTTCTTCGGGATGGATCAGTGATGATCACGACGCTGGAACAAGCGGAAGAGCAACTTGAAATTCGGCTGTATCCGGTCGCCGGGCTTGTCGACGACGTGGGCTCGGAGCTTGCTGATTTCGATACGTTGGTGGATTCGATAACGAGTATTGTCGCCCCAGATACTTGGGAAGAAGTCGGCGGTACTGGCTCGGTCGTCCCGTTTGCGTCGCGAGCCTGTCTAGCGATTAGCCAAACACGAGACGTACATGAGAAGATTCAGCAGCAGCTAAATGACCTCCACATGAAGTATCAGGATCCGAACGCAGCTCCGAAGGTTTCGCTCGCGATAGCCGACGATAAGGTGATCACGCACGTCTACAAGGTTCCCAGTAAAACCGGATCGGAACCCCAATTGCAAGGAGCAGCTGGGAAAGCCGTAAACTCGCAGCTGGGCGTCGGCAACTTTGCGGTCGGCGAATTGCAGCCTATCAACACCGAGTCGCTGGTATTCTTGATTCAAACCCTGGTGGCAAAAGGATCGTGGCATACCTCGCAGGACGCGTCGATCATGTCGCTTCCCGATCGACTGTTGATTCGTCACCGCCACGATGTGCAGAAGGAAATTCAAGAATTGCTGGATCAACTTTCCGTGAGTGTCCTAAATCCTTATGGGAGAAACAACCGACTCCAAATGTCGGGCGTTGGCTGCGGCGGTCAGGGTGGTGGTTTCGGCGGCGGCGGATTCGGTGGTGGCGGAGCGTTTTAGGGCTCACGCTACGCTTGTCCATGAGAATCGAAAGTAATCAACTCGTGGGACTCGTGCCTCTGGAATAGAATGGGGGCATGAGTTCGACTTTGCCAAATCCCAAGCCACGATCTTCGCAGCTGCGCGTGACGATTGCCGCCGGTGATCCATTGCCGGTGCTCCAGCTGCGCGATTGGCCGCTTCGCTCGTCACCACTACGTTGTCTCGTCTTGGCGATCGGCATGATCGCTTTGTCGAGTATGATCGGTTGGGTGGCGGCGAACTGGGCCATGATGGCTTTTGCGGTGGCTGTCTTTTTCGCAGTGACATGGCGAGTCTGGGTGCCGGTGGCTTTTGAATTGGATGTTCGCGGAATCCAGCAGATCGTTTTGCAT
>CAYYHV010000578.1:0-3966 GCA_964471695.1 uncultured Pirellulaceae bacterium
AGTCTGCAGATGGCGTTCTTTTTTGCGCGCTCACTAAATGTGTGCGTTGTTTTAAAGCGTTGATGTGTATCGGTCTGCTTGCGCAGCAATCGCCTTGATGGCGGAAAGTTGTGGTCGAATCAATCGGTACGACTGAATGACTACATCGCATTTTGACGAGCAAAGCTAATACAAACGCACAAGTAGCAAGTATGTGATCGGCTGGCTGGCACACTGCCCTAGCCACCCGATCGTGTTCTTTTTATTTAGTGTAAGCACCCTGAAAACGATTTCTGGAGAGAACTCATGAGAATGACATCATTGATTTCCGCTCTCGCGGCGGGAGTATTATTTGCTTCCACAGCTTTGGCTGGACCTATTACAATTCAAATGACTGGCGTCGACCTGTCTTACGACGGTGCGATGATCACTTCGGCGGCTAGTCCCGACGCACTCACGACTGTCGTCATCGACGGCACGACCTATACCGCTGGCATTGACCTCGACCTGACGATCCCCGGCGTTTCCGGAATCGGCGTCGGCACGGGCAGCAGCGTTACCAGCAGTGGTGGCGGAACACTCGACCTCAATGTAGGTGGTGGTTCAGTGAGCCTGAACCTCGATCCTGCCAAGATTTCGTTCATCGACTTGGGTGCCGGAATCAGCACCTTTGTTTTTGCCGCTTCGACAGCGGACATCAACACCCAGTCGCTTCCAGGTGGTGCAGAGCTTTGCGACCCTGTATCCGTCTCGTTCTCGACACAAGTCACTTCGATGACTGATGATGGAACTTTCATCACGAGCTTCAACTCATCGGGTACTGGCGAGTTGACTTCAGTTCCTGAACCAGCCGCCATCGGCATGCTACTTGTTGGCCTACTGGGATTCGTCAGCATCCGACGCAAGAGCTAAGCGAAGCCTAGCTAAATAGAAAGAAGTAGATGCGGGGATCACGAGAGACCCGCGGTAACAATCCAACTCTGGGTGCTACTGAGTTCGGAACCCATGCCAACTTGTCGTTGGCATGGGTTTTTTTCGTACTATCCGATGGTCGCCTGTTTTGAAGCAGATTTCTATCGACCAAACCAACGGCGGAACGTTGATCGTGGCTGATACGACGGGCGGGGTGTAAAGGACGGCTGAGGGCGATATGCCGAGCCACTACTTCCGTAGTTCTGGTATTGAACCCCCGAAGAATACCCCGAGTTATTATTGCAACCGCCACCGGAACCATTAATGACCATGTGCTCATTCGGCATAGGTGTGCTTGTTGAATACGGTTGCTGAATCGGCTGAGGGCTGGTCGCGTATGGCTGGTTGGTCGTATACGGCTGATTCGTCGCATACGGCTGATTCGTCGCGGCGTACGGCTGCTGGACGAATTGACCAGTGGATTGCGACTGGTTGTAAATCGGCTGCTGTACCGTCGAATTAACGACAGGCTGGTTGTAGGTTGGGTTCTGAACAACCGACTGCTGGGCAGGGTTGGTGAATGCTGGCGTTGGTTGCTGGTAGCTCGGGAACTGCTGATAATTTTGGCTGGGGAAAGCCTGAGTTGGGGTTCGGGAAGTTGATTGGGCCATGCAGGTCGTGGCGAATGCCAAAAGGATCACGGTCGCAATACGGTACATACTATTCTCCAGAACGAGATTCGGAATTTTGTCTGCACAAACCTACACGCGCCGTACAGCAAACCGGCAGTGAGTGACAAGATTCCAGAACTTCTCCGGCAGCCTGATCCGCTTCAATGCAAAATTGAGAAAGGTCTAGGGAAACCGCAAGGTCAAGCTGGCTGGCAAACTTTAAATCAAAGTTACCCACGCGAACCACGTGCCCTCAGCCAGCAAGCCGTACGCCCCGCATGTCGGTCGCCGGAAACGCACGTCGACAACCCGCGTGCGACGTTGGGTATTCGAAAAAGTGAACGCCAGCCTGTGTGCCCTCTGCTACACGATGGATTCGTACAGCCACATCAGAGCAGCCGTGTAGGAAGCCGCTTCCTCTTTGCCTGAGACCAAGTCCATATGATCAGCCTGCTCTAGATGCACCATTCGTTTGGGGCCGGCATATTGCTCAAAGATTTCATCGTGGATAAACGGCGGGACGATCCGGTCCTTCCGTGATGAAACAAAGACGGCTGGTACACTGCATTTTGCAGCAGTCTGCATGACATCCAATTCGGCAGGTACACGATCTGCAAAAGCCGAAGCGATACGACGGAAGCGTCCGTGACGCTCCATAATCAATCGACGGATATTCGGCATGTCACGAACGAGTATCCCGCGAACGGGATTCCTCGAAGCGATGCCGATAGCCACGGCACCCCCAAGGCTGTTTCCGGAAAGCACCGGAATGCCTTCGGCTTTTTCACGAACCTTTTCATAGACGGCTTGAGCCGTTGAATACGACGTGCGAAGCGACGCCCTTCCTGATGAGTTTCCATAGCCAGGTGGATTTGCAACCCAGGCGTGACCGCGATTTTCAGGCCAGACATCGAATGGATGCTCAGTGACGTTCTCGGCGCGACCTGCCGCGCCGAGAAACTTGATGATATTGATCATTGGTCGAGTGGATTGCGGCGCGATCTGACGTTCGAACAGTTCGCACTTCTCTTCGCCAACTTCAATCCAGCTCGATTGCAGTGAATCACAGCGGATACTGTTTCGAGTCGGCTTGAGCGCTAGCCGATCGAGCAACCATTCAATCACGATTCAATCCGCATCAATGGACTCGTTGTCCAGGCAATGCGTCATCTTCGATGCCCAGCATGTACACTTCTTTACCGCCAGGACCAGCAGCAACGATCATGCCTTCGCTCATTCCAAAACGCATTTTACGAGGCGCCAAGTTGGCAACCATGATAACTTTGCGACCGATCAGATCCTCAGGCTTGTAGGCAGCCTTGATACCGGCAAAAACCTGACGAGTATGATCACCTCCCAAACCGAGCGTCAACTTCAAGAGCTTATTGGCTTCGGGAACGTCTTCTGCGTTGAGCACTCGTGCTACTCGCAAATCAACTTTGGCAAACTCGTCGTAGGTAATCTCCTCAGCCAACGGCTCAGCAGCCAACGGTTCTGCGCTGTCATTGTAGGCATTGCTGTCCGCAACTTCGGCGGCTTCTTCTTTGCTCTCTTCAATCATGGCTTCTACATCTTTCATTTCGACTCGATCTAGCATCCGTTTAAACTTTGCGACCTGAGTGCCAACCAACGGAGTCTGTGATTGGTCCCAACTGGTAATTGGCTCGCCAAAAAAGTTTCCAGCTTGCTCCGCCAATTGAGGCAGCACGGGCGCCAGGTAAATGGCCAACTGACGAAACAAATTCAGCGCGATGGTACACACATCCTGCAGTTTTTCGGCCGCGTCAGGATCCTTCTTCAGGACCCAAGGGGCCTGGGATTCGACGAAAGGATTGGCCGCGTCAGCCAATTCCATGATGGCTCGCATCGCTTTGTTGTATTCGCAGTTCTCGTAGGCTGCGGCAATCTCTTTGCCGGCATCGGCTCCAGCCTGGAACAATCCGCCGTCGTCGGGGTAAGTCGACGATAACCCTGTGTCTTTCACGAACTTCGCCGTGCGGCTGGCTAGATTAACGAACTTGCCCACGAGGTCCGAGTTGACTTTGGTCACGAACTCATCGAGAGAAAAGTCGATATCATCCGTTCGCGACCCCAACTTGGCGGCAATGAAATAGCGGAAGTACGTCGGATTCAAATGGTTGGCGTAGGTCGCCGCCTTCACAAACGTCCCCTTACTCTTCGACATCTTTTCATTGCCAACGGTCAAAAAGCCGTGGATGTGAACTTTACTTGGCAGTTCATAGCCGGCGACTTTGAGCATGGCTGGCCAGAACAGCGTGTGAAAGTACGTGATATCTTTACCAATGAAGTGATGGATCTCCGTGTCCGAACTTTTCCACCAATCGGCGAGCTGTTCGCCGTTCTTCTCGCACCACTCCTGCGTTGATGCGATATAGCCTATCGG
>CAYYHV010000579.1:0-3672 GCA_964471695.1 uncultured Pirellulaceae bacterium
GAACTAACGACGTATTCGTGGTCGTTAGAGCAGGACATTGAGCTCTTCAGTGCAATGGGGTTGTCCGGCATCGGCGTCTGGCGTCAAAAGCTCAGTGACTGTGGTGAAGAAGCGGGCATCGATCTGATCTGCGAGAGTAATCTGGAGGTTTCCAGTCTCATGTGGGCTGGTGGCTTCACTGGGTACGACGGTCGCTCCCATTCGGATAGTATCGAGGATGGTATCGAAGCGATTGGATTGGCAGCCGCCATGCGAGCGGGCTGTTTGGTTGTCTACACCGGTGGCCGCGGTTGTCACACGCGGAAGCACGCTCGTCGCATCACCGTCAACGCTCTGCGTGAGTTAGCGCAGGTCGCATTCGATCTCGACGTCACGCTGGCGCTGGAGCCCGTTCATGCCGGTTGTGAAGTGGGATGGTCGTTCGTTCATGGAGTCGATGACGCGTTGCGGATGCTCGACGAAGTCGCCAGCGACAGTCTCAAGCTGGTATTTGACACGTACCATCTCGGGCAGGAACTCGGCATCGTTGAGCGACTGGAACGACTTGTTGACCGTATCGCGCTCGTTCACCTTGGCGACGCCAAGGTTCCGCCCTGCGGCGAGCAGAATCGCTGCAAGTTGGGCGAAGGCATTTTGCCGCTGGATGAGATCCTGACGACTTTGGATCAAGTCGGCTACAATGGTTTCTGCGAGATTGAACTAATCGGTCAGGACATCGAAGACGTCGACTATTCTGAGCTTCTCAAGAACTCGATCGACGCCGTTCAACAAATTGTTCGCGTGGCTCAATAGTCGCACTACGGGGGCCAAGCCTGTTAGGCAGCATATGTGCGATCCCAGAGCCCTCCGCAATTGAATTCTAGGCGTTCATCCGTAAGTCGACGGACTGTAAACCTGTTATGCGTTGAATCCGGAAGTGCATTATGGCTGTCCACTGGCTTATCGATGGAGATTTGTTCGACCACTATCGCGAGGAGCTTCTCGCTGCAATTCGCAGCAATGGTGATGAATCGAAAGTCATTCAATCGCCCAGCCCACCGTTTCGTTGGGACGACGTTGGGTTCTCCTATCGCGAAACCATTCCCCAAAATGCATGTGTAGTTGCTCATGGCGACATTGAACTGATGACGCGAATTCACCTCACAAAGGTCCCCGAAGGGGACCGTTCTCGCCATCGCGGGTATGTTGTTTTTTGCGGGTGCGTCAATACCTCAAAATCAAATCCGTGAGCTCATGTTGGCAGAGGGACTTCTTCGAATGACGGGCGTGATCGGCGGTATCCTCGGGATTATCGACTTGTTTCGGAAATCTGAACAGCCAAACGAGATTATTGATGCTGAGATCATCCCCACCGCAACGACTGGCGATGAAGCAGAGCATTAACACACAGGTCGCTCAATAATCACAGGAGCATACGCAGTTATCTAAACCAGTGAAATTCTGCGTGCCGACGATCGATGCTGAAGCCTTCAACGCTCTAGTTCTTGCCAGTTCCGGTCAAAATGAAATACATCGGCATCGCCTATTTGATTGTCCTGATCGTGATGAGCTTTATCACGTTCGCGTTTTATGGCTGGGATAAACGTCAAGCCAGACTTGATCGCCAACGGACTCCCGAGGCGCGTTTGCACTTGCTCGCATTGCTTGGCGGATGGCCTGGCGCAGTGTGCGGCCGGAAATTCTTCCGGCATAAGACGCATAAGGCCAGGTTTGCGATATCAACCTGGATCATCATCGCGGTGCATATCGCAGTAACTGTTGCGGTCTGCTACTTCTGTTTTTAATTACTTATGAGCGCGAATGGAGATCGTTGTACGCTCGGATTGTTGCCCTGTACAAAGTCGCAACGGGCGCATTCGAAGAGTTTGTCCGAGTTGGGATGTGGAAGAAGCAAAAGTTATCGGCCAACTACCTGCGAAAAAATCAGGGAGACTTGCGGCAACTTTTTCTCACGACGGAAAGAGCATCGCGACTTCCTGCAACAACGGCAGTATCCGTGTCTGGCAAAAGCAATAGGCCCTCTCGGCGGCTGGCTTGGCATGCTGTGCGGAAGGCAATACTTTCGGTACAGACGCATAAGAGCTGCTGTACTGTGAACACTGGGCTGATCGGCTTGGCAAGAGAAGTTCTTCTTCCTTGAAGGCGGTTGCCGTCTTTGACGGTTTGCAGAACTCCAGAGGTTGGGAGAAATCCCCGTCCGATGCCGAATATGCAAAACTGCATACCCTGGGGTTTAGTGGCGACGGACGGGGATGTGGCCAGATAGCTGGAGGCCGATCGGACCAATCTTCAAACGAAGATAACCCATGATAAAGCCCACATTCGTTTTTTGTATCGTGAATGTTGGAAGTGCTTTCTGTTTCACTCCATGTTACGGCTGGGTCGACAAGATTCGATGTGCGATTTCGCACACTTGGGCAAGATGCTGACGGAACTGCTTTTCGACGATACATGATGCTGAAAATTTTACGTATCGGTCATAGCGATTCCGGCCAGTCTTTGTGGTGGATCGTCAGACTTGCGTAGCCGTCTATTTGGATTGCAACTCGGCACATACCAACCGATTGTTGCCTCGGACGTAAAGCAATCCGTGCGAGATAATTGGTGCGGCCCATGCCGGTTGCCGCAACAAGGGGCGTCCTTCGTCGTCCTTCCATTCAACGACCGCTTGTTCCCGGTACCTATCCGGAGTCGCTTCAAGCAAACGTATGATGCCGTCCTCACTCAGGCAAATAAGATGATCCTCCACCAGCAATAGTGAGGCGCGGACCAGTCCTGGTTGCGACCACTGGACTTTGCCAGTCGCCCAGTCGATACAGCGTAGCTCGGCCGGTTGGGAGTGGCGTCCGCTGCTGCCGTAGAGAAAGCCGTTGTGATAAACGGGCGTATTCCAATGGGCAGCCAGCGCCCGTTTTCGCGATTTGTCATCATCTTTCCAAACAACGCGAGGCGGAGTCTCGTTGACATCCAGCATGCAACCACCAGGGCCATAGGTTTCCGTGATAAACACCCTATTGCCCACAATCACGGGTGTACTGGCGTTGACGCTTTCCAGAATTCTGGCTCGCCATGGAAATTCAAAATCCAGTTTTCCCGTTGCCGGATGAAAGCCAACCAAGCCGCCTCGCGCGAAAGCAAAACCCCAATCGCGATCGCCGATGCGTGACGCAATAAGGCTGGAGTAGCTCGCCAGCTCGTTGGCCAGCTTGTATCGCACTTTACCAGTAAAGCGATCGAGCCCTACGATTCCCGACCCGTTGCCTTCCACGCGATCGAGCTGCATTTTTCCAAAGTTGTGAGATTCATCGGGACTGCCGCCCACCATCACCAGCAGCAAGTCGTTGTAGATGGTTGGCGTGCTACCCACGCCAAAAAAGTTTTGAACAACGCCGAACTTATCAGCGGTGTCAACCGACCATACGCGTTGGCCGTCCTCAGCCTTGACGCAGTGCAATTGGCCTTCGGCGCCAAAAATGTAGACTAATCGGCCGTCGGTAATTGGAGCACAGCGCGGCCCATTGTTGTAGCCGAACATGTCTTCGTAGTCTGCCAACGACAGCCCACCTTTGACCTTGGTTGCGCCACGTTCGTTGTTGCATTCGATGATGGTGGACCGCCCGGTGGTCTGGGCCGCGATCTGAATCTCGGGCGCGACCAAGGCGTCGCACTGCA
>CAYYHV010000579.1:3682-3962 GCA_964471695.1 uncultured Pirellulaceae bacterium
CCTCAGCCCCGATTCTGTCGAAGAGAAAGCACCTCCCTCGACTGATTGAACAGATTGCATAGCTCTCGCCGACATCGACCTGCCATCGCAGCTTGGGTGGGTGGTTTTTCCAGTCCAGCTTGAAACCGGTTTCCGTGGAACGGCTGTTCCCGGTCGGGCCGAGAAAAGTCGACCAATCGACGCCTTGCTTTCGGGTCCCAAGATCGGCTGGTAACGCCATCTTGGGTGTTTGGGCATCGCTGCGAGGGCAAAAGGCTAACAACAGAACGGTGGTTATTGC
>CAYYHV010000580.1:0-3948 GCA_964471695.1 uncultured Pirellulaceae bacterium
GAAGGGAGCTTACCTGAACGGCCCCGTCAGTGAACTATCGGGCGGCTGGCAACCGCGAGTCAAACTTGCGGCGTTGCTATTGCACGAACCCAACTTGCTGCTGCTCGACGAACCGACAAACTTTCTTGATCTACGGACCCAGATCCTGCTGGAACACTTCCTCAAAAGTTTCCGTGCGGCATGCCTGGTCGTCTCACACGATCGCGCTTTCCTGAAACAGACTTGCGCTCAAACGATGGATTTGTCTCGGGGAAAGCTGACGATCTACAACGGCAAGATCGACAAGTTTCTCGAGTACCAGAAAGAACGACGCGAACATGACCATCGCGTCAACGCAGCGGTTCTCGCCAAGCAGAAACAACTCAAGAAGTTCATCGACAAGAATCGCGCCGGCGCCAACACAGCCAGCCAGGCGCGTTCAAAACAAAAACAGTTGGAGCGTTTGCAGCTAACGGAAATCGAATCCGATCAGGCCACAGCCTATATTCGGGCTCCCATCGTGACGCCTCGCCAAGGCCCAGCCTTGCGATGCAAAGATCTCGCCATCGGTTACCCAGACCATTCGGTGGCGACCGATATCAATATCGAAATCGAACATGGCCAACGAGCCGCAATTGTTGGTGATAACGGCCAAGGCAAAACGACTTTGCTGCGCACTCTTGTCGATTCCCTTCCGGCACTCCATGGCAACGCGCGCTGGGGCCACGGCTGTGAAATTGGAACGTACGCTCAACACGTCTACACGACGTTGCCGGAATCTCGCACAGTTCTCGAGCAACTGGAGTATGTGGCCAATCCGGGCACAACGACTCAGGAAATCCTGCAGATCGCTGGCGCGCTGTTGTTCCGCGACGACCACGTCAAAAAGAAAGTCAAAGTTCTCTCCGGTGGCGAGCGGGCTCGCTTGTGCATGGCGGGATTGCTGTTGGGCACGTTCAACATTCTGGTGCTTGATGAACCCGGCAACCACCTCGACGTCGAAACGGTCGAGGCTCTGGCAAATGCCCTGTTGGACTACAAGGGTACGGTGCTCTTCACCAGTCACGATCGGCACTTCATGAGCCGCATTGCCACGAACATTATCGAAGTCCGGGATGGTTGCGCTCGCAATTACATGGGCGACTATGAAGCGTACCTCTACTCGATCAATAAGGAAATCGACGCCGGCGAACGCCAACTAGCCAACAAAGCGAAGGGGAAGAAATCGTCGCCTGGCGGCAAAAAACCCAAGACGGCTGCGAAAGCGATCGATCCTGCCAAAGACCACAAGAAACGGCAAAAGCAGCTCAAGGCGCTGGAACGCAAGATCGCCAAACTTGACGACGAGAAGAAATCACTGAACGAGCAACTACTGACCGAGACCGACCCCAACAAAGCCTTGGAGCTTCACAATAAGGTCACCGAGATTGCGGTTGAACTCGAAGCCGCCGAAGAACAATGGCTGGAACTCAGCCAATAACGACGCGGCTACATTCTGTTACATTACCTGCGCCCCAACGGTTCTCCTCCTTGAGCGGGGCGTCGCGGCAATGATCTCGTTCCCTTCGGAGAGAGTCAGCATGTCTTCGTTAGATCACCCGAAACTGGTCAAGCTACTCCAGCTTGCCTACTCCGCAGAAAAAGCGGCTGCGTTCGCCTACATCGGACACGCTGGCTCGCTTCGCGACCCCAACCAGAAAATCGAAGTCAAGCAGATCGAGATGGACGAGTGGGGACATCGCGACTCGGTGCTTGAGATTATGCGGCAATATGAGGTTCCGATCTCAAGATTCAATGAAATCAAGTTCCATATTATTGGCAAAATCATTTCCGCCAGTTGCTACGTCATCGGCTGGTTCATGCCCTATTATTTCGCAGGGCGACTCGAGAGCGGCAATGTCTGCGAGTACTTCGTCATGATGCAGTACTTCCACGAGCTAGGCATTCGGGAACACGACGAAGTACTCTACGAAATGGGCATCAAGGAGAAGGAACACGAAGTCTATTTCCAGAACAGCCTGCAGAACAATCGACTTCTGCCGCTGTTTGAAAGAATCTTCGGATGGGGCAACGATACTAGTTTCAATGACGTTGATCTCGAGAACCAACTTCCCGTTGAGAAATCCGACGCCTATTGTCGACATCGCAAATAGCGCTCACTCGTTCCTCGCGCGTATCACGTCGGCTCTAGCCAAAAAAGCTGAGCAAAATCAGGAAAGCGAGTGAGTGCCTACGGCTTAGGAAGCGGACCGGGCACCGTCCTTGAAGCGGGCAACTGAGTCCCCAGGACCGGTTTGGTCGCGCTTCCTTTCGCGCTTCCTTTCGCGCTTCCTTTCGCAGCTCCGCGAGTCAATGTCCCCTTACGCTGTGCTGGTGGTGGAGCCACCAACAGCCTTGTGTTAATCCGGGTCGGAAGGGGAGCCGTTCCATTCGTCGGCTTGGTTCCTGGAATGCTCGTTGACAGCGTAATTTTCTTACCAGGTTGGTAAAGCGTGTTGCCCTTAAACTTCCCTGGCAATATTCCTTTGACTTGGTCTGCCGCTAAGGCCGGGTTGGGAGTACTCAGAATACCAGTCGTTGGTTGCCCCAAGGGTCGGGCCAAATTCGGCGTCGATTTCAATCCAGTCGCTCTTGCGCCTGAGTTGGATGCAGCGAGTCCAATCCCGGATACATTCGGCAAGTAGTTCGGTGAAGCCGGCCGGGCCTTGGGATCAGCAAATGACGGTGGAAGCGACGTGGTGAATTGCCTGGTCACTGACGATGACGGCGACTCATCTCCCTCAGCCGATGTGGCTTCTGGGACTTGGCCGGAACCATTGTCTCGCAGCGCGGCCGCTGCTCGCTGCTGCGCCACCCAAGCTTGATGAAAGCTCTTACCATCGGGGACAACCTGACCTCCCCCTAGATCATCGGCGGCAACGTCTGCGTTCGGCATCAGCGCATCTTGTCCAGGTATCACGGGAGCCGCAGGCGCTTGAGGAGCAAGCGGCGACTCGACGATCGGCTCGTCCCTAACGGAAGATGCGTCAGCCACTGTGTCTGATTCAGGCATCGTCGATTCGTCGCCTGATTTGGAAGCAAGCTTCGAAGCATCGGCGTCTGCCTTACTTGCAACGAATCCCGCGTTGCCGGCCTCATCACCGTTTTCAACTGGCATCAACAGACTTCGTTCCGTCTCCTCGACGTCTTCTGTTTTCGCGTCCGCTTCGCTTTCATCAACTGAATCCTTTGACAAATCAATTGTCCTCGGAGTCAAACTTGAAAGCTCGATGGGATAAGCCGTCTTGTACTTGACGTCGATCGATTGACCAAGCTTCGCATCGGCAGCCGCAAGCTCGGGCATTTCGGCTCGTTGATAAGCCATCTTGCGAAGATAGTAGCGCTCTGGATCACTAGGATCGAGCTCGATATAAGCCGTATAGTCCCTTATCGCTTCGGGAAACATGCTCAGCGCAAGGTAGGACTGCCCCCGCAAGTAGATCGCCTCGCCTTCCTTAGGATTTCGATCAAGCATGAGAGAGCAAGCATCAATCGTCGTTTCCCAATCGCCAGACTTATAGCTCAATTTGGCAAGCTCAAGCGGCGTGAGCTCAGAATCCTGGCAGCCACTAATGAAAACAGACAAGATCGCAATCAACGCGAACGCTTTCGTGTGTCTTCCGTACTTCATACCGTTCCTGTTCATCCAATTGCCGTCGATCGACTTCGCCGATAGCCTGCCCTGCTATTAAAGAAAATCGACGCTTTGCCCCCTCACCTCAATATACCGATCACAAAACGGTGGAGTAAGGAAAAGCAAAAAAACACGGATCAAGTAAGTAATACGCAATGATCGGGATTTCAGGGCGCGAAAAATTCTGGTGAGCGCATAAAAAAACGGCCATTCGCTGAGCGAATGACCGTTATGCGTCGAGAAGTGACCCCTACGGGACTCGAACCCGTGTTGCCGGCGTGAAAGGCCGGAGTCCT
>CAYYHV010000581.1:0-3931 GCA_964471695.1 uncultured Pirellulaceae bacterium
CCATGTCGTCCTGCGGTATGGTTTTAGTGGATGGCGAACGCGTTTCGATATGGACGACACTTGGTGCGACACGCTGCGAAACCATCTGCGAAGCCACCGACAATTCACGGAGCGGGTCCTTCGCCAAGCCTTCCGTCGCCGACTCGAATTCAGCCCGCTGACGACCGCGCGTCAACGCATACTGCATCTCTTCGACGATCTGTGGGGCGACGTAGCGCAAAGCCAGGACCACAGCCAGAATGACGAGGACTCGCGTTAGGAAGGGAGTCAGCGAGTCGGAGGGGCCGGCGATTTTGGCTTCTGCACCAGCCGACGCATGGGAGCCTGCTCGACGAACCTGAGCTTCCCAGCTTGTCGCTTGGGACGATTCAACCGATTCGTCGCCTGGTAGTCGTGTCGACATGGTGGCCTCCCCTTGTCCAGAACTTGCCTGAGGTCATAGCTCCCAGTATATGCTGGACCGCCACCGGGGAAAAATCACTTGCTGATTTCCCCCAACCATCCCAAGCGTAAGTGATTCAGGACCTGCTTGCCACTTCGCTCTAATACGATGTCGGGATGTCCCGCGAATCGGGATTGTTGGACGTCACAATCCGTCTCAGTCGCAATGGCGAACGTCAAACGCGCTTCGGGGTCCGTGGCGTCTTCGAGTCGAATGGGGCCAATGGCGAGGCCATAAGTCGATTGGTATTTTTTCTGAACGTAACGAGCCATCGAGCCCACCAACGATTGAACTTGCTCCGAGTGTTCGGGGACTTTCACTTTGGCAAGGTCACCAAGTTTGGCTGGCGATGCTGTATCGCCAACCATCTGCTCCAAAGCCGACTGGCTGCCTACGACCAAACCCCCAGCAACGCATGGATCGTTGGCTGCGGCTGTATGCACCCAACCCGCCAGGACGCCCGAGGTACCCAGCTCCATCGTGGCGATCGATTCATTCCGCTGGCGGAGTCCTCGAACGATGACATGCTCCAGCTCATCGTCTTCTTCGCCGAAGACAAGGCTGCCGAGGCTGTTGTGGATCGCTTCAATAGTCGGTTGCATTTGAACACGGCAGGCTTCTTCCGACTCGGCTGATGCCGTGATGCGCAGCGTAATCGTAGCCTTGTGAACGGTGATTCCTACCGAAGGAATACGGCCTCGGCGAATAAGGTCTGGCATCCTTTTTTCACATGAGCTTTCTCCGATGCCGAAACACTTCAAGCGATGATGCAGGATGACGTTCGTGACGTTGCTGGCTTTCTTCAACGCTGGCTCAACCGACTCGAAGTACATTTCTCGCATTTCTGCCGGAACGCCGGGCAACGCAAAGAATCGTGAAGTACGGTCACCGTCTTGATAAGTCATGTCGATTCCCGGAGCCGTGCCGTGCGGATTCCGAACTACGCGGCTACCTCCAGGAAACATGGCTTGGATTTCGTTCTGTTCCGGCATCTCGCGACCGCGAGTCGCAAACATCGATCGAATGTGATCCAGGGAGCGTTGGTCCAGGACTAGCTCTGTTCCCGTGGCTTGGGCAAGGCACTGACGTGTCAGGTCGTCTGCGGTCGGACCCAGTCCACCGGTTGCGATGACGATGTCAGCGCGCAACAGGGCTGCCGCAAAAACTCGACTGCAAGCATCCTCGTCATCCGATACCGTCGTATGGAAAGCGACTTTGATACCAATGTCGCCCAATCGCTGACTGAGCCAAGCACTGTTCGTATCAACGCGCTGACCGCTCGTAAGCTCGTCTCCAATCGCAAGAATCTCAGCCTTCAACGGTGGGCTCCATCTCGAAAGAGTTACAGGTTCAATCCAAAGGATAGCAACGGGAGATACATCAGTAGTTCGCATGCGATCAGCGCTACACCGACCCAATGTAGCCAATCCCGGCGCAGCTTCATTTCTCGATCAATTATGATGAACCGTGAAATCCAGTAAAATTGCAACAGCGCGTAGGGCGATCCAGTGCCCGAAGAAAAAGGGGTGAACGCGAACATGGTCGTGCCGCCGCTCGATTCGAGACTGGCCATGCTGTAGATCGCCCAGAATTCTAAGGCGATCGTCAAGCCACTGAATGCCATCATGACCAGAAAGTAAAGCCGCCAATGGTGGTTGGCTGTCAGGGCTTGCATTTGCCTCCAGCCCGTAAACGAGACGAGAAACCCCATGACTCGCAGAACGACGGACCAGATCAAACAAAGCAGCACAATCTGCGGAACGTCATCAATAGTCTCTGGATAACTGCGGTATCCCACGATCGACGTCAATCGACGGCTGGCCAGGGCCAAAGGGGCACTGCCAACCAGCATGACTGCCGTGAAGCCAAGAATGTAATGGCCAGGTTGCCGAGGGAATCGCGGCCCAATCACCTGACACCACGCCCATAGGAGAGCTGAGGAGATCGTCAGGCCGGCGATCATACAGGCAATAATGATACGGATGCCGTCAAAAGCCGAATTGATCCCCGTTACTGTCGAACCTGCGTGGTTGGGTTGCTCGCAATATTTCCAGAACGCAAGTGAGATGGCGGCACAAGTCGTCCAGAGAATAAGATGCCGTACGCCCAGTTTCGGTACGTCAACGACTGAATCAACGGAAGAATCAGCGTTGGAATTGGGGGCGGCTGCTGTAGTCAATGGATGGTACTTTCCGGTAGCGTGGGGCTTCGTCACCTTACAGAGATTGACACCCTAAATTGCCGACGAATATCATTTGAGTTCTTACTGACCTGACGTCGGGCACTTTCGCCTGACTTTAGCATAACCAACTTCGGAGTCTCTATGGCTTGGCAAAGCGGATTTGAACATATCATTCGCGAGAACGAACCACTTGCGTCCTACTGTCGGCTGGGGATTGGCGGTGCCAGCGAGTTCTTCGCCGAGCCGACGAACGTCGAGGAGCTCGTCGAATTAGTCGGGAGATGTCGAGACGACGATATTCCTGTCCGTGTATTGGGCGGCGGTTCAAACCTGCTCGTGCGTAGCGAAGGTGTGAAAGGGCTTACGCTTAAGCTCAGCGCTCCAGACATCAGCCAAATCGCAGTGCAGGACAAACGGATTACGGCAGGAACGGGTGCCCCTCTGTCGCAAGTTGTGGCGTCCGCGGCCCGAGAAGGACTCTCCGGGTTGGAATCGCTGGCCGGCATTCCGGGAACACTTGGCGGCGCCCTCCACGGAAACTCCGGAAGCAAAACCACCGATGTTGGCGCAAGAGTCAACTCGGTAGACGTACTGACTCGATCCGGTGAGCGACTGACACGTTCTCGAGAAGATATGACCTTCGCCTATCGCAAGAGCAGCCTTGATGAGCTAGCACTTCTTTCGGCTGTTTTGGAGTTTGAAAAGACCGATCGCGAAGACGTGACTCGTCGCATGCAAAAGCAATGGATCATGCGTTCCGCCAGCCAGCCGACTTCGGATCGCCAGACGGCCTGCTTGTTCGTGAATCCTCAAGGGCTGACTGCGGCTGAGCTTATTGACCAAGCCGGACAGCGTTCGGCGCGGGTCGGTGGGGCGACCCTGTTCGACAGAGACGCAAACTATGTCATCGTCAATGCAGCTGCGAAGAGCGAAGATGTTATCGAGTTGATTGAACAGATTCAGCGCGAGGTAGCACAACAAGTTGGGGTCGATCTGGAAACTGCACTCCAGATTTGGTAGTTAAGCAGCCCGCAAGCAGATTTCCGTGTATTCCGAAGTGAGTCGTCGTTGCGGCTCATGAGCTTTCAGGTGATTCGTACCCGGTAGGTCTGCGACTTGGCCTATCTCGACCCGTACGGAGCAACGCCATGGCACGCGATGATGCCGACACATTATTGACGCGAATATTTGGTGATTGGGAGGGCAGCCGCACCTTTCTGGCTTTGTGCATCTTGTTCGCGTTCGTCGTTGTGGGCGGGTTTCTCTTGTGGACGAATTACGGACCCTACGTACTCTCGGACAGGAAG
>CAYYHV010000582.1:0-3916 GCA_964471695.1 uncultured Pirellulaceae bacterium
GATTCAACTTGACGACCGGGGATGGTATGCGATTCCGAATCGACGGGACCAGCGGCCAAGTGTCCCAAATCACGGACCGAAATGGAAATACTCTCCGTCTCTCCTCAAGTGGGATCACAAGTAGCACGGGCGTTTCCGTAGATTTCCAACGCGACACCAGCGGCCGCATCTCGAAGATCATAGCTCCCAACGGTAGCGAAATTGATTACGGGTACAGTAACCTGGGCGACTTGGTATCCATCAATGACCTCGACGGTAACGAAACGACCTTTGAATACAGCGAAGACCGCGCTCACTTCCTTGACCGAGTCATTGACCCCTTGGGAAGAGTTGGACAGCGAACGATATACGACGAAAATGGTCGTTTGACGCAGATCCTCAACAATGTCGGCGACGGAATCACACTGAGTTTTGCCCCCGAGTCACAAGTCCAAACGGTCACGGATGCCCTCGGAAATCCGACGACGTTTGTCTACGACGAGTCCGGCAACGTCACAACGACTGTTGATGCACTTGGTGGACAGTCCACATTTACTTACGACACAGCAGGGAATCTAACCAGTTCCGTGGATGCTCTCGGCAACGAAACGCAGTACACCTTCGACAATCGCGGTAACTTGCTGTCATCCACCAACGCCAATGAGGCTGTAAGCACCTTCACGTATAACACTTTCGGGCAACAACTGACGGCGACTGACCCTCTGGGCAATACAACGAGTACGGAATACGACAGCAACGGCAACATCACCAAACAAATCGACGCGATCGGGAATGCGACTTCGTTCAGCTACGACACGCTCGGAAACGTCCTCACGACAACGAATCCCAACGGAGCCGTTTCTACGTTTAGTTATGTTGCCGGCGTGCTCACAATGTTCACCGATGAAGATGGCGTTGAAACCGTACTCGGCACCAACCCCATGGGACTCGTTACATCAGAGACACGGATCGTGACCGATGATGAAGGCAACGAAGTCACCCTTGGATGGAACTACGACTTTTCCGGCAGTGGCCGCCTGGCCAAGGTAACCAACGAGAACGGCGCGGTCTCAGAACAAATCGTCAACGCAGCGGGGCAGGTGATTTCGGTGGTCGAAGCCGACGGAACGACCCAAACCATTACTTACGATGACGCTGGGAATATTGCCTCGATTCAATATGACGAAGAGACGAACGCGACGTTCGAATCGGATGCCTTGGGACGACAAACGAAAGCGACAACGTCTGATGGACTGGTTATCAACACAACGTACGATGCTCTGGGACGGGTTATCTTCGAGTCGTACTCCAATGGCAGGTCGATCGCTCGAGCCTTTGATGCCGTTGGCAATGTCCTCTCCGAAACTGACGAAACGGGTGCTGAAACGGTCTACGAGTACGATGACATCTATCAACTGACGGCCATCACGCTCCCGAATGGTACGCGAACAACCTATGCCTACGATGACGCTGGACGACGCACCGCTGTAAGCATCGAAAGTGATTCCGTTACCGGCACCGAATACGACGAGAAAAACCGTGTTACCAAACAGATTTACTCGGCGACTGAATTCGAGTTGTTCGAGTACGACGCTCTGGACAACATTACCGCGTTTACAGACCGGTTCGGTGAGAGATGGCAGTACCAGTACAGCCCATCTGGCATCCTCCTTAAGGTCATTGATCCCGCCGGTAACGAAACCGAATACACATCCAACGAGGCCGGCACATTCGACGGGATCATTGACAACGCTGGTCGTGAAACCATTCTTCGATTCAACGAGTTTGGGCAACAGACGACTCGTATCCTTCCCTTGGGCCAAACAGAAACAACGACGTACGACTCCACGGGCTTGGTCAGTTCACGCACCGACTTCAACGGAACGCTAACCGAATATCAATACGATGCGACTCGCCGAATCACTTCCATTTCATTCGACGGCGTCGAGGTCCAAACCCGAACCTTCGATGAAGGCACGATTTCCATCGTCAATGCTTCAGGCACCACAACCGTCGTTCAAGATACCCAAGGACTGTTGCTATCGTTCGAGAACGTATTCGGCATCACTACCGCGTACGACCGTTCCGAGACGAACGAGACTGACATCCAGACAGCATCGGGAACAACGACGATTCACCGTACGCCATTGGGACTTATCGACTCGATCACAGGTACGGACGGTGCCATCACCAGTATTTCGTACGACGAAAGCGGGTTCCCAGTTACAACCGTATTTGAAGACGGTTCGACGTTAACCAGAGAATTCGACGCCCTGGGTAGAACGACTCGAATTGTCTTCACCGATCCCTCAGACACCGTTGTCCGCGACTGGCAGTTTAACCGTGGTGGTGACGGTAGAATTGACTCGATCACGAAAGAAAACGGACAAACAACGACCTACACCTACAACAGCGTCGGTCAACTCACTTCCGAAATTGTAACGGATGGAAATGACGTTGTTCTCTCTACCATCAGCTACGCTTACGATACGGTTGGAAACGTCGCGAGCAAAACCGTCGATGGTGTTACGACCGATTTTGCTGTTGATGACAACGATCGCCTTACGCAGGTTGGCAATTGGACTTACACGTATGATGACAACGGAAATCTCACCAGTCGAACCGACGGGGTGACCACCGAAACGTACGAGTACGACAACTTCGATCGTATGATTCGTTTCGAACGAACGGGCACGGACGCTACGGTTGTCGAATACGAATATGATTACGATGGCCTACTATCCGTACGGCGCGAAGGCGGAAACGAAATTCGTTTCGTCTGGGATCGAGGGAGTGCAGCACTACCAATGCTGCTCGAACTGCGTGACGGCTCCAACACGCTGTTAGCACGCTACGAAAATAATGGAACGCAGTACACGCGTGTGATTCTTGCCAACGGCGACGCATACCAGATCGTTACAGATCATCTCGGTTCCGCCATCAGCTACGTTCCAGAAAGCGGCGGAACACCTGAGAATATCGAGTTCGACGCCTTTGGCAATGCAGTCGCTTTGCCTGTGATTAGTGAACTTATCTTTGCGTTCGGCGGTGGACTGTCTGACAAGGCGACAGGATTGGTCTACATGCGAAATCGCTGGTACGACCCGTCGACCAGTCGATTTACGCAGACCGACCCTGCCAACGCCGAGTTTACCGACCCCCGCACACTTAATCGCTATACGTTTACCCTGAACGATCCCGTCAACAACAATGATCCCAATGGTACATTGACTGCTGCTGAACAAGCCACAGTCG
Organism: uncultured Pirellulaceae bacterium; assembly: GCA_964471695.1. GTDB lineage: Bacteria > Planctomycetota > Planctomycetia > Pirellulales > Pirellulaceae > CAYYHV01. The sequence goes on from CAYYHV010000582.1 coordinate 3,235, forward strand.
CGTTGATCGTTGGCACCCTTGCCGCGATAACAGTCGCTGCACCCGAACTCGTGATCAATACGGTGACTCGAGTGTTCACAGGTGGAGATGCAGTCCGCTTCACCAATGAGACTGCCTCGAATCGCCCGTTTGTCGAAGCGGCGCTTTCGCCGAAAGCCGTTCCTTTCCTCTCTGTAAGCACTGGACTTGAGACGCTCAGCTTCACTAAGGGACCAGCGGCAGGCACGCGAGCATTCTATGCCTACATCGGCGGCGGCATTGGCTTTGCTGTAGATTCTCGCGGATTTGAAGATACCGGCGGAAAGTCAGGAGTCGCCGTAAATGTCAGTTATCGCCCAGCCATTGGTCAGGTATTCGATACACCTGGCCCCAAAGATTACGAAAAACACTTCCTGAGTGTGACTGCCGGAATTACCGTAGGGATCTTCGCAACCTCATTCATAAGCGCCAGCTACCAGAAAGGATTCGTCCGACAAATCTCTTGGTCACCAACTGTCACCTTCACAGAAAGCGACGGCACGACTCGACACAGTCACTCGAGAGTCGATTTTGGTGGCGGTCCTTCCGTCGGAACTGGGGGAGACGATAACCTACTGGTCAAGATCACTGTGAAGTTTGGATTCGGCTATTCCTACTACTTCCCAGTCCCGCTATTCCTGCCCGGCATCCAATAAGCCATCAC
>CAYYHV010000583.1:0-3899 GCA_964471695.1 uncultured Pirellulaceae bacterium
GACGAATGCCGCCGGGCGAACCTGCTGATGTGGATTCTGACGCTGGGCCGGAGCGTGAACTCGAACGGCGGCGAGAAGCCTTGGGTCGCTTGACTGTCTTGTTAGTTCGCTTAGCGAGCTTATCTGCAAAACGGGCATCACTGTCGTGTTCGGTGCTCTCAAACATTGGCCAACTCCAATTCAATAATTTTCTTTGTTGTTAAAGGGCTTTCATGCCCTGCGTAACCCGATGAAATGCAATTGGTGCGCCAAAAGTAGGGTTGGGCAGCCTGGTTGGTTGAAATCAGGCGTAGAAGCTCGGAAAGAATGGAGCGATATTTTTTGAATCGTCTTTCTGACAACACCTCGGCATGCGTGCGACTCACCGAGACTGTGAAGGTGTGGTGATTTGTCGGAAGTTATTTGATTGCAATGGTTTATGGCAGAGGTTTTTGGTTCCGACCTGGCTGTATTTTGAATCTTGTCCGCGTAAGCTACTGGTATTAAACGACTTGTGACGGATTCACCAAAATAGTGATGCCATTCACCAGAATGGTGAAACTTGTGGGAGTGCGAAGAATTCACGCAGCACTCCATTGAGTCGCAGACATTCACTGTTTCAGTGAATGCGCGTATCGATGGATGATCCGTACGCCATGTGAATGGTGCGGAGCAAAGCGCGCACGACCCGTTGGTCGAGCTCTATATGCCGACTTAGTTACAGAACGATCTCATTGACCTCCTTTCACGGGGCTAATGGGGCGTTAGAGACAGGGCGCAAGCAGCTGGGCGTCCATCTGCGGTAGTCGCAAAACGGGCGCGCACAGGTCTTGTTCTGTCTTCTGTGGTTCAAATTGTCTTCGCACCTAAGTCACTGTCTCGTCGGCATTTACAGCCGGAGATCGAGCGCTAGGTGCGGGCTTTTCTCATTATTCGTGCGTTTTCATTTGTTTCCGAAGGCTCTGTGGATCTTTAGCCAGAGCGATTTAGTCAGCGCAGCAGTTCACGAGGAGATTTACCCGCGAAAAAACGAGAATACAGAGGCCTGATTGCCAGAAATGGCGAGATCAGAATCTGCATGGACCTACCAAAGTACGTCCAGCACTCGTGTGTGCTGGTGTCTAAAACACGTTGATGGCTTAAAGGTTCACTAGCAAATTCCGGTAATTCGGCGTCCCCTGGGTGCTTGAATTGTTGTCCGATCAAGAACGTTGCACTTTGCATGCCAAAGTTCGGATGATTCGGAAACTTAATCAGAATTGTCGATATGCGGGAATGGTCATCTCCCGTAACTCGAAACCAAGTAGTGACTTCGGAATTATGGCGGTTTGCAATTTTTACCGGTTGGAATTAGAGGCGAGCCAATTCTCGGGGATGAGCGACCCACAGTGTGAACTTGGGAAGAGTTTACGCATTAGGATATCGCTGTCAGTAATAACTTCCTCATCAGAACCCAAATAGACTCGCTAATCCGGCAAAATTGCTCCGAAATCATAAGCGGCAGTCATCGGGCTGCTTTTACACGATTCAAGGAGGGGAAAAGATGAGACTCCGAGTATTGGAGTTTGCGGTATTGTGCTGCATGGCAATCACACCTTTGACTGCTATGGCGGATGACGCTCAAATCGCAAAACGACTATCTGAAGAATTACACTCTGCAAAAACAGAGGGCGATCTCAATGGCTTCCATCTAGGCGTAAAAGTCGAGGAAGGCACCGTTTGGATCAAAGGCCAGGTGGCAACTGAGGATCAGCGGACTCTGGCTCTCGACCGAGCTCGACGAATCGACGGAGTCCGACTGGTTGTCAACGATATCCAAGTCGCGGGAAATCGTGTCGACGGCCAAGCTGAAGCCGCCGTCGCGTCGAATGTGGATTCGCATGTTACCCCGGCAGTCGCTGTTCGATCCTCGGCTCCCGTTGCTCGACAGAATGTCGTCCAGAACGTAATGCCTTCACCGCAGCAGGCGATTCCGTCTCCAACACCCGTTCCTGTTCCCGGGCGATTCTCTCCTCAGGGAATGCAGCAAATGGCTCGCCGGCCAATGCAAACGGCGATGGCACAACAGCCTCGACCCCAATACGCGGGGCAACGCGTTGCTCAAGCGCCGGGACAGCCAGTCCAGTACGCTCAGGATATGGGATGTCAGGACTGCATGGCTGGCGGTGGTGGCTACGTCGACGGCGGAATTGTAGATGGCGGAGTCGTTGGATCGCCAAGTCCATCCTACGGCGGCTATTCCGACGGTGGCATTAGTTATGAGCAGCCTCAGATGCCTGGGCATGCTTGGCCCAGCTACGCTGCTTATCCAAACTACGCCGGAGTGAGCTATCCGCAGCAGTATTCACCTAATGCTTGGCCTTACATTGGCCCGTTCTATCCCTACCCGCAGGTTCCGATGGGATGGCGAAAGGTCAGCCTTGAATGGGACGATGGCTGGTGGATGCTCGACTTCAAGTCGAAATAACCGATTACGGTAAGGAAGCAAACGGGCTCGTCCCCTTCTGAGTCTACCTGCCCCGTCCCGATGAGCCTCGTGCAAGCATTAGCTGCACGAGGCTTTTCCTTTTTGTACTTTTCCTGGGAAAAGTCTGTGAAATCGGAATTACCCGAAAGTTCGGCGCAAATTAACACGATAACACTTGTAATGCCGTAAACCGCATCGTGCGGGGCCGTTCAAACAAGGAAGTATCATGGCCAAAAAACTCCCAATCGTTTTGGCGACGATGATAGCCATTTCATCAATGCTCAACACCGGATGTACCTCATCGGGAGGTCCTTTCCTCGGAGCCGCCGGAGTACCGATTCCGGTAAGTCCCTATTTTCAGAAGCGTGAAGAAGACAAGCATTGGCAACACGAGCGTTATGATCGTGTTCCTATCCTTGGACCAATCACGTCTGGCGGTGAGCCCGTCGCGCTGGATCCCCCGAGTGACGACGAAGTCATCCGGGCACTCGAGCGAGTGAATCCCACGGAAGGTGGCTTTCCCCTGTTGTGGGAAAAGCAACGCAACAATGTGCGAATCGTGAAAGAGTTGATCGCCGACTACATTGACCCTGTACGAGTCATGCCGTTGGTGGGTCCGGTTCAACAGCACCACGCCCATTACAAGTGTACGGTCTACTTCTCGGAAGCCGTACGAGTCGGTTGGCCACTCCCTCACTCGCTGGTAGATGAAGACTCCGTCGAAGTCATCTACATCGACCACAACCACCTTCATATGGTGGGTAACGTCGAAGCTGGTGGCCCAGAGACAAACTACTAATATCCAGACATCAATATCAATTGAGCCAAGCCGATCCACCTGTTGTGATTGGGCGGCAGCGTGAATTGGCTTGATAAGAATCGGACCGCTATGCCGCACGGCGTAGCGGTTCGCTTTCATTGGTAGATGGAGTCCTTGCGGCGGCTTCACCATGTGGATTCGGCTCACGGATTTCAAAAAAGTCGCCGCAAAGCATCTTGAGGAACACATCGTGGACGGGCGTGGCCATTAACAGGCTGATTGAGACCAAGGCCATTGAGCCGCTGCCAATGAGGATATCGGTGAGCCAGTGTGCGCCGCCGACAAGCCTTGGAAGAACGAGAATGGCTGCCAGTAGCCATGCCCAAGGGGCTGTGCGGCGAGCCCGCAAGAAGTTGACATAGAGTGCGATGCTAAAGACAACAAAGCCATGGTCACCAGGAAAGCTCCAAGGCGACGAGTCCTTCGCGTGGATCGTCGGGACAAGATTTCCCAGTCGCCAGGTGCCGTCCAAAATGTGAGTTGGGCTGGGACGGTGGTAATGAATGGTCTTGTCGATCAGCGTTTCGCTGACAAATTGCCTCGTTGCCAATATCGCAAAAGCCAACAACACAAGCGATGTAATGGATGATCGCCACCTGGTGACTCCGATTTCTCGATGCGCACTGGCAACAA
>CAYYHV010000584.1:0-3898 GCA_964471695.1 uncultured Pirellulaceae bacterium
CCGCACAACCACTCATGCACAGGCATAAGGCTACGCAAAGCAGATTGAGAATCTGCCTCCTCAGCCATTCAAAGTGATTCGATTGTCGAGGTATCGTACTCATCCGTGAGTTGTTAACCATCGCTTGAAGGGTAGGATTCAATCATTGCGGCTGAAACCGCGAACCCCAAATCGGGGACTCGTTTTCGTCACGCGACTCCAAAGCATCCAAATCTTGAAATCGACGATCGATCGACTTCGAAACATCTTCTGTTGTTCGCAGATTAGCGCGGCGGCGAGTCGACCCATGAATCGGTTTGGGCAATCCGACCGCCTTACTCTCACCGCTTGTCTGGTTGAAACCTGCGTTACGGATTCCGTTCAGTTGGGGGCCAGGCTTTCCATTCGGCGACCGCCATTCGAGCGTAGCATGCCCCTCGCCTCGCCGGGCAGCCGCTGACGCCACGGCTTCGGCATAAGCCGTGGAAGCCCCATTGCCTTGCGACGCCTGAATAATGCTTCGATAATCACCAAAACTCTTGCGGCGAGGGAAACTGCTGAGGTCATCATCAAGCAACCGGACTTCTGGACCGCTCGGAATCTCCATGACATCATCGATGCGATCGCCACTCTCTTGCTCCGTCTCCATGTCTTGGAAAGGGTCGATATTCTCATCCAGCCCGCTGACATCCGTGTCCAACCCTTCCTCTCCCGCAGGATCAGTGGACAATCCCGCTGGAGCACGCGTGCCCGAGCCTTCGTCCAAGGTGGGTTCGATAATCATCAACTCGCCATTTCCGAGTTCATCTATCGAGGGAGCGTCCGGGACGGCGTCGACGTCTATCGGTGCGGGCACAATCGGTAACCCCGTGCCTTCCTCAACCCAGCCTTCATCAAGGCTTTCCAGCATCATGGACTCGTTCGCTGCTCGCCGAGTCCTCACCTGATTTCGATATTCGTCCAGTTTGTCAGGAAACACCAATCGCTGGGCCAATGGAGAAATCACACGTTGGCGATATCCACCCTCAATGGCGACTAGAGCTCCTCGCCGAAAACCATCCGTCCACTCCTGTAAGGCCGTTGCGCCGACCGTACTTCGTGACGAGATTTTCCAATACTTCCTCGGCGGAACGGCTGGCGGAACGCCATCACCGCCAGCAAATACGTGGTCGACGAATCCGCTCACGAATCCGTCGTAGAAGTCTTCCGAAACGACTCCGCTCTCACTAGCGTAAGACCACGCCTCATCTGCCCATTGGCGATAAAGCTTCATCTCTTCGCATTCTTCCGGTGTCAAATCGTAATGGTACGGTTCGTGGATATTGGTGCGTTTCGCCAGCTCCAAGACGCTATGGCAGCCACCAAGCGGCGCAATGGCTGCACCGATGAGGACCAGGCGCAACAATCCACAGAGTGGAATGCCAAGTCCCTGGGCGTTCGTGTTGTTTTTCGTAGCTGCCATCCGTGGTTTCAAATATCCCGGGAGGCGAAAATATCACCTTAAGCAACCAATAGGCGACTCAAGTCGATTCTTCCGTGAATCGGTTGGCAACAGGCTCAGAAAAGGCGTCGGTTCATCGACAGATTAAGCACATCACCAGATAAGTGGCGGGAACCATAGCAACCACATTCAAGGTCGTCTACGCCACCTTTATAGGGGCAATGCTTGCGCCTCCAGCATGAAATCAGCGACGGCATGGGGCAGCGTTGCGCTGAGCCCGGCGATTGTGACGTGTGGCCACAAAGGCTTTGATAGCGATGCCTCGGTAGCTCGCACCTCCGTCAGCGCGCAGGTCGAATGATAAGCGCGCAAAAAAAATGGCCCCAGGTGGGGCCATTTAAAGCTTCATTTGATTTTGCTGGGACTATCGCCCAGGTGGTCGCGGAATCCAACAGCTATGGTTGAATGTCCACTGACGAATCAGCTGAACATTATAGTTCGTACTTGATCCCGGTCCGTTTGTCGCTTGATGGATTCGGCCACCGACAGCGTCGCTGGCGACCAAAACCGAAACTGCGTCCGCGTCGAGGGGTGCAGAAGTCAATTCTGCTTGCTCAATCGTGGTGGATTCCAACTCGTGTGTTGGACCAACCATTGTCGCGTAAGCTAATCCACAAACAGCCAACATCAGGCCGGTAAATGTAATCTTCCTCAGGATGCTCATCAAAAATTTTCTCCGTTTGCTGAACCCCAATGGATATTAACTAACGGCGACGCATTTTGGTAGCGAAAAATACCAATCCGACCAAAATTAGCAGATTTGCAGCTGGTTCTGGTACGAAAATCACGCTTCCAGTCCCAAGAGGCTGGCCATTCAGCGAGTAAGTCGTCTTCAAACCCTGCTGCGGGAAGTGGTCTTTCGAGAAGAAGTCAACCAACGCGTCGAGGTTCGCCTGCTCGGAGATGTTTGGGTTGTACGAGAAATCCGAACCGAAGCCGAAAGCCAAAGCGTCGGTAGCACCAATGTAGTAGATCGCGTCCACGACCTGACCGGCTGAGCCCGAGTTGATGATGGTATCGTCACCGCCACCCAACATGCCGTCGGCTCCGAATTGAACGCCAACGCGGACGTCCGAGTACTCACCGCCAGCAAAGCTGAAGTTCGTGATCGGGTTAGAAATGATCGTGCTGGGATCGCCTGTGGCGACGTCGTACCAACATTTCTGCAGGCTGAGGTCAGCCAATCGCATTCCTGCCCCACCGCCAGCAATCGTCATATCGCCTGTGGCGACAATGGACGTTCCAAAAAAGATGCGATTGCCGAATTCGCCGGCCAAATCGCCACTTGGCGACGCCTGAGCCAACCAAGACGGGAAGGATGTGACAATGGCCTGATCAGGGGTGACCGTCCCGCTGAGCATCTCGAATGCACCCGGGTCCGTTGTATTGCTTGTTCCGCTGTTCCCAAGGCCCATGAGCGTTGAGATTGCGTTGTCGATGTAGCTGGGGTTGCCACTGACTCCGGTCGTGTATCCAGGTGTGCCAGCCAGACCGTTGGGTCCCAAAGAGGGAATCACCGAAGAGACGATGGTTGCATTAGCAGTAGCTGCGATTGCGAATACGCAGAGAGTTGTCAAAGTTGCGAATCTTTTCATTAGTCTTACTCCAAAATTGGTTTATCTTGCCCATTGTGCGGGCCAAAAATCGGCCCAAATCAGTTGTTGAATCAAAATCGAGGGTGGCAGCCTTGCCCAGTCAGGGTCACTAATTCTTCCTCCACTCAATGGCAACACAACGGGCGCCATTAAGATCACCGGGGTTAACAATGTCGCTTGAGAATACGACAGAAGACGGCTCGAAAGAGACGAACGTCAATGCTGCAACTGAGTTGCAATCACATCCAGAGATGCGGTAGAGATTCAATCGGTTTCGGGAAGTCATTAGCGATTCTCAGGTTTGTAAAACACCCAGCACTTCCTGTTTTAGTCAAAGTCGCACAGGAAGCAAGCCTCTAGCATACATTTTTTAGGATTTTGCCAATCCTACGGAATCCGCAGAGGTTTCCGCCATGGGAACGACAGCATTTGCAGGTCTTTCCACGCCCCGATCCACCAAGGATCGCACCTGGGTGACGAGGGAATCCGTAAACTCCAAGAAGGCAATTTGCCGCTCTACGCCCTTCTCCTGCACGCCCCGTGCCATCATTCGCCCGACAACGACCCCTTCAACCACGAAAGGACGCTCGATGCGCCAGCAATTGGCCGGTTCGGCCTGCTGATTCTTATCCGTCCAATTGGCGTAAAAGTCTTGATGCTGGCGGGCCGCATGCAAATTCAATTGCAGCTCGATCAATTCATAACGCTCGGCAGCTTCCATGGAAGACTGCCAGAGCTTCTCCCACCGAGGATCGCCCTGGATCTGAACAGCCGCCTTGGATGGTTTGCCCATAGAACTCTGGCGGGCTTGGACGATCCGGGC
>CAYYHV010000585.1:0-3863 GCA_964471695.1 uncultured Pirellulaceae bacterium
TTACCTCGACCGTGGCATCTATCACGAGCAGATACAGCGATGCTACGACCACTTCGCGACAGAGAATGTCATGATCATTGACAGCGCGGAATTCTATTCCAATACAGAACGAATCTACGGCGACGCACTTAAGTTTCTGAATCTCGAACCCCATCAACTTACGGAATACCGTAACGTCGCGTTGCGTGGATATCCGAAGATGTCAGAAGCGACCCGGCAGCGGCTCGTCGAGTACTATCGCCCACACAATCAACGACTGTACGAATTGCTCAATCGGCAGTTCGAATGGGACCGCTAAGGCGTCCATCGAAGATGCAGATGCCAAATAACTCCATGTCAAGAATACAACGCATTCGAAAGCATCCGTCGCTGCGAGTTCTACGTACCACCTATGCGTGGTTCTCTCAGCGTGCTCGTGTTGTTTCCAGCAGTATCTACGATCTGCGGCGGTTCCTTCGTTGGTCGTTTGCCGTGCATCCCCCGCAATCGAAGGATCAGATGCGGGCGTTCCTCACCATGAATTATCACGCGATCGAAAAAGGCCTGGCTCTTGCTGAGCCGAGAATCGGATTTGGGACGGCGAGAATCGAGGACCTCGTGCGTGTCCTGAATATCTATTCTGCAAAGTATGGTTGCGACCCGTTAGTTGCCGTTTGCATCAACGTGTTAAAATCCTACAAGCAGTGGAATGCCGAACGAAGCTATACCAGCCCGTTGGTCGACTCCACCATCGAAACCTACCGCGTGAAGTATCCCGAATTGGAAGCGACAAGCGTCGGCGGTGTCTTGGCTGTCCGTCGAGCCGAGATTCACGCAGCGTTGACTGGCGGGTTTGGCGAGTTCGCGCTAAATCGCCACAGCATCCGCCAGTACACAAACGAACCTGTTGACATCGATGTCATCCGTAGAGCCATCAAAGTCGCCCAAAAGACGCCTTCCGTTTGTAATCGCCAGACGGCACGAGTTCACATTTACCAAGGGGATGAAGACAAGCGGCGAGTTCTTTCCCACCAGGCGGGAAACCGTGGATTTGGTGACCAAGCCGCCTATGTGTTGATCGTGACCTCGGACTTGCGTTGCTTTGCCAGTCCCGGCGAGCGATTCCAGTGTTGGATTGATGGCGGCATGTTTGCAATGTCACTGATTTATGCAATTCATGCGGAAGGATTGGGAAGTTGTGCGTTGAATTGGAGTGCGACCAGTTCGCGCGACAAAGCCATGCGGCGAGATGCCAAGATTCCTGACCACGAAGTCGTCATGATGATGATCTCCGTTGGACGACTTCCCGAGTCGTTTGACGTCGCACGCTCACCCCGCAAGTCGCTTGATGAAATCGTTACGATTCACGGGACGAAAGGCGCGGAAACGTAGAACACGATGAAAGTCGGCATCCTTACTTTTCACTGGAGCTACAATTTTGGAGCCAACCTCCAGGCATTGGCTACGCAGAACGCGCTCAGAGCGGCCGGCGTCGAACCCGTCATCGTCAATTATCGTGATCCAACCAAAGTCGCTCACTATCAACGTGTTACCGATCCCCAGCAGGCCGAACAGCACGAGCAGTTTTGCCGTGACTACCTCACAGAATCGCCGGTCTTGAGGGACTCTGATGAGATCGAGGCATATTGTAACGATGCATTGGACGCGGTCCTCGTCGGAAGTGATGCTGTGTTCAGTATTGTCGCCAACAATTCACCCAAACAATTGCTCAAGCGTTTTCGAAGCAAATCGGATCGCACCTACACCATGGGCAGTTCGCAAACGATTCCAGCCTATTTTCTACCATGGAAAAAGGAAACCAAAGTCAAACGCGGTTCGATCGCGGCTAGTTCTACCGGAACGCAATTCTACTTTCTGAGTATGGGGCACTACCGTCAACTTTGGCGAGCGTTGCGAAACTTCGACGCATTGACCGTTCGCGATAATTGGACTCGCATGATGGTGCGATTTCTCACGGCGGGAACACGAACGCCTTCACTGTGTATTGACCCCGTATTTTCACTGAATCGCCATGCCCCCGATTTTGTGACCGATACGTCAGACACTGCCAGCGTGCTAGTATCCGGAAACTTTCAGGATGCATGGCTTCATGAGTTGATCGGCGAGTTGGTAAATCGTGGTTTCACGACAGCCAATCTCCCCAATCCAGAGAAGGCTTTTATTCACCCCGCGACGCAACAAACCATCGACCTTCCCATGGGGCCGCGCGAATGGTTCTCGACAATTGCGAACGCGAAGGGCTTTTTAGGAATCCGATTTCATGCACTAGTAAGTTGCCTGGTCAACCGGACACCCTTCATCAGCGTGGACACGGGGCCGCCGGCGCTACGACCGCTCTACCGTCAGAGCAGCAAGTACCACGACATGTGCAAACGTGCTTCAAGTCCTCAACGATACTTCGATAAACACTCTATCTATCGCATCGCAATTCCGGAACTCGTAGACCGCATGTTTGAGTCAGACTCGATGGCCAATGCCGAGGCTTTCGCTGAATCGGCTGCCGATACCTTTGATCTGGCAATCCAAAACATGCTCGAATCTTTTGACTCGTCATCCAGATCGGTGCTTTCCCGATGAGTACGGACACCATCACCATTCAACACGCAGCTTACCGACCGCGTTGGGCAAGTCGTGGAAGCTCCAACCTCGATGTTGCCTCAGCTGCCGCTGGTGTCCTTTCCCAATTAGCCGATCTGGATCTGGTTAGCCTGGGAATCAGCGAATACAACCAAAGATACCTGAAGGAGAAATTCGCCAAGCCGGAGTACGAAGCGTGCGTGACGACATTCATGCTATCGTACGTGCTTCAAGTCCTTCCCGCTGATCTCAGCAACATGACGCTTGTCGATTTTGGTGCCGGTTCGGGACTCATCAGCCTTGTGGCCAAGCGACTTGGAGTCGGCAACGTTGTTTTCTGCGACATCTTCGAGCAATCGTGCATCGATGGACGACGTATCGCAGACTCGCTGGGATTCGTCGCGGATCACTACGTCTGCGGCGACTTGAAAGATGTAGGCAAGGCACTGGAAGCTTCGGGGGCTGAGGCCAATGCAGTGGTCAGCCACAACGTCATTGAACATGTTTATGATATGAACGAATTGTTCGAGGACATGCAGAAACTGCCGCAACGCGAACTCTGTATTTGGCACAGTACATCTGCCAATCCGTTACGCCCCAAGACAGTTACTGATCTGTCCAAGTTGGCTCGCAAAGTCGAAAACGAAGACCGTAAGGCGGGCTGGGGGCACAAACAGCGGAACGCATTGCAGTCTTACTACTCAATACGTCGCGATATGATCACGGAATTACTACCTGAGGCAGACAGCCTCATGGTGGAACAGTTTGCCAAGGCCACACGAGGCCTGCAACGTAAAGACATCGAGGCCGTGGTTGAGGCCTACCGAGAAACAGGCCAGTTCACGGCAACACCAGAGCACGCAACCAACACGTGCGACCCGCATACAGGAAACTGGTGTGAGCGATTGATGGACCCTTTTGCGTTGACTCGCGATGCCAAGAACTTTGGAATCAACCTTGAGGTCGCCTCGGGACTTTGGTGCTCTGATCGAAAGTCTTACCCAAAATCCCTCACCAAACAACTCATGAATGCTTTCATCGGAGTGGCAGGCACCAGCGCCTTGCGATTTTCGCCATATTACATACTCCGTGGGCAAAGCGTCCGATCTTGAATCCTGATCCCATGTCAACAACGACGATAAGCCAGAAAAACTCGCGACAAGGAATTCTTCGCCGTGCTTCCGGTGGAGTTGCGTGGACCATGGTTGGGCATTTTGGGCATCGCGTTCTCGGCGCTGTGGCTGCCATCGCGGTTGCGAGAATTCTGGGTACCGCGGTATATGGCC
>CAYYHV010000586.1:0-3831 GCA_964471695.1 uncultured Pirellulaceae bacterium
CGATAATTTTGCCGAGGATGTGGGTGAAAAAGTTGAGCGTGCCGTGGACCGAGCCGCTGGTGCAATCGGGGATTAGGGATAGGGATAGAGATCGGGATGCTGTTGGCTTGGCTTTTTCATCAGTCGAGCGTGACGGCTTTGATTCCCGACCAAGTGCCTCGGAATGGCACCCATGCGTTGATATAGGCCAGATAGATGGTGGTTTTGTCTTGGGACAAACCCCAGACGCCTAGCTTGTTCTTGGGTTCACCAAATCGGTTCGATAAACGTGGCGAATCAGGAACCTTGACGTCCACGATGAGCAATTCGCTATCGCCGGCTGACATGGAAACTTGTTTTCGCTGCGCATCATAGACTAGTTGGTTCACGTGGCCGGGGCTGTTGAACCAAATGTTAGTAGGCGACTCTGCCTTCCAAGGATTCCACCAGCCAATCTGGCGAATCGCCCTTGGGTTGCCGACATCGAGGATTTCGAGTCCGGCGTAATCGATGCCGACAAAGGCTCTATTCCGATGGATAACGATGTTATTGTATGCCTGCTGCTTGCCACTCATACTTTGGTTGATGTACTTCGCGACTTCGACGGGCTCTCGCGGATTCGAGATGTCCACGACGCGAAGTCCACCAGCGTCATAGGCGACAAACAGGTGGTCATCGCGAATTGCCATTCCTCGAGCGTTGGGGCGTTGAATCTGATTTGGGTTCTTGCGTGGATATTCCTGATCCGGTTGGAATGTGGTCAGGTACGTAAGTTTGCCACGTCGGTCGACTTTACACACGACAACGCCAAAGTGCATGGCTCCCAGATACACGTGCGATTTGTTTACGGCTACGACGGCGCCGCCTTTCATTTTCTCTTCCGATTTCCAAATTGAAACAACATTGGGGCGATTGGGGACACCAATGTCTATGACGGCAATTCCGGCGTGATTGTGTTTTTGGAAAAAGTTACCGAGTGCGACGAACAAGAGGTTGCCGCGGCGCGTCAGGTTCATTGCCTCCATGCCTTGAAGTTGCGGTGTCGTGATTCTGTGCACGATGTGAGGAAGAGTCGATGGATTTTTTGATAGTGCAAGGACAGCAATTCCGCCTTCTTTGCATGCGACATAGAGGAATGCATGGTCGACGGCGACGATGGCTTGAGGAAGCTCTTTAGCCATCTCCAATTCCCAAAGGAGTTTGGGTGGATCGGCGAAACTATCGTTCGATAAGACAAGCAACAAGCACAGGAACGCGAGTCGAGCTTGCCGCATGATTCAGTCCAATCAACTTGTTGCGATTCCGAACGAACTCCGATGTAGAAGGTTATTCGGCTTTTGCATCGTGGTCTTGGAAGCCCCATCGCTAATTCAGAGGATCGGAGTCACGATTGCTACTTTTTCAGCGAAAGCGCGTACTCGACGACGTCAATGAGCTCTTGTTCGGTCATCAGTTGGTTGAGGTTTGATGGCATCAACGAAATGGATTGTTCTTCCATAACGTCGATTGACTTGGCGGGTATCGTCTTTGCGATCCCTTCTGCGTTGGTGATCGTGACGGCATCGTCAGTCTGACTGGTAAGCAATCCCGTGACGGAATTACCGCTGTCGGTTTCCACCAGGTACGAAGCGTAGTTGTGGCTGATCGCAGCGCTTGGATACAAGATGGATTCGTACAGTCCCTGGCGGCTGAGTTTGCTGCCAATCTCAGATAGATTCGGGCCAACTTCCTTACCTTGCCCATTCACGACGTGACATTTGCTGCAGGTTCCGACACCGTTGAAGACTGCCAAGCCACGTTGGGCATCGCCCTGCTTGCGAACCAGCGCCTGGATGGACGGCAGTTGGACATCCTTAGCTTTTGCGGATGGGAAGAGTTCAGCCGCAGGTCCACTGACTTCGCCCCATCGCGAACTCGTCAGTGACATGGCCAGAACATCATTTAGGGCTCGATCCAGTGTCTTGGCTTCAGCAGCTTCGACCAACTTGATTGCCCCCGACTTGATCTTTGCTTGTGATCGGACCGCGTGTCGTCGAGTCTCCAGAGGCAGGGAAGAATCCGTCACAATTCGTTGTAGCAGCGTGACGGCGAGGTTGTCGCCTGTGTTGCCCAATACGTCGAGCAAAGGGCCGGTCGTGGATTCTTTTTTCAACGCCTGGCGAATCATCTTTTGTTGCTTCTTTGCCAGCAGTGTCGTCATCGCATTGACGCCAAGCTGTTCCGTTGAATGAAGTTGAGCCAACTCAAGCAGGGCAGGGTATTGCTCTTGAATATCGAAACGGCCGACAAGTTCAATGAACTGTTGCGAGCCTGGCATACGTTTCAAGGCCTTGAGGAGGCTGGCGCGATTTGCTGCATCGCCATTGATGTCGCTGGGAGAGATTCGTCGGAATGCTTCGGAGCGTATCAGTCGATTGTCGGCGGAACTGCGTTCCAGCGAAGCAAAGGCAAACTGGTTGATGGTGCTTTTCTTGGCTCCATCCAGAAAATCGAAGGCGCGAAAGTAGCGCGGCAATTGTTCGCTCTTGGCCGGGCCTTGAACGATTTTTGCGATCAACTCTGGCGTCTGTTGGGCCCGCGAACGCCAAATGATATCGTGCCCCGCTGGCGTGTTCCAATCCGCGGACTCTAACCACTTGGCAAGGAATTTGTCCCATTGTTGATCGGCGGCGATGCCAAGCGCCTCGAGATACCAGCGATCGGCCGCATCGTGTTGGCTGGCAAGTTGAGCCCAGAGTTCAGCGGCGCGCGGTGACTTGCTATGTCGAAGCGCGATGGCACATTCGCGCCGAACTTTGGCGGATCGGTCGGTCACCAATCTCGCGACGATGTTGATGGTATCGACGGATTTCAGTTGGCGAGCCAATCGAATCCCGGTGGCTCGGAGATCCGAGTTGGATTCGCTGATGGCCTGTTGAACATAGTGCAAACCACGACCAGGGATTTTTCCAAGCAACCAGATGGCGCGAGCCCGAAAACGCGGATTCTCATGTTGCCAGAGCTTCTGTAGGTCTGATTCGGCTGACGCCCCCATCTTGTTAAGCGCAGTCCATGCCAAATATCGAACGCTGGGGTTCGGGTTCTTAAGAGCGTCGACGGCACCTGCCGCAGTGGTATAGTCGTATTGCGGAATCTTGTATGCATTGTCGTGGCCTTTGGGAGTCACGCGGAAAATACGCCCACGATCGAGGTCGCCCATGCCGTGTCCACCGACACCTGGGTCGTACCAGTCGGCGACGATCAACGAGCCATCGGGCGCACATTTCACATCCGAAGGTCGGAACCACTTGTCTCCAGCGCCTTCGAGCATGTTGACGATTTCAGCTTGATAACCCGCACCGTCTTCTTTGACCGGGTAAGCACGGACAACGCTGGGTCCGGCATCGCAATGGATCATTTGTCCTTGGAATATTTTGGGCAACAAGTCACCTTCGTAGACCATGATGCCCGTTGGCGATCCACCACCGGTCAGCAGAAGGTTGGGGACGACGCCGGGGTCATTCAGGTGCCAATGACGTTCAGGAACGGTTTTCTCCCATCCCGTACGTTGTTCGCGCCAACCGGCGCCGGTGAATTCGTCGCGATAGCCATAGTTGCCGAACTCCATTACATAGTTGATACGAACCCCCCGGTTTCCGTCGTCATCGTTGTCGGATTGCCAGATAGTTCCAAATGAGTCAACGGTTGCCATCCAGTTGTTGCGAAAGTTCCAGCCTAAGGTCTCGAATTGGCTACCGTCCATGTCGCAACGAAAAACCATGCCTTGTTGGTAGGGCTTGCGGTTTGCTTTGACGACATTTCCGGCCAAGTCGGTGATGGGGTTTCCTTGCGCGTCGTTGATTTGTTCTCCCG
>CAYYHV010000587.1:0-3060 GCA_964471695.1 uncultured Pirellulaceae bacterium
CTCTTGAAAACCGAAACCCAAGTCTGACCCCTGCGAAGCTTTTCCTCGCTCGATCGTCAATCTTTCTGGAATGAGTTTCGGCTCCCTGAGTGGACCTGCAATTGAGGCACTCAACCGAGGCGCTGCAATAGCGGGTTGCTTGCAGAATACAGGCGAAGGCGCTATTTCACCTTATCACGACAACGGAGGTGAGCTCGTTTGGCAGATCGGCACAGGTTATTTCGGATGCCGAGATACAGCAGGGAGGTTTAGCTTGAATCAACTCACCGACAAAGTGCAGCAATACAATGTACGGGCAATCGAAATCAAGCTCAGCCAAGGCGCGAAACCGGGCGTCGGTGGATTTCTGCCCGCATCGAAGATCACAGAGGAAATCGCCAGGATTCGGGGCATCCAGATGGGGCGAGATTGTGCGAGTCCGGCTGCTCATCGCGAGTTCTGTGACGTCGACAGCATGCTTGATTTTGTAGAGCAAATCGCGGATGCCACAGGGTTGCCGGTAGGGATAAAATCGGCCGTGGGTGAATCTGCGTTCTGGACCGAACTTGCCAGTGAGATGGCAAACGGCCATCGCGGTGTCGACTTTATTACCGTCGACGGGGGCGAAGGTGGGACAGGAGCTGCGCCGCTCGTGTTTGCGGATCACGTCGCGCTGCCGTTCAAGTTTGCGATGAACAACGTGTATCAGGAGTTCGACAAGCGAGGGCTCGCCGAAGAGATTGTCTTTGTGGGCTCAGGAAAGCTCGGATTCCCTGAATCCGGGTTGCTGGCTTTTGGACTCGGTTGCGACATGATAAATGTTGCACGTGAAGCAATGATGTCGATTGGATGCATTCAAGCCCAGCGGTGTCACACTGGACACTGCCCAGCGGGCATTGCTACACAAAACAAGTGGCTAATGCGTGGTCTGGACCCAACCCTAAAGAGTGCTCGACTCGCAAATTATTTGGTCAGTCTGAGGAAGGAGCTGTTACGCCTGTCTTATGCATGCGGTGTTAAGCATCCAAGTGACATATCTATTGATCAGTTTGACTTTCTCGACAACCAACAGCGAGCAATACCCGCCCGTGAGGTTTTCACAGGCAGGGCACCGCAACACACTAGTCTGGATTCGCGACCGGCACATGTAGTGACTGCCTAGTTGATTGCAAACTTCTGATCGCAGTTTCTTGCGATTGACGTAACTTCGCAAAAAGTGGGTCAGATTCCAAAGGTCTCGTCACGCTGCAAGCGACCCGCGTGTGTCACTTTCGAAACTGCCGCGTTATTTTCCTCACTCGCGCTTCGCTCAAGCTATCTATTTGTAAGTGATTTTAGACTGTGGATTTCCTTGTTCCACGTTTTCCGAGAAGGGTGCTCCGGACGGAGTTGGTATGCCGTCTTCAACTATCCAACGTAGGCTGAATGCTACAAGGTCGCGGCGTTTGATGCGTTTAATCGTGCGGTAATGGCGGCCACAACCGAACAAACTTTGGAATTTTTTCATTAGGACTTATCAGCAAGGGGCAGCACAATGCAAAATAACAATACGCATAGGTCAATATCACAATGGCTATCCGAGTTTTCCATTCCGTTGATTGCGGGAGTTGTTTGTGCACTAGTGCTCTCCAACGTTGCTCCCAACGTCTACAACGCACTCGTTCATCGTCCTGTCTATGACCTAGCTCACGTAGCTGCCGACGCGCATTCCCACGTTGCTGACTCAGCGGTTCACCATGATTCTCATGATGGCTGGGGGCACTATTTCACAATGCACTTCCTCATTAATGATGTATTCATGGTGTTTTTCTTCGGCATTGCCGCGAAGGAAATCACGGAGGCATGCCTGCCCAATGGGGCCCTAAATCCCATTTCGAAGGCGATTAATCCCTTGTTCGCTACGCTAGGCGGGATACTTGGACCGGTCGGAGTCTACGTGGGTCTGAATGCGATAATGGGGGAACCTGCTTGGAGCAACGGGTGGGGAATTCCAACGGCGACGGACATTGCGCTCGCTTGGTTGGTTGCCAAACTCATCTTTGGTGCAGGTCACCCTGCCATTTCGTTTCTACTCTTACTTGCGGTCGCGGACGATGCCATCGGCTTGGGTATCAAAGCGGTAGCGTACCCTGACCCACATCACCCAGCTCAGTGGATGAACCTCTTGTGGATTGTCCCGGGAATGGCGGCGGCCTATGGATTTCGACTGGCGAATATTCGCAGCTGGGTCCCGTACATCCTCGTTGGCGGGGCGTTTAGTTGGTGGGGCCTCTTCTCGGCTCACCTGCATCCTGCTCTGGCGTTGGTATTTATCGTTCCCTTTCTTCCAGGTCCACTGCGTGACGTCGCGTTGTACGCCGACGCTCATCCCAATGAAAAAGACCCCCATACTGCCGCTAGTCCACTTGAAAACTTTGAACACCACCTTCGTCTGTTCGTAGACTTCGGGCTATTCTTCTTCGCTCTGGCGAATGCCGGAGTTTCGTTTTCCGGAGTGACTGGGTTAACTTGGATTGTCTTAGCCTCATTAATCGTTGGCAAAACGGTTGGCGTCACGTTCTTTTCAATGGCCGCGACTAGACTCGGCTTCCCATTGGCGAAGGGCATGGAGACCCGACATCTCGTTGTGACTGCTGCGATATCGGGCCTGGGTCTTACGGTGGCACTCTTCGTATCAGGACAGGCATTCAGCAATGTAGCTTTGCAGGACTCCGCGAAAATGGGAGCAGTGTTCTCCGTTGGAGCCGCACTGGTTGCATATTCCATTGCACTCGCATCCGGTGTCATCCGCTTACCAGCATTTCCCAATTGGCGATTGTTATCTCGTAGCGGTAGCTAACTGTGAAATTCAAAGAAACGAGGCACGGGATGTCAAAGTCATTATTTTCAAACTCAGAGGGAACGGCGTGCCCGGAAGCTGCAGTATTAAACTGCCTTATACTCCTTGCCGTCATTGGGTTTGCGACCATCCTCGGAAGATCTGCCCATTCGAGATTTCAGGATGTATCCGGAAATCTAACGAACGCTTTTGTCATCGGCTCACTTGAACCTCAGGCGGTCGTGGACGCAGCTGGAGAGCAC
>CAYYHV010000587.1:3070-3794 GCA_964471695.1 uncultured Pirellulaceae bacterium
GGAGAGCACCGTTCAGCGTTCGCGGATAACTGGTTTATTCCCGCAGCCTGTGCAGTACTTGGAACGATTGCGATATTTCTCATCTCTCACCGCAAGGCAGCTGAGAAACGTGAACTCGAAGAGAAGGAAATGTCATCAGACATTTTCGACAAACGACAACGGGCATACCGTGTACTCAGCCAGCAGGCTGAGACACTCCTGCACAATGAGGTGACAGTCGCTGCGTTGATGTCCACAAAGATGCAATGTGTCTCACCAAAAACCAAAATAGCCAAGCTTCGGGGCATCATGCAAAAGCAGCATATGCACCACATTTTGGTTTGCGAATCTGAGCGCATCCTGGGCGTTATTAGTGACCGTGACCTCAACCGATGGCAACAGAGCGAGGGGTACGCGGAAAAAATGATGACGACGAAACCACTCGTCACATATCCAGAAGTTCTGTTGACGACTGCAATCACTCAGATGCTAACCCACCGAATATCTTGTTTGCCAGTTGTAGACAGTGACGCCCGCATCGTTGGTATCTTAACCTCCACAGACATATTGATAGGTTTCCAGGCAGTGCTCCGTACTACGAGCGAGATGATGACGACGCTGGTCGATGTTACCGATATCGCAATCGGCGAAGATGTTCGCACACCATCGAAGGAAGACAACCACGTTCCCGTGAACCTCCCCAAAGTTTCTGGACAGTGAGTCACGTTATGTCAGAATGCTCTGG
>CAYYHV010000588.1:0-3792 GCA_964471695.1 uncultured Pirellulaceae bacterium
CTGTCTGCTCTCTTTTGCTGCCTGCATTTTCGCGGCAGCCTGTGGGATCACCCATGCGGCTGAATTTCCGGTCTCCTCGGCGACTGATATTGCGCTAACACTTCCGTTGGTGCAACCAGGCGACTCCTTGATCATGCAGGACGGTATCTGGACGAATCAGCAGATCAATTTTTCAGCGATTGGCACTTCCGCCCAACCCATCACGCTACGCCCAGCAACGCCAGGTGGCGTCATTCTCAACGGCGCCTCGTCACTCAATATCACAGGCGACTGGCTGGTTGCAGATGGACTGCGATTCGAAGGTGGCGCGCTTCCTGGAGGCGATCACGTCGTGGAATTTCGTGGCAATCGAGGTAACGCCACGAACTCGCGACTTACGAATTCAACGATCGTTGACTACAACCCCACCGACATCAACACTCGGTACTTTGGCGTTTCGATGTACGGCCAGAACAATCGAGTCGACCATAATTTCTTCGAAGGTCAAAACCACTCGGGAGTTACCGTTGTGGTTTGGCGAAGTTCGAATGCAGAAGATCACCACCGTATTGATTCCAACCACTTTGGCGCTCGTCCGGTAGGCAATGGCAATGGATTTGAAGCCATTCGTGTTGGCACGAGTGATCGCTCGCTGAGTGATTCCTTCACCGTCGTGGAGAACAACCTTTTCGAAGAAGTCGATGGCGAAATTGAGATCATCTCCAACAAGTCCGGTAACAACACCTATCGTTACAACACGTTTCGTGAGTCGGCGGGCACACTGACACTGCGTCATGGGAATGACAACCGAGTCGAGGGCAACTTTTTTCTCGGGCAAGGCAAAGATGGCTCCGGCGGTGTTCGGGTCATTGGTGAACGTCAGACCATTGTCAACAACTATTTCCAAGGCGTTGACGGTCGCGCCGATGGCGCAATATCCATTTCCGCCGGCGTTCCCAACTCCCCGTTGAACGAATACTATCAGGTCAGAGACGCCATCATTGCTCACAACACTATTGTGGACGTCAACGAAGCCGGTATCACCTTTGACCACGGATTTGGCAGCAGCGGCCGCACCTTGCTCGCGGAGAACGTGACGATTGCGAACAACCTCATCCGAAGTACATCGGACCCTCTCTTCGAAGGCACGGAGGGGAATGGATGGAACTGGGAAGGTAATATTGCCTTTGGTCAATCCCTTGGACCAGCGTCTGGTAATCCTGGGGTGCAGGTCATCGATCCGCAGTTGTTTCAGGATTCGTCGGGATTGTGGCGACCAGGTGTCAATAGTCCAGCGATCGACGCAGCATCAGGAAACTATGCGTCGCTTGTCACCACGGATTTTGACGGGCAACCTCGAGTCGGTTTGCTTGACGTGGGTGCTGATGAGTTTTCCACGGCGGCAATCGTCCGTAAGCCGCTGAATGCAGAAGACGTCGGTCCCAACTGGAGAATCACATCCCCTAATGATGGTGGTCTGGCCGAAGCGAGGTTCATTCAGGCTGAGGATTTTGCAGTCATCCTCGATCCCGATGCTGACAACGTGAACTGGGTGACTCAATCAACAGCCGACGCACTCGGTGGCCAATCCATGCGATCACCTTTTCATGATCTAGTGGATCGTCCAACGGATCCGCACGAATCCCTGTTAGTTTACGACATCGAGTTTAGCGAAACCGGCACGTACACTGCTTACTATCGAGGCCGAGGGTTCGACAGTGGCTCGGACAGCATTTACGTAGCCGACGACTTCGGCGTCGACCCCGAATCCATTGAAACCCTGAGCGACAACGGCGTATTTCGCTGGGAAGTCGGCGGGACTTTCGACATATCGTCGGCTGACATCGACGTCCCCCTAGAGTTTCGTGTGGGCTCGCGAGAACGTTTCGCAGATTTTGATGCGTTCGTATTCCACTTGAATGCGAACCTGTCGCCGTCTCAGCTAGACGCGTTGTTCTCAATCGACATCGCTTCCGTTGACTTGAACAGCGACGGAGCCATAGATTGCGCCGACATTGATAGTCTAGTCGCAGCCATCGCAAGCGGGTCATCAGATACGAGATTTGACCTGACCGGGGATGGCCAAATCGACAACGACGACCTGACGGATTGGCTGGCGAACGCTGGGGCCATCAACCTGGCCTCCTCCAATCCCTACCTCGAAGGCGATACCAACCTTGATGGGGTAGTCGACATTTCAGATTTCAATCTCTGGAATAGCAATAAGTTCACGAGTGACGGTGGCTGGTGCTCTGCAGACTTTAATGCGGATGGGTTCACGGACATTTCCGACTTTAACCTTTGGAACCGCAATAAATTTCAATCGTCCGACGCGAGTGCGGTTCCCGAGCCGCAAGGAATTGCTTTGTGGGGCGTAGTCGCGTGTTGCCTGCTTGGTATCCGTCGACGGCTCACAAACTAACAGGAGTATTCACTCGATGCCGACAAAACGTGGTTGCGATCGACGTTCATTCATCAAGTCCGGGACAGCACTTGCAGCAGCGAGTATGGCAGGTATCGCACCAACGCCACTAATCGCGCAAGACGCCAATGTCTCGCCGAAGATTTGCGTCTTTACCAAGTTTCTACAAGATCTCAGCTACGACGAATTGGCCGCCACAGTCAAAGAGCTTGGCTTTGATGGCGTAGAAGCCACGGTTCGCAATAAGGGGCATGTGCTTCCCGAACGTGTGGAAGAAGATCTGCCGAAAATGGTCGAAGCTCTCAAGCGACACGGTGTCGAAATCGTAGCCATGGCAACCGATGTGAATTCCGCCGACAAGCTGTCCGAAAAGGTTCTTAAGACCGCAGCCGAATTGGGAGTCAAATGGTACCGCATGGGTGGCTTGAAGTACGACATGAAGCAACCCGTCCTCAAACAACTGGACAACCTCAGACCGCAGTTCAAGGAACTGGCAGATCTCAATCGTCAACTGGGACTTCAGGGGCTGTACCAAAACCATTCCGCATCGAAATACATCGGTGCGACGCTGTGGGACATTCATCGTGTCATTCACGATCTCCCCGTCGAACAAATTGGCTCCGCATTTGACATTCGACATGCAACTATTGAAGCCGGTTTGTCGTGGCCAGTTCTTTTCCAACTCATGCGACCTCATATCGGCGCTATATTTGTCAAGGACTTCGTTTGGGATGGCAAAAAGGCCAAGCATGTTCCGCTGGGGACGGGCCGAGTCGACCCAAAGTTCTTCGACATGGTCCGCAAATCAGAGTTCAAGGGCCCCTATTCTTTGCACGTCGAATACCTGGGCAAAGAAGGAATTAAAGCGAACGTCGAAGCCCTCAAGCGGGACAGGAAAGTCCTTTTGAAGTGGTTGGGCTGATTCTCGTTCCGACGATTTTGCATCAAGAAGCACGTTGTCCGGCCAGCCTCATTCGGCTGGCCGGCGCGAACCGAAACGAAACACAGCCTTCGTCACCGCGCTGAATCGCGTTCACCTCTCCTGCGTGGTGGTCTGCCCCGACGTCTCTCTTTGCCACCATTTCGGCGTGGCGAATACGTTTCCGCCTGTGTGCCCCGCGAGGAACTGTAGATGAACTTTGCCGATCCATTCTCGGCAACTGAATACTCAATAGATCGCTTGTCTCCGTAGACTTCATAGCGCAAAACATAACTGCCGGGCTTCACATTCTCAAAGCCGGTAATCTTGGCACCACGCAATGGGCGAGCCGCCGGACGTAAACCTTCTGCTCGTGGCTGCGGATCGACCTGACCACTTCGCTCGGTGACTTTGCCATAAAAGCCGCCATTGATGTAAGGATAGGTCTTCGTTGCGTGATAGTGGTAGACAC
>CAYYHV010000589.1:0-3784 GCA_964471695.1 uncultured Pirellulaceae bacterium
GGGCCCACCTTACTTCCCACCCCGAGCGAAATAATCCGCTCAAGCGTTACCTGGAGACCAGGCCGATGAAGCGCTATGCCCTCTTAGCGATTGTGTTGTTGTTCGTTGTTTCCTCATCCGGCTGCCGACGCGGCCTGCGATTGTGGGGCGTACGCGGTGGCCCTTGTGCTCAGGCTTACGCCGGAGCCATACCGAGGAATGTCGCGCCGCCACAGTTCCCACAATTTCCTCAAGGCCAACCCGGCCTGACGCCGGTTCCGGGTGCTCCAACAGGGCTCCAGCAACCCCCTTGCTGCCCAACGTGCACTCCTTGCCCTACGGATTGCGGCTGCCCAACCGACGGTAACTACGACCCTGCTTACGGGAGCATCGGCGGTCAACCCGCCAACGGTTCGAGCTTCGTTCAAAACGACACAGGCTATGACGTTCGCCCTGGTGAGACATTTGGAGGCGTCGTATCCGACTCCGGCATGATCCCACCGACCGGCAGCGTCATTCCAGCCGACCAACCACCCATTATCAACGGTCGTCCGCTGGGTTTCAGTGAAACGGGTGGATTCTAGGAGTCGGCGGATTTCACGAATCATCGAAGCTACGCTCAGGCGTAGCTTTTTTTTGTTGCGTTCACCCAATCACTACAACCTGAACCTACTGAAACATCGGCAAATCGCTAACCATTTCGAGTCAATTCGGTGCGGCGAATTAGAATGGAGGCTTACTCACCGACGATTCTATTTCCGCGACTGACACCATGAAGCTATCTCGCCGCAAACTTGTGCTATCGACGACTCTTATCGCTTTGGCATTGGCAACACCCAACCTCCAAGCCCAGTTCGGTGACGGATCAGCCATTGCCGAGACGGAACAAAAACTGGGCGAGATGCAGTCTGATATTTGGAAAGTCGGCGTCAAGCTGACGGCCAAGGGCGGCCCCTGTGTTGGACTGTTCGCCACGATTCCGGTCCCTACCGATTGGCCTGAACAGAAGGTGCGTATTGTCAAAGAGGATATCACCCCTCAGGTTCGCAAAGTCAGTTATCGAATGCTGGAAGGCGGCGTCAAACAGATGCTCGTTTCAGTCCCGCGGCTGAAAGCTGGAGAAACAGCCAAGGCCCTTATAACCTTCGAAGTCGATCGCAAGCAAGTCATCGGCCCCGAGGAAACGAGCGGACTGAAAATGCCCAAGAAGCTACCACGGAAACTCAAGAAGTATCTTGGACCCAGCCCAAAAATTGAATCGAATCACCGTATGATTCGCAGCCTCGCCAAAGAACTCAAGGATGAGACTCTTACGGATTGGGAACAAGTCGAAGCTTTCTATGATTGGGTTCGCGAAAACGTGGAATACCAGAACGGAAAACTCAAAGGCGCTTTGGCGGCACTCAAGGATAAGAATGGCGATTGTGAAGAGCTTTCGTCGCTGTTCATCGCGCTATGTAGAGTCCATGGTGTGCCGGCTCGAACCGTGTGGGTTCCCGATCATTGCTACCCGGAGTTTTACCTCGTCGACGAAGAAAACAAAGGCAACTGGTTCCCATGCCAAGCCGCAGGGACGCGCATGTTTGGCTCGATGTTGGAAAAACGCCCGGTCCTTCAAAAGGGTGATAACTTCAAAGTCCCCGAGAAGAAGGTTCGTCAACGATACGTCTCCGAATTCCTCACCGGCAAGGTTGTCGCCGGTGGCGGCAAACCGATGGTCGAATTCGTCCGCGAGCATTCGCCGGAGAGTTAAACCACAGCGGTGTGGCAATACGGCGGAAGCCATTTCGCTCGCATCCTCGCTCATCTACATAAAAAAACGTTGCCTCTCAGGAAGAGGCAACGCCATAGTCAACAATCGTTCTGCTTCTTTCACCGTCTCTCGAAGACGACGCTTGCTTCTTGCTTAGCGACGACGCTTGCCAAGCAAGAGTACCAAACCTCCGAGCAGGCAAAGCACGACACTGGAAGGCTCTGGTACCGGCACGAAAGTGACGGAGACATTCGTAATGTCGATTCCATTGTCAGGGTCACCAGGACTGTTTGATGAACCAAACGCACCACTGGACGAGCCAAAAGCAAGCAGACCAAAGTCATACGAAAGTGGAGCCGCGTCCACGACGGAATACGAATTGCCGAGGAAATCCGTCGTAAATACGATTTCACCCGTCGCGCTGCGTGTGGCCGACAATTCCACCGTGTAGCTGGTGTCCGCAACGATCGAATAGCCGATGTCGGGGCTACTGCCAAGGTTAGTAAAGCCTGAGCTCGTTGCGATGAGGCGACCACTCATCGTTGGATCCGATCGACGCATATTGAGGTTGGTTCCTGAGTCGGCGCTTTCCACGTCAATTTCGGTATACAAACCAGGAAGCCCGTTGTAGTCAGGGTTTGGGCTGCCACTGCTGTAGGATGTATCTTGGCCAAGCTGGCTTGCCCCGTCGCGTCCCAGGTGATCGAAAATGCCATAGCGGAAATCTTCGTTGCCGCTGGCAACCGTGGCAGGAGTCGTAAACGTGACGCTTGTCCGCAAGCTATCGCCTGCGTTGGCCAATGTCTGGGTTGGGAACAGTCCGTGGATCTGGCGACCTGAGCTGCCGCTAACCAACCCAACCGAACCAGCGTTCGATTCAATGGCGTTTGATGTCGACGACGCGAAGAAATCAGCTTCCAGCGGGCCCGTTGCCGCTCGATCACCGTCGGTAAAACTATCGTTAACAATGACTTGAGCGGAAGCCATTCCGGAGCACATGACCGCACATGCAATGGCGGTTAGAAAAGATGAAAGCAACCGGGAGGGTTGCCAAGAGAATTGTTGATCAAAAGTCATTAGACCGTCTCCTTGTGAAAGAATTTTTGCGAACTTCTTAAGTCCTCATCTTAGGTCGAACTTCCGTATGCTCTAGCTCCCGTCGACATGATTCTTCGCTTTTTCCTGCAATTGACGGCTAAACGGAGCCAGATTCCTGAAATTTCACGGCCTCGACAGATAGATGTCTAGATCATTTCAAGAATTCCTTCCGCAATTTTTTACTTGTCACACGATGAGTACACTGACTTGTGAGTAACGCTCGCCAATTCGCAACCCTCAACTCGGCTGTTGATAGCAGGACATATTGTTGCAAGGCCTTCGCTTTGCCCGCTTCTGGCCTCATTTTTCTGCAAGCCAAATCGCCAATGGCTATTCCCGTCGCTTTGCAGCTATAGTCTGCGCATGGCTGTTCGCTATCTTCCACTCTACGTGCTGCTGCTCGCATCGGGCTGCGCTGGTTCGCGTTGGGCACGAACCGACGCGGACTATGCGTTGAAGTACGCAACGCATTCTGACGATCCAATCCAAATGGCCAAGCAGTCGTTGGATGCAAGATTCGTAAAGGGACGAATCGGCCACTACACGTCCATCTCAGGAAGTACGACTCCATCAACGGCGGGCGGCGAACTGGGTGCGCTGATCTTCCCCACTTCTTGGTTGGAGACTCGCGGTGGCCTTACAGGATTAGCGGGGACTCATAGCGAGAGTCTCTATGGTGGAGCGCATTTGGGTTTTCGTGTTCACGCTCCCAGTCGCTTGGCGCCGTTTGTTGGCGCCGGCGCATACGCGGGGATCGAACCATGGGAGTTGATCGAAGACGAAATTGACATCGAGGTTCATGACGAAAACAACGTAACAGCCGCAGTCTATCCCGAATTTGGTGCCCATTTCTGGATGACTCCAGAATTTCGCGTCACGACTTCAGCCAGCTACTACGCTGGCTGGCACGATGACCCGTGCCGGATCTCGTTAGGGCTGCTTCCTTCCGGACCT
>CAYYHV010000590.1:0-3755 GCA_964471695.1 uncultured Pirellulaceae bacterium
TTGTAGACGAACTCCGATTCCCTTGGAAACAGATTCATGAACCACTGATCGACTTGCCACGAGAGATTGCTATTTTTGTTCCATCGCGATTGAAATCCCTCTTCGTGATGCGCCCAGTCTTCGGGAACGCCCACTGCGGCATAGTCAAATCCGTCGGGTGGAGCATCCGAAGCGGCGAAGGCCACCCAAAAACCGCCTAACACGAGAACCGCAAAGACGTAGTGCATCGGGCGCGGTAACAACCCAATGAGAAACAGGAAAAAGTACCCCAATCCAATCTGCGTTAACGTATCTTCGAATGTAAAATTCGTGCGATCTTCACCGAGCGACCTCAGAACAATACCGATGGCAATCAGCAACAAGGCTCGCCACGATGCGTGGGCAGCCATCCAATAGTACGAGTGCCCTTTGCCCCTGCGGCTGGCCAATGAAAAAGGAAGCGAAACACCCACCAGGAAAGTGAACGCAGGCTGAATTAGATCGTGAAGCGAGCATCCTTGCCAGGGAACATGCGACCAATGAAAACGTAACCATTCACAAACCTGATTGTCAGGAAAATGGCGAACGAGCGAAGTCAGGTGAAGCGCCTCACTCAGCATGAGAAACATCACAAGCCCACGAAACACATCGATGCTGCCGATCCGAGGAGGCGACCGATCAACTTCTGAGAAATCTTCTCGTCCCACAATCGACTCCTACAGCAACGAATGTCCAACCAGCCAGTGGAACTCCCACTAGCCTCGGACGAATGGATTGTTGGCTTTTTCAAAACCAATCGTCGTTGTTGGCCCATGCCCAGTGAGCACAATCGTATCGTCGGGCAGCGAATACATTTGCTCCTTGATCGCTTTCATAAGAGCGTCGTGATCGCCATCGGGAAAATCCGTGCGCCCCACGCTGCCTTGGAAGAGCACATCTCCGCCGACCACAATCCACGGCTTGTCAGAATGTTCGATCACAAACACAACATGCCCAGGAGAGTGTCCCGGCGTCTCGCGGACAGACATTTTGATGCCAGAGAACTCCATCCGATCTCCTGCCTTGACCGTTTGGTCTGCTGGCGGACTAATCAAAGGAAATCCGTAATTAGCTGACAAATTAAGTTGAGGATCGGTCAGCTTGGGTTCGTCGCCGATTCCAATGATCAACGGAATGTCAGGCCATTCAGATTTCATGGCAGCATTGCCAGCAATATGATCGCTATGACCATGCGTATTAAGAATTGCCGTTGAGGTAAGATCTGCGCCTTTTATCGCCTGAGTAATCTTATCGGGCTCGAAGCCCGGGTCCACAATTACACATTCTGGGTGGTCTTCAAAATGTAGAATATACGCGTTTTCCCCGAACAATTCGGACACAACGGTAAGCCAAGTGACAAATTTGTTGTTCAAACCACACCCCGGAATTAGTATGAAACTAGCGAAGCTGCACGGACCTTAACGGTCTCGTCTGTTACTCGAATCGGGTAACGCCGTTCAGTCAGCCCCGACATTGTAATTTCGTTCCCTCGATTGGGCGATACATACAAGACAGGTGAGTTAGCGACTTGGCAGAGCAGGCTGCCTCAGTTCCTACCATCAGGAATGAGACTTGGTTGAGCTTGCTATCAGGTTCCGAGTCTGCGTATCATCGCCGCCCATGGATGTTGCGGGGCGACACTAAGACCGTGTCGCTTTGGAAAGGATTTTAGGGAATGTTAGATCTAGTTCACCCCCGATTGTCTATCGCTTTATCTGCGATTGCCGTCTTGCTCACCCCAATCTCCTCGCTTGCGCAGACTCAAGAGCGTGAGTCGTTGACCAAGCCGGTTTTCCGAGTGGAAAATCAGCCAGCGAATTCACACCTCATCGCTGCGACTGCGACTGCACCGGCGACACCATCGCTTGGCAAATCCAACGTGGTTCCCGCGACGGTCCAGCCTGCCTACGCCGACCGTACCACGCAGGTAGCGCCAACGACCGCGATCTCACAAGAAGAAGTCGAACAACAATCCGGGAGCGTGCAAACCACGACGCTACCCGCAAAGCCTCAAGACATTGAGAAGCTGGCAGCCCTCGAGAACCAGAACAACTCCGATACCAAGCCGGCAGTTGAAAAATCCGAAGCCAAAAAGACGCTTGATCTTGCAACGCGTGACGCGAAGATCGCACTCGAGAATATCAAAAAGAACATTCGCGATTACCAATGCGACTTTATTAAACGAGAACGCATTGGTGGAAGGCTTCGCTCGACAGAACAGATCAAGTTGAAAGTCCGCAATGGTCGTCCGGCGACTGCGAACTGCAAGTGTTCGCATTTTAGTGTGTACATGAAGTTTCTCGGACCTCGAGATTGCAAGAACCGAGAGGTTCTTTTTGCGGATGGACAGAACAACGGCAAAATGCTTGTCCGTGAAGGTGGTACCCGCGGACGATTCA
Source organism: uncultured Pirellulaceae bacterium (assembly GCA_964471695.1). Lineage (GTDB taxonomy): Bacteria > Planctomycetota > Planctomycetia > Pirellulales > Pirellulaceae > CAYYHV01. The sequence continues at coordinate 2,418 of CAYYHV010000590.1, forward strand.
TGCCATCCGTGTGGTTGTCTCCAGAAGGAACCTTTGCCACCAGCTCATCGCGCTATCCGATTACGCAGGTCGGGTTGCAGCGATTGACGGAGCGACTGATTGAAAGTGCGGAAGCCAATCCGTGCATCAACAATGAGTGCAAAGTCAAATACATCAACGGTGCCAAAGTCGACGGACGCGTCTGTAGCTACCTCGAAGTCATTCGCCCCACGAAGAAGGTGAATGAACCGCTGGGTCCCAACAATATCTACCTGGCTCAGGTTTTCCTTGATCAGGAGTTGAAGCTGCCCATTCGCTATGCCGCGTACGATTGGCCCAGCGCTCCTGGCGGCAAGCCCCGATTGGTCGAAGAATACACCTATCGCAATATTGAATTGAACGTAGGTTTGTGCGACAAGGACTTTTCGTCCAAAAATCCAAAGTACAAATTCTAGGCCACTTCTCTCTCACTCGACTTTGACTCGGCAAGTCAATTTGATGACTTGCCGTATTTCGGCGAACCCGCGACTGCATGCTCGCGTAGTCAGGTTGACGAAGTAATCCCCGATTGGGACTGTACCACCAGTCGCTTACTTCCTCCCGACGTCGGAAAATCGCAAGAGGGGCACCGGCGATGAAACTTATAGCGTGGCGAATGGCTCGGATGGCGATCGTCGTCTATCTGGGCATTTTGCTGATCATGCTCGCACTCGAGCGATATCTTGTTTATCCGGCGTCCCAAGCCAATGCGCATGAGGTCGATGCGTCCGAGTTCGGTGGGGAAGATGTCCATTTCACTTCTAATGATGGGACGAAACTGCACGGATGGTATTTCGAGCACCCCGATCCCCGGGGGCATTTACTCTTCTGTCACGGCAATGGAGACATGGTCCCCTGGCTTGGTGGATTCGGGCAGGAAATGCGAGACCGTTACGGCGTCTCGGTTTTTGTGTTTGACTATCGCGGGTATGGACTGAGCGAAGGCAAGCCCTACGAAGCCGGTGTGTTGATGGATGCTGAGGCAGCTCGCGACTGGATGGTCGATCGTTGCGGCATTCAAACCGACGAAGCCATCCTGATGGGGCAATCACTGGGTGGTGGGGTCGCGGTTCACTTGGCTGCAAACGGTGGCGCCCGCGGCTTGATCCTGCAAAGCACCTTCAATTCGCTTGTGGAGACGTCAGCCAGTCTCTATCCCTGGTTGCCCGTCCGTACGTTGATGCGAAACCGCTTTGAGTCGATCGACAAAATCAAGGATTATCATGGACCGCTTCTTCAAAGCCATGGAACCGCAGATTCGGTCGTGAACTATGAATTGGGCCAGTCATTGTTTGCTGCCGCCAACGACCCAAAGCAGTT
>CAYYHV010000591.1:0-3743 GCA_964471695.1 uncultured Pirellulaceae bacterium
AGACAGTGCCTTGCTCTCTGTAGCTATTTCAAGAGTTACATTCACACTTAAGCCACTTGAACACAACGTTCAAAACAGCCACGGCGCTCAAGGCCAATTCGAAATGAAAGCACTGGCAAGCCAGTGCGCTTTCTGGCCGCTATTGAATCACAGAATAGCTGCGTCGAAGGAACAATCCTGCTACGCAGGCCATTAGACAAAGAGCGATTCCACTCGGCTCAGGGACCGCCGCTGCGTCGGCGATCTGGAACTTGTTTGAGTTCCAACGGTTAAAGTCCGATACGTCGATCGAACCGTTGGCGGTAAAGTCGCCACGAGTCCAGGCTGCGACGGTCGTAAACTTGTTGGCGTTCCAGATGTTGAAGTCGGATACGTCGACGGCTCCGTCGAGGTTGGCGTCTCCCGGGAGATAGCTGCCGCCCGATGCGAGGTTTTCGGCTCCGGCAATTGCCAGCCACTGGTTGAGGTCCGATTGGTCGATTTGTCCGTCGCCGTTCATGTCGAACGACTGATCCGTTCCACTGCCGGCAATCTGGGCTACGAGTGCGTCAATGTCGGCTCCGTCGAAATCGCCGTCCATGTCAAAGTCGCCGCTTGCCGTGTTGGCCATCACGACATTCAATGACCAACTTACATTGGACTGGTCGATCTGCCATTCCAACCCACCGGTTAGCGCCGGCAGGTTCATCTGGCCAAAGTCGCCTTTGATGCCGCCGGTCGCGGTGATCAGTTCGAACGAGTCGCCAAGCTGCGGGACGTATTCGCCGTTTGTGCCGCCGCTCAAATCAATCAGGCTGACGTCCAGCAAGCCATCGATCGCGGCGACTCCGTCGATCAACAGTTGATCGTATTCAGCCATCATGGAATTGTTATTGCCGCCGATCTCAACGAATAGCGACTGGGCCGAAATCATGTCGCCCTCGAAGGTCACGATCGAAGGACTGTCGCCGGGGCTGAAGCCGCCGTTGAAGATGGTTGTACCTGGTCCGTAGAAGTTGCCAGCCCCAGTCACAATGTCGTTGAAGTTGGCTTGTCCCACGACCGTAAGCGTCGATCCGGCAGGATTGTTGACTGGGCCATTAACCGTTGAATTGATCAGGACAATGTCTGCGTTGTTGGTGAGTCCGCCCGCGAAGTTCAACAACGAACCCGTTGCATTGATCAAGCCGTTGTTTACCGTCGACTGCCTGACCACCAGGTTCTGATCGTTCTGCAGAAGCAACTGGTTGCCGAACAAGCCGCCGGTTTCAATGTTCACGTCTATGGCGGTCAGCTCGAGAGTGCCTCGATCCCAATCGAGATTCGACAGGCTGTCGATTGATCCCACGGTAAAGAAGCCGCCGTCCAATCGGAGTGGTGCATCCAGCGTGGCTGCCCCTTCGACTGCCAGTGTCATTCCGCCCGGAAAACCAAGAGGATGCGATTTGAGGGTGGGATCGTCATTGAAAACATCGGCCAGTCGACTGGCGTCGAGAACTTGGTCGCCCGTGAAGACGAGTTTGCCGTTAACTGATAACGAGAAGTCGCTGCCTGACATGCGATTCAAAGTTCCCAGCCGCAAAGTTCCAGCAGTAATGCTTACGGAGCTTCCATCACGTACCGTTACGGTATCTGCGTCAACGCTGGAGCCAGAAACGATCAGTCGTCCGAAGCCTCCGTCGTCGTTGGCCGTTCCGCCGACTGACAATACGCCAGCGACGTTGATCGTGCCGCCCCCGTTGGCTCGGATGGTGCCCGTTGATCCAGCAGACCTAGCGATCTGTAGTTCGCCTGTCGTCAACGTGCCTCGCGAATGTACCGTCAGTGTTCCTGTGGAATTGTTGCTGCGTCCAACGGCCGTTGCGCCGGGTGCGTTGATGCTTGATGGAAATGTGCCGAGGCCGATTTCTACGGTCCCCGTTCCTGATCCAGAGATGTCGAAGATTTCAGAAACGTTGTAGGCTCCGCCGTTGGTTACCTTCAGCGTTCCTGGTCCCACATCGCCAATCACGCTGACTCGCGCGTTCGCGGCTGAGCCCACACCGTCGATCTCAACCAATCCGTGGCTGCTGGCCGAGTCGTCAGAGACCATAATTAGGTCCGCGTTGACTTTTCCATCGTTGGTAATCTTCAAGGTGGAGGGGTCGGCCGCGGAGCCACCACTTCGGCCGACTTTGATTCTCGTGCCTTGTTCGTTCCAGGTCGCGTTGTCCACCGTCACGATGACTCCGTCGGCTGAACCAGCATTGCCGATCGTTGCGAAGGTATTTCCCATGTCGGTGCCAGAATTTACAACGGCTCCGTTGCTGATCGTCAACGAAGCGGCTCGGTCGTCGCCGATCGTTAACACCCCGGAAACATCCAGCGTGGAGGCAGTCGTGCCATTTGTCCCCGAGACAGCGACCGCGGCTTGACCTGTATCGCCATTGTTATTGTCACCGATCAAGACGGCTGTCGATTCGACTCGGCCACCCGATGTAATGCTAAGTTGGCCCTGGCCGATCTGGCCCACGGTAATCGTGCCCGTGGATTTCCACGACGCGTTGCTGTTCACGTTTACGGTTCCCGTTCCGCCGGGCCCAACGTCTGCTGCGTCTTTCAGTCCAATCACGGCTCCAACGGTTTCCAGTCGTCCGCCATTTTCGATGTTGAGCGTACCGGTGCCACCGACTTCGTTGCCCGAGCCACCAATTTCGGCTCGCTTGTTTGCCGTTACGGTCGAAGGGTTGCCTGATGCGTCACTGCCGGTAATCGTCATGATGCCCACGCTCGTCGTATCGTCGCCGACCGTTAGATTTGCGACCGGCGACTCGGTTGTTTCGATGTTAACGTTCGCTCCACCGGATACCGTCAAGTCTGCGGTGCCTGAATTGCCGACAAAGAGAAAACCGAGGTTTGTCGTGGTACCAGCGCCTTCAAGAATCACGCTGCCGTTGGAAAGTGACCCGGTAGCAATAGTCAGACTGCGAGTCGTCAAGGCTGATGATTCGCTGACGATCAGCGTGCCGTTGCCGTTGTTGCCAACGATGATGTCGTCGCCCGATCGAGTCCCTGTGGAAACGGTCGATCCACCACTCACAACTAATCGGTTATCCAGCATGCTGTCCGTGCCAATCTGGATATCGTTGGCGATGGTTATCGTAGAACCGTTGGTGACTGTCATCTGCCCAAGTCCCTGTAGTCCCACAATCAAATCATGATTCGAGTTGGTCACATTCAGCGTCGAGTTGTCAAAAGTCGCAGTGCCCGTGGCCATGGCTTCATCGCCCAGCACAAACTGCAGTTCTGAGGTGACGCTGCTTCCATTGGTCGCAGAGAACGTTCCCGTTCCGCGCTGTCCGACGTAGATGCGACTACCAACATTGGCGACTCCTGCATCGAGCGCAATGTTCCCGGTTCCGCTTTCGAGGAACCCGGTACTGAGATTGCCGATACCTGTTACGTCAACGCGGCCACCGTTGTTGACGTTCAGATTGCCGACTCCCCAGCGGCCCACATGCATGTCGGCTGAGTTGGCAACGAACCGAGTTCCTGCGTCCGCAACGTTGATGGTACCTGTCGCCGTAGTGTGATAACCCACGACCACGTCCGACATGTCCGATCGGGCACCCGTGTTAATGTTGAATGTTCCCGTTCCTTCAAAGCCGATTCGACCACTACTGGCACTGTTTGTGGTTCCCAGTTGAGCCCCATTGGTGACATTGACCGTCGCCGAGCCGTTTTGCCGCAACGCCATCCACAACCCGAGGTGATCTACATCGGCG
>CAYYHV010000592.1:0-3736 GCA_964471695.1 uncultured Pirellulaceae bacterium
AGGGAGTCTCGTTCAACCCATCACCGCCGGCGTCCGTTCCAAAGAAACTTCCTTCGTTCCAGTAGTTGGTGAACAGACGACTGGTGTCATTGCTCAGTAGTTCATGATCAATTTCATCACGCACCAATTCACCCAGTTCATTGTTCCGCTGTACATCGAAGAGAAACAAACCGCCATTCAATCCGGGAACGACATTTGACAGTCGAGCGCGGGCTTCAAAACGAAGTCCACCACCGCGTGCGAAGTTTCGCTTCGTGTGCAAACCTGCACCGTGGAAGGCGCCAGTCGAAACGCCTGTGCCGTCGTCGCGGAATGTATCGAGCTCGAGGACGCCGACTCCGCCCGATCGCGATGGATACTCCGTTTCCAGGTTTGTCTTGACCTCCGTCCGACCAAAGAAGGCTCCATCACCACCGAAAGGCAATCGCCACTTCGTCTGGTCGACTAGACCACTACCGCTAAAGTCGTCGCTGAACAGCACTTGGGCTGTTGCGGGTGACGAGAGAGAGAGAATGATGGCTGCGCCGATCGCGCAGCAAAAAAAACGAATTCTGCCCATGATTTTTCCTCTGTCCGAGTATTTGTCCCTAACTGGCAGTATACCGAGACTTGAGATTTAGACACAGATATTGTTTTTGAAACAGTTAACTTCGGGTTTACCCTGCCTATGGGAGTGATCGCGTTCACGGTCGAAGAATTAGGCAAAACCGCGGAGACAAGCCAGTTGTTGTCGGTTTGCCGCCAGTTCGGATTGTTATTTAGTCTTCCGATTCTCGGAGGAGAGCTTTGAAGCGAGTTTCGAGGAGAAAGCGCTCGTGGGGCGCCATGTTCTTCGACTCCAGCGCGGTTTTGAGAGACGAGGCGGCGGATTCATAGTCCCCGGACAGTTCGTGAAGCCGCGCGATGGCGCATTCGAGCAGGAAGTAGTCTTTCATTTCTTGTTGGTTGCGAATCGTTTCCAGTGATTCCAGTCCCGCGACGACTTCGCCAGACTGACCCAACGCAATGGCTCGATTCAGCACGTAGACAGCCGACGGGTATAGTTGCAACAGTCGGTCGTACAGCCGCACGATGGTCGCCCAATCCGTCTCGGCAACATTCGGGGCTCGACAATGCATCATTGCAATGGCTGCTTCAAGATGGAATCGAGTCGGATGTTCGACTTGGGAACGAGCCAGCCAGCTTTCGGCCACGGTGATCAGGTTGCGATCCCATTGGTCCCGGTCCTGATCTTCCAGCAAAACGGCAGCCCCGTTGTTGTCCATGCGCGAGTCCAATCGAGCCGCGTGGAAAAGCATCAGTGAAAGCAACGCACAAGTCGTCGGGGTACTGAGTGATTTGTGAACACACAACATGTGACACAATCGAGCCGCTTCTTCGCAGATATCGTCTCGAATCGGTTCGGCACCATGGGAGGTACTGTACCCTTCGTTGAACATGAGATACAGCACATTGTGAACCGAGTTCAATCGGAGTTGCATATCGTCGGGAGCCGGCATGTCGAGACTGACCTGCAACTCGGCGAGCGATCGCTTGGCTCGTTGAATGCGTTTCTTGATGGCTTCCGTCGACATCAGCAATCCACGAGCGATTTCTCCCAGTCCGAATCCGCAGAGGACTTTGAGTGTCAGTGCGGTTTGGGAATGAAGATCAAGGGAGGGGTGGCAGCAGACAAACATCATCCTTAGCAAACTGTCGGGCAGTCGTTCTTCGCAAAGCCATTGATCTACCAGCGACTCGGTGGCTTCAGCAGGTTGTCCGGCAAAGGCCACGGCGCGTTGGTGAATCTTCTCACGGCGGAGTGTATCAAGGATGCGGTTGCGCGCGACGCGGTGAATCCAGCCCGTTGGATTTTGGGGTATGCCGCGATGTTTCCAAGTCTGCATGGCTTCGATCATCGCGGCTTGGACCATATCTTCAACGAGGTCCAAGCGTGCGATGCCGAAGGCGCGAGTCAGCACGGCAATCAGATTTGCCGACTCGTGCCTGAAGAAGTGTTCAACCAACTTCCCGGACGAATCCGGGGGATTGTCGTCCGTGGATGATGGCGACGAATCCATACTAACCTTCGCCTGTACCCATCAGTTCACGAATTTCCACGATACCACTATGCTGCGTAATCATGGGGCTGGTTTTGGCATATTCAACGGCCGCGTCATAATCTGCGGCTTCGATCATCGAGTAACCACCGACCAGTTCTTTGGATTCGGCAAATGGGCCGTCGGTAATTGTCGACTCCGAGTGAACGACTCGTCCACCTGGTTTCAGTGCATCGCCACCGTCGAGAATCCAGCCAGCCTTGCTGCCTTGTTCGATCCAGTTCATCCAGATTTGCATCACCTGCTGCATTTCCTCAGGCGACTTTTCAGAATCATCTCCACCACGATAAACAAACATGAACTTCGCCATTTTTCTTTCTCCTTGAGTCGGACAATCTCAGCCGTATCACGATGAACTCGGCCGGTTTTCAAAGGGATAACGAATTGGAACTGGTGCAGGGGACAGGAAAACAAAATTATTTTCGAAGTTGAGGATCATCAGCAGATTCTGTGAGTTTCCTTCCGGGTTGCAGAGATTCTCGTCGGAATGTCCTGCATTCGCATGGCGGAGCAATTCACGTCTATAGTTTACTGTTGGCTCAATCTCGATTCGCAAGGAAATTGATATGAAACTGAGAGTCCGTTTTGGCATTTTAGATTGTCTGTTGGGGATACTGGCGATCGCAGCCGTATTGGTTTGGACGAATGCTCTCAAATCGTCTCATTTCCATTTGCATGCGTTATTGCGGTTGCCTCAAGCACGTTTGAATTGGGACCAGGAAAAAGCAAATGTGTTGAACTGTGTTTCATCGGCTGAATTGATCGACGAAACCGTCGCGACCTTGCCTGCATCTGACGAACCCAAGACGAGAAGGATTCTATCAAGAATCGACGCGAAGTTTGTCAGTGGCAGTGAAATCCTGCGGGTATCACTCCAAGGGAGAGTGTTAGGAGATTCGGAGGAGGAGTGTCGACAGGCGCTCAGTGCCCATCTTGCCACCGTTGTGAAGAATCAAAAAACATTGCAGATGGTTCAGGCGCCGATGGCTCCCGATGCTTCGTTTGCGATGGTATATCTCCTAGCGGCACTGTCGATGATTGGCATTTTGCTGCTGGTTTTGTTTGGACGCAGTATATTCTCGCGTGAGAGAGGTATGGATCATTCGGCAAGTTCAGTGGAATACGCGCAGCAGGCCTGACTTGGGCCTCTTGGATTGGAAGTGGCGACAGAATCTCGCTGGAACGTCGGACGCTATTCCGAAATTGGCTCGACCTATTCTAGAACGGTTGCAGATTCAAACGGTCAAGCGGAATGCCAGGTTTGGTGGATGGACATGCAAGGTGGTGGGAGTGCTGGGGGCAGCAATGGCCCTGGCTATCCGGAAGTGTGGCACTTCTATGAAAAACAGTTCTGTGTCAAGCGCGCAGGAATGTCGTCGATGCTTCGGTCTCCCATTCTTCTATCCGAGCGTTTAGCCCAAGTTGGGATTCGAAAGGCGTGAGGCTGCCCCACCTGGCTACGAACTCACTTCCAAAGAAGTGGCCCAGTGCCATTGGGCTTCTAGAACGTCGCAGTTCCATGTTGTTTCGATTCGGTGTTTCCAGCGAATAGAGCCCAAGTCTTTATCGCAGCAGTCACGCAAAGGATGAGAAAGCCACCCGCTGTGGAATAGGTAATCATGGCGATGGGGCCTAAC
>CAYYHV010000593.1:0-2770 GCA_964471695.1 uncultured Pirellulaceae bacterium
CAAACTTCACATCGCCTGAGCCTGAAGAAATCGCGCTGACGAGCGCATCAATGTCTGCGCATTCGTAGATGCCGTTGGCATCAAAGTCTCCGGATTCCGACACGGCGGTGATGGCAACATTGTCGATCCAAAGGTCATGACCACCGCTACCATCACCGGCTCCTCCCGAAAAAGAGAGCATGAAATCTGCTCTTCCACCAGCTTCGAGTGTGAAGTCCGCAAGCTCTGACAGGGAGTGGCTGATATCGTCATGGGCGTTGTTGTCCCATGCACCAGCAACATGGGGAATCTCATCGTCCGCGGAAGTGTAGATTACACCGTTAGTAATATCGCCCGACGCCACACTCAATTCATAGGTTCTGGCTGCGTTGGGACGAAATGCGTAGGAATCAAAATGAAATCCATCCAAGTCGATATCACTCGAGCCATTATTGGTGACCGTGAACGTTATCGTTCCCCCCGTGGTTGCGTTGGACAACTCTAGGTTTTGATTATTCGTATCCGCGACCGAAGTGTCCGCTGCCGGCGGACCGGAAAAGGTTCCCCAGTCGCCGTCTGCACTGGCTCCCCGTTCATCACTAGTGTGCCAGTTTATCCCTTCAGAAGTTGTGACTGCACTCGCCGTGATTCCATCTGCTGTTACGGAAGCGTTCGGAGTAGCTCCGCTGTCCCATGTATCCCAGCCGGCAATAAGTTTCCCCGAAAACTCCGGCGGATCAGGAACTCCAATGTCCGGATCCACAGAAGCATGACTGACAAAGATCATCGCCTCACTCTCAACTTCTCTCGCGCCGACGTAGATTCCCCAGCGGAACCGTGTATCCGAATTGTCACCCGGATCGGCATTGCGAGTGTATAGGCCACTCGTGAACGGTTCAGATTGGTCGCCGAGATAGACTTCATAGTTGAGCCCATTGTCACGTACACGGACGTCAAATGGCTGTCCGATTGCGTTCGGAATGAGAGTCTCGCGTTGGGGTTGCCCGGGCAACGGACGTCGATGCTGCACAAAGACCTCTCCGCTCGCGCTCATTCCCAGGTGAACAGACCAGGCTTCATCGTCGTTATCTTTGGCTTGAAAAATTGCCGCATCGATTGGCTTGACGATCGTGTAGCGTCCCACCCAGTCGTGCCACTCGCCGTCGGCAACATTCCAGCTGGTGTTGGCGTCAAATGCTTCCACGCGCGCCGCCAACGGCCGGCTGTTCCGAACGTTTTCCTCACCAGGAAACAGGCGAAAGACCTGTGTTGCACCGTCCTGTTGGTACCAGCGACTCCAATTTCCAAATGCGTTTTGACCAATGGAACTGTTTGCGAGGGTGTGCAGGCGAAGATCATTTTGCGTGTCAAGCGAACCAAACAAGCCGCCTTCGACCGCCGCGTTGTTCACGTCAATTGTCGTTCCCGAATAACCGTTGGTGATGCTGTCTCGAATATCTTCGAACGGCGGATTCACACCCGGCCCCTCAGTGTAAAGCTGACCGTAGGAGATAGCATTGGCGACAACGACCACGGTGAGGGCCATACCAAGCCGCAGAACCTTAGTCGTAAGACGACTCATGCTTATTACTTTCTGAATATTCCTAATTGACCCAGCCTCCAGAAAAAATACCGGACAGAGTGCACCTCAAATGATTCGGACGGAACCGGTCGTAGCCGTTCTAATTTCCGCTTATTCTAACCGATTGTGTGATCGCTTCCCTTCAAACACATGTTGTCGATTTGCGACATTCCACTCTGAAAGCCGCACAAAGAGGGCTGGAGCCATTACGTTCATGAACAAGGTTACTGACTCCCACGGTGGTTGAGGTTGAGTATATCACGAACAATGAAGCAGCCGACGATAAGTTTCTTCTAGCCCAACAACCGGCTACGACACGCCTATGTCTTTTACGGAGAAATCTAAATACCGGTTCGAGGCGACGTCGCCCGTGTCATCCGATAAAACGGCCGTCAAGATGGGCTGGCAATCGTCATTTTGACTCGGAGTCTTCCTCCAGAAGCTGGTCGAATTCCTCCCCATCGAGAAGTTGATCGATTGCTTCGTCAATCTCAACGGTAACCAACCGAGTGTCGTAGACAGAGTTGCGGTCCTGTGTCGCCCATACGGACGAGTCTTCCATCCACACAGATGGTTCTTCAGCAATGACAGATTCTTCGGCGGACATGCGATTTGACTCACCAAACCACTGGAGTTGTTGCTTTAAATTCGAAAGGGATACGTCTTCCGCGTTGACGACAATCAGTGATTCTTCCGCATGAACGCGACAACCTGACATTTGAACTGTCAGCGCACCTTCGTTGTGATCAAACTCGATTAACGACGTGGCAAGTAGTGCGTCCGATTTGGTCCATCGAAGTTTTGCATCCGCTTCACTGAATATCACCATTCCGATTTCGCCAGCATGCACCGATCGTGACGAGATTGCAACCTGGTGGGCGCCATTGGCCCCGATAGAAAACAACGAAGCTTACGGCTCGTTGATAGGATTCCGATCACGATATGTCCATTCGTCAATCTACCTTGGCGAAGTCGACAGTCCGTTCCAAAATGTAGGGTGTCTGGTTTCGTGGCGACGGTGCCACCCTGCGGGAATTCAAAGGTCATTCGAATAGTTGGGTTGCTCCATTTGCCCCCTATCTTCGATTCATCACAAGTTCAGGTGAAGATATTACCGCTTCATATTCACCCAGGATGGAAAACTCCTCCGGCCCGCCATAAATCAGAGTAATTACACCACAAAGGTCATAGTACCGCCCTTGCTTATCC
>CAYYHV010000593.1:2780-3723 GCA_964471695.1 uncultured Pirellulaceae bacterium
ATACTTCCATTCCCCTCCCATTGCCTCCGCTACCATCGTTCCAAAATAGAGCAATAAATTCGGAAGCACTTGTTGCTCAATTGCTTCGAGCTGCTCGTTCTCTTCGAATAGCGAGAATCTCTCTAACAAGATATCCTCAATACGCTCAAGAGATGTTGGTGTCCCATCTAGATTTATTTTTAAAAGTGCGGATAGATCTCGAATCTTCCCCTGCGGCTCCGAGTGAAAATTCTCGTTATCGACGATGCCTCTGCACATATGTTCGCTTCCACTCAAACCACTATCTCCAAAAAAGATTGACTGAAAAACAAAGGGGTTTGTTTCGTACACGCCTACATTAAGGTCTAGACTGACCTTGGATTTGCATATGAACAAAATACGGAAATGTAGGGTGTCGTGTGCTAAGCGTCGCTGTTGACGTTCACAAAATAAGCTTCGAAGAATTGAATATCGCAGCCGATGCTCATCAACCGGGGCTCGCAAAAAACGTCATTCGTCGCGGCGTTTTTCTACATGCTGGAGCACTGAAAACCGAAAACCAAGTCTGACCCCTGTGAAGTTCTCTGTCACTAAACGTCAGTGCCGCCCCGCGGCTACTTTTCGTTTGCGATTAGTCTCTGGTTAGAACGCTCCAATTTCGGATCGAACTTTACTGATGTGCTCGTCGTAACAGTTCACCGCACTCTGAAGATTGGCGAAACTGCCTCCGAATAAATCATGACGAAAGGGTCCCCAGTTTTCGCCTGCCTCTTCGGCCTGTTGAAGTAAAACTGTTCCTGGGTAATCTTCCTTGTCCTTGCATCTCCAGATGAAACTGCCTGTGGGCCCCCAGCATGATCCGCTTTCCAAGCAGTAGCCGCTGCCGAAGCACTCAATCAGCCCGATGAAGTACTCAAAGCGATCGAAGTGAGAAATGAATCGACCTCGCAGCAAGGTAATACCC
>CAYYHV010000594.1:0-3707 GCA_964471695.1 uncultured Pirellulaceae bacterium
CTTCAAGACTCTTTCCGCCGAAGGCGGATTGGTTTACTTGCCAACGCCACAAATGGCCCTCATGTTGGGATTGGTCTTAGTGACCATGGCCATCATTTGGCTGTTACCTAAAGTCACACGCGCCGTTCCCTCTTCGTTGGCTGCGATTCTGTTCGTTTCTGTCGTCGCGCTTATCGTGAATCGAAACGTCGACATGGGCAATGAAGGTAATGCGCTGGCAACGGTTGGCGATATGCTTCGTACTAACTCCCAGGCTGTGGCGATGGGGGCACATCATGGCGAGCCCGCGGTGGCCGCCACGACAACTGTGGCTGCGGAAGCTGCCGAAGTCAGTATTAGCGGCGGACTTCCTCAATTGTTCTTTCTGCAATTCGAAATGGTCCCAATGAACTTTGAGACCCTCAAGATCATCTTTCCGTTCGCCATCATCCTGTGCGGCGTTGGATTGATCGAGTCGTTGATGACGCTCACACTGATCGACGAGATTACCGAGACTCGCGGACGTGGGAATCGTGAATGTATTGGTCAGGGTTTGGCGAATCTTGTTTGCGGTATGTTTGGCGGCATGGGCGGATGTGCAATGATCGGCCAGTCATTGATTAACGTAAACTCCGGAGGCCGAGGAAGACTGTCGGGAATTACAGCCGCGGTATGTTTGCTGTTCTTCGTGCTCTTTCTCGCGCCATGGATTGAGCAGATTCCTATGGCGGCGTTGGTCGGCGTCATGTTCATGGTGGTGATTGGCACATTCGAGTGGGCGTCATTGAAGATGATCCGGCGGATGCCACGAAGTGACGTCTTGGTGATGGTGCTGGTCGCTGGTTACACCGTTTTGATGCACGATCTTGCGACAGCCGTCATTCTGGGCGTTATTGTGTCGGCTCTGGTTTTTGCCTGGCAGCACGCGACGCATATGGGAGCGGACGAGAAATTCAACGAGCATGGGAGCAAGATCTATCAATTGCACGGCCCGCTCTTCTTCGCCTCGGCGTCTTCATTTAAAGAGTTGTTTGATGTCCGCACGGATCCAGATGATGTCGTAATTGATTTCTACTACACGCGAGTCTACGACCAATCGGGAATCGAAGCGATCAATACGCTGGCAGGAAAGTACCAAGGCTGCGGTAAGCGACTGCACCTCACGCATTTGTCACCGGAGTGTCGTTCACTCATTCATCGAGCCGGTGATTTCGTCGACGTAAATGTCTCGGATACGCCACAGTATCACATTGCCAGTGATCGATTGGCCTAAGTTGCATTACTCGCAGTTGGCAGTTTTGGGGAATCGGTTTGAGTGCGTTGGTGGTTCGCCAGTCAAACGAAGGAAATTCTCTGGTGTGGGGCAAAGCTAGATCCGAAAAAACTGCGCGATCTTGGCGGAAATGACCCCAAGACTGAAGCCGGCCAAGCCACCGCACGGGGTACCGAAAAAGATAAGAAAGAGTGGTCCCAAGACAGCATTGCCGCACCGCGCCTGCCCTGGCGGCAGAGTCGATGAATAGTTTTGGAACGACCAGACTCCATAAAGGCCAAGGCACAACGGCAGCAAAGCAATGAGGGCTCCCGCCAACCCCCACCGCATCGGATTGGGATGCCATTGATATGTTGCACCAAGCGATTCCCGCGGCTGTTCGCCGTGCGCGTCATATGAACTTTCAGCATTCATCGTGACCTCGCACCGATTATTTGTGCTCTTGCTGTGAACGACACCACCAATTTTATTGGAGTCTTCGAACGAGGTGCACTAACAAAACGCCCAAGAATATGAAGATTCCTTGGGGCTCAGGGACAACAGCTAACCGGTCGGACGCCGTGAATTTGTTGGCGTTCCACAATCCAAAATCGGACACGTCTACGTTTCCGTCGGAATTGAAGTCGCCGCTACACCATGCAGAAGTGGATGTGAATTTGTTAGCATTCCAAACATTGAAGTCTCCCACGTCGACGACTCCGTCCAAATTGGCGTCGCCAGCTTTGTAGGGTGAATCAAGACCATTGACGTCGGCAGCCACTTCCAGCCAAACGACTCTGTCCGATTCATTGACCGTGCCGTCTCCGTCTAAATCAAATGTCGAATCAATGGACATGGACACAATAGCCAGCGTTAACGCATCGATGTCTGCACAGTCGACTTGGCCATTGGCGTCGAAATCAACGTCCGGGGTAACCTCTGGCGAAGCCGTATACAAAAGAGTGTTAGCAATCAGTTTCCCAGTGTCGCTTGTGCTGTCGTAGTATCCATCGTTAACGAGGTCGGAAACGGGATGAAAGCCCAAGTCAATTCGGTTTGGGTAGATGTTACTTGCAGCTACAGCTGTTTTACCGTCTTCGAAGGTTGCTAACTTCCGTGAACCGGGTTCGACCTCTTCAGTCGCGGCTCGCCATGCCCCGAATAATCCACCGGTTTGAAACTGTCCGGTACTCAATCGGACTTCGCCAATTCCCTCGAAGATCGGATGGTCCGGCTCGATCGGCGTGGCCATGTTGGTTGTGGCGGACGCGCCAGTCCCATTGGTGGCTCCCTGAACAAAGCCACCCATAGGAGGAATAATGTCATAGTCACCGGTCATCCATCGCCCGCGAAGGTAGCGGTCAGGATTCGTGCTGGTGTTGGCAAAGACGGCTTGGACCAGTCCGCGACCAGCGTCAACATAGTCGGCGAACACATTCCCAAGAGACTCTGAGTCTTCGTTACTGTCGTTGGTCCAGTGGATGATCGAATCATAGGCGAGCAGCTCGTTGAGCGTCGGTGTTCCGGTGCCGAAACGCGTCGTCGAGATGATGTCGACGACTCCAAATCGACCGTCGGCAACGAGGACATCGCGTAAGTCGGTGAACCGTTCGCTCATGATGTTGCTGTTGGTTGCAGCCGCGACGATGGCAACATCAGTGGCAACGGCGTGTTGAGCCAAGGACGCGAATAGGACAATCGAAAGAGCGAGCCGCTTCATTGCTGGTCTCCTGTTGGGTACGCGTTGCATCCTGAAGGTATTCGACGCGCTTCGGAGAAGCAAGCTGAAGACGCCAAATTGTAATTGCAAAAGAAAATACTTACGCTTAGCTGCATGAATTGTCCCGTACGTTGTAATTTTAGGCGGATGCTATGTCGCGAGTCACGTTGGTGTTCTTTTTGATTTGGCTGGGAATCGCAATGAGTGTCAGTGCGCAACCTAAAGGATTTAATTACGACGAATCCAAAGTGCCTGCGTACTCGTTGCCCGATCCGCTTGTTATGAGCGATGGGACGCCGGTCGATTCCGTCGACGCGTGGACGAAGCAGCGGCGAGCAGAAGTTTTGGAACTATTTAAGCAGCATGTCTACGGCACAATGCCAGATGCAACTGTACCGTTTCAAGTGCAGTCAAAAACAGAGCCGTTCGAGATTTTGAGCGGGCGCGGTGTAGCTCAAGAAGTCGAATTGCAGATGGAGCGAGGTGCAAAGAGTATTAAAGTCCGAATTCTGACCATCAGGCCCAGTCAGACTTCTGGTCCAGTTCCCTTTTTTATCGGATACAACTTTCTCGGCAATCATACGGTTATCGCTAACTCAGACGTGACGTTGGCTCGCGCGAAAACACGGGACGGGAAGTGGGCACAGGCCAAAGAGTCGACTCGCGGCGAACGAACGAGTCGCTGGGATGTTGGCCAGATTCTGGATGCCGGGATGGGATTGGTGACGGCTTTTTACGATGACGTGGATCCAGACG
>CAYYHV010000595.1:0-3689 GCA_964471695.1 uncultured Pirellulaceae bacterium
CGGCACGGCTGTGGCTCAGCAAGTTGCCCCAGGCAGAATGGAACTTCCGCCGCTTCCTGAAACAAACATTCGCCCAGTCGAATGGCAGAATGTCGACAATCGCACTTCCACGGGTTCGCGGATCAACCAAAATGCCCTGGCGGATTTGACTCCAGAAGAACGAGTCAACATCTCGGTCTACGAGAACAATAACCGCAGCGTGGTGAACATCACGACGCTGATCACCCGCGACTCTCGTTCGTTCTTCATGCAGACCGAACCTGCCCAGGGCAGCGGGTCGGGATTTGTGATTGATCGCTTCGGTCATATCCTGACCAATCACCATGTGATCGAGGATGCCCGCTCGGCTCGAGTCACGCTGTACAACGGTCAATCGTATCCCGCCGAATTGGTCGGGCACGATCCGCCCAACGATGTAGCCGTCCTAAAGATTGATGCACCCCAGGAATTGCTCAATCCGATCAAACTTGGCAATTCAGGCCGTTTGTTGGTGGGACAAAAGGTTTTCGCGATTGGCAATCCATTCGGTTTGGAGCGCACGTTGACAGTCGGCGTCCTCTCCAGCCTCAACCGCACCCTACCCTCAAAATCCGGTCGCACGATGAAGTCGATTTTGCAGATCGACGCCGCCCTCAATCGTGGAAACTCAGGCGGACCGCTTTTCGATTCGCGAGGACGACTGATCGGAATGAACACGGCTATCGCCAGTCCCAGTGGCAGCGGTGAAAACACTGGCATTGGTTTCGCGATCCCCGTCAGTACGCTGCGACGGGTCGTGCCACAACTGATCGACAACGGTCGCGTCATCCGGGCAGATGCTGGGATCGCCAAAGTTCTCGAGAACGGAGAAGGGCTGGTCGTTGCCAAACTGATTCAAGGCGGACCAGCCGAACGAGCCGGGATTCGTGGTTTCTCTATGATTCAGGAGCAGCGAGGGGGGCTGATACTCAGCTACGTCGATCGGAGCCGAGCCGATATGGTGATTCGAGTCGACGGGAAGCGGATCCGCTCCGCGGATGAGTTTCTCGAAATCGTCGAATCTAAGCGGCCGGGGGATCGAGTCACCCTCAGCTTGATTCGGGAAAATAATGAGATCGACGTGCCCGTCGTTCTGGGAACTGACGGCTAAATCCGCCGGCTACCAGCTCTCCATAGTAGGCAGATAAAACGACTTTCGCGGTCGTGTCTTGAAGATGGGCAAGTACTCGGGACCTTGCCTACCTATCTGGCGGGAATCTCTTATAATTCCCAAAGCGCAAAAAAAATGAGGGCCTTGTTCGCCGAAACAAGACCCTCGAAAAAGGCTGACCAGACCGGCAACGCAAGGTTGCATTGTCCGGAGACCCACAGCCGTACACCTGATATCGGCGATAGCGTTGCTTGTCTTTAGGCTACGCTCGCGCACCATAACAGTTTACCGAGGTATTCCCATGTCCTTAGCTACCCCCATATCGAATAGTCCCCCCGCCAAGCTCGCCCTCGAAGATGGCTCGGTATTTACGGGCACTTCTTTCGGGGCTCAGGGGGAAGTCGACGGGGAAGTATGCTTCAATACATCAATGACTGGGTATCAGGAAATATTGACCGACCCAAGTTACCGAGGCCAAATCGTCACGATGACGTATCCGCAAATCGGCAACTACGGCGTCAACAAAGAGGACTTTGAGAGCGGCAAGCCGCATATGGCTGGTTTCATCGTGCGAGAGAACAGTCGCATCGTCAGCAATTTCCGCTCGAGCGCGTCGCTTGAATCTTTTCTGGCCGAAAACAACATTGTCGGTCTGGCCGGAATCGACACCCGGGCTCTCGTGCGAAAAATCCGCACTAAAGGGGCCATGAAGGGAGTCATCTCGACCACCGACCTAAACGACGATAGCCTCGTCGCCAAAGCCAAATCCAGCCCGGGACTGGTCGGCCGCGACTTGGTCAGCGAAGTTCTTCCGGAACAGAGTTTCTTATGGGATGAACCGCTCAACGAATGGTCGGTGCTTGGGAGCGGCGAACAACGAAGCAGCGCTTCTGGCGCTCATGTCGTTGCGTTGGATTTCGGTATGAAATGGAACATCGCTCGTCACTTGCGTGAAGAAGGCTGTAAAGTCACCGTGCTACCTGGAAACACGCCGGCGGATAAAATTCTGGAACTCAATCCCGACGGAATCTTCCTTTCCAATGGACCAGGAGATCCCGAGCCACTTACCTATGCGATCGAAGCCATTCGTCACATTATGGACAAGGCGCCGCTGTTTGGCATTTGCCTGGGGCATCAATTGTTCGCACTCGCATGTGGCGCCAAGACTTTCAAGATGAAGTTTGGGCATCGTGGGGCGAACCAACCTGTCCTCAATTGCCTAACCG
Organism: uncultured Pirellulaceae bacterium; assembly: GCA_964471695.1. GTDB lineage: Bacteria > Planctomycetota > Planctomycetia > Pirellulales > Pirellulaceae > CAYYHV01. The sequence goes on from CAYYHV010000595.1 coordinate 2,356, forward strand.
GTAAGGTTGAGATCACGGCTCAGAATCATGGGTTTGCCGTCGACGAAGATTCGTTGCCAGACGAATTAGAGATCACGCATCGAAATCTAAATGACAATACGATCGCGGGTTTGAGGCATCGCAATTTGCCAGCCTACAGCGTCCAATATCACCCAGAAGCCTCATCGGGCCCACATGACAGTCGGTATCTGTTCGGCCAGTTTTGGGACGCAATGCACGCTGCTTCCTAGTAAGCCGGCTTGCTGAAAGATTGTGGACTTAAGAGAGAACGCCCGATCTCACGCGTTCGCTGGCAAGTTGCGTACGATGCCGCTCCACAACTTTGGTGAGGCGTTCGATATTTTCGTAGCTTTCCCTTAGCCTTCCCATCAGCGGATGCTCATCGGGATTAACGCCGGAAGTGGCCACGATGGTCTGCATCTCGATCAGCTCCGACTGGGCCTGCTCAAACTCTGATTTGAGGCAATCCACCATCATGAGCACATCAGCAAAGGCGTTCAGGTCTTCCATAGCCTGATCCATGTCGGTTCGCAGCGCGTAACGCTGCTCGTCGAGTTGCTCAATCAGAGCCTGATCACGCTTCAGAGCCTCGGACAATTCCGTCATTCGCTGACGCTGGCCCGCTTTGATTTCTTGGCCATGGATCGCTTCGAGGGCGCGATCCATTTCAATCTGATTCTCGGCGACGCGAGCCCTTGCCTGCTGCAACAGAACTTCACGCTCTTCCAAGCCAGTTCGCTTGGCTTCCATCTGGTCGAGCGTGTCGTCGACAAACGACTCAAACTGCAGCTGCTCATCATTCAATCGCTCGCCCGCATTGCGTACGAGGTCAAATTTATCGTCAAACATATGTTTGGGAGTCCATAGTCGGCGGATTCGAGTGAGTGGGGGTGAACATGCACAGGTTACCGGTTGGCCAAAACAACGGTTTGCCCTGTAGAATCGTTCATCAAAGGTTAGTACACACCTGACCGAGTGCAAATCGTTTGGCAGTTCAAACCACCCAACGGGGTGAGGGCAAAGCGAATCATCATCGGACTTTACCGCACAGACGATACATTCCGACCATACGAGCCGGCGAATTGAAAAAGAAGAAGACAAAAGTTAAATCGAAGCGAAAGAAAAAACGCAAGGTGCAATCCGCTTCGCCAGCCACCGAAACCAGCGTGCCCGCAATCACAGCCGGCGAATCGCAAATCTCCGTTGCTTCAACAGTCGCTTGGCTGTTGTGTTGCCTCATGACCCTGTTGGCGATGGTCATAACACTTGTAACTCTGATCGTTCACCGCTCCTATCCGAGCGATGGTTCCGCAATGCTTGGCAGTGCGTTTCTT
>CAYYHV010000596.1:0-3655 GCA_964471695.1 uncultured Pirellulaceae bacterium
GCTCGAACCCAGGACCTACGGATTAAAAGTCCGTTGCTCTACCAACTGAGCTACAGCTTCGAATTGCACGTCCCTCGTGTCATCCGAAAAACCGGTCCATCACGGAGAGCTGTGGAAAGAGCAGATTGAGGAAACTCAATTGCCGGCAAGCCACACTAGGCAAGCGACATAGTGTAGTGGTGAAGCCGAATATAGCCAACCCACGACTGGCATTCGCAGTAAAAAAGTACCGCCAAAGACCCCGTAAAATCGGAATTCTCCCGACTTTTCAGAGTTGTAGCCACCCGGCTTGGGCTGAAAAACTCGGCTTTCACGAAGTCGCGGGACTCCCGCCAGTAGGAATTCGTAGATCAACCGTCGCCTTGGACTTGGGACGCGGAAAGTCCAGGCGTTGCGTCGCCGGCTTATCGGCCACGGATGGGCATCGAATCCATGACCCAAACGGCACCTAAGGTCGTTTGACGCCCCGAGCCCGCAGGCTGCCAAGCTTGCGAAGTCGCGCCACGATTGCGCGCAGCCTCTGGCGAAACGACTGACGCATACTCATTGACCTGCAAAATTGGTCAGACGGTCGTTCACCTTTCGCGAACGCAACAAATGGCCCCAGCATGACGCTCCCCAAAAGCCAAGAGGATTGTCGACGATGGTTCCAACAAGCAGCTCCATGTTCCAACAAAACGGGCCCGTCTCTACAAAGTCGACAGCACCATTTGGAACCAACTCAGCGCAGACATCAACGGCACCGGAGCCGCTCTGACTTCTTGAACCTCTTAGCACGTTCGACACAACGAATGAATACAGAATTCTGATTACCAATGCGAGCATAACAATGTAAGTCTGCGGCGACGATTCAACTGATTTTTTATCGATTCCCTTCAATTCGGGTTTCCTCAATCCACCTTTCGCGCGCTTTCACGCCTAACCAACGACTCACACCTGCCACTCGAATTACCAACTCGCGCCATTTTCACACTTTGAAACACGCGATTACCCAAAGCATCCCATTGGTTACATGAAAAGCGTCAAGAATTCTCAATAAACTCCGCCATGACAATACAGTTTTTTTATTCTTGATCAACCTTGGCCAATACTTAGACTACGTGCGGGAGAAGGGCTATTCAGGACGGACCGATTACTCAAAACCCGAGGGCACTATGCGAAAATTCAAGTTTAGTGGTGGCATATTAGCGTCAGCGATCGGAGCAGTACTTTGCTGTACTCCGGCACAGGCTCAAGTGTTTGATCTTGATGCAGGTGCGAGCGACACCCAAGCCTATTACGGAAACTGGGCGGGGAGCAATCCGGATGCTGCGAACCCGCCAGCTGGTTCGTATCGCAACTATCGTAAAGGTGGCGTAACGTTGCCCAACCCGGGTCTACCGGTCGCAGCTAACAATGCTGACAACATCAGCGGAACATGGACAAACATCAGTCACGGAGGTGCTGTCCCATGCTGCGGCAACCCAGGCATGTTCCTGGGTACGTCACCGTCAACGAGCTCTTATAGCAGTTCCGCGTTTTTTGTCCGCGACAATACGGAACTATTCAACGAGCACGACTTTGACTCAAACGGTCGACGCCGCTTTGACATGCGGTTCGGATTTACCGAAAGTCCGGACGACTGGCTCAACGGAAAAGCCGCCAATAGCGGACAAATGGACTTATGGACGGGTGATCATGGTAGCGACACGATTTATATCCAGTCGCTGGTGGGAGCTACCGATGATGAGCTTACCCAACGAGTCCCCAATGAGCACAATCTGATCGATCAAACGAATAATTACGTCACGATGAATCAAGAATTGATGGGCCAATCCGGAAACGCGACGACCATCGGAGACGAACGTGATCGCGACCGTTTCTATCGAAGCGGCACTGGGCTTTCGCTCTCGGAAGTTCAAGTCAACGACCTTAGCCAACCGGGATTGGGTACGTTTACATTGACGGCTTCGGGACTGAACAACTCCGCCTTCGATACAGGCATCGGTTACTCCGATGATGTCCCTATTAAATGGTGGATGGAATTGAACGACCCAGATGCCGCACCTGGCACTTTGGCTGCTCGTGAAGTCAAATTTAACTACCAAGCGGGTAACGTTGTTTACTCTCAGGTTTTCGATCCTGGGGATGCCGCCAACCCCATCGAACCGAATCCCACCAATGATCCAGGCAACACATTCCAGGACGGCTTTTTTGATTGGGAAAATGCGTATCCCATATTCTTCGTGGGACCGAGTGGTGGTGCGACCGTGGAAGGATCGCTGACACTCGGCTTCACCAATGAAGGCGGTGGATTGGTCGGAGATTTTGACGGCAACGGAGCCTACGAATGTTCCGATGTGGACTCGCTCGTCGCCGCGATTGCTTCAGGTTCAGCGGACGCTCAATTCGACCTCACGGGCGATGGCAATATAGATATCGCCGACCTGACGGCATGGCGAACGGCGGCTGGTACCGTGCTAACCGCTTCTGGCAACCCAATCCAGGAAGGCGATTCCGATCTGAGTGGCTCCGTTGATGTCAGTGACTTTAACAATTGGAACGCCAATAAATTCACCACTAACGCTTCGTGGTGCAATGGTGACTTTAATGCAGATGGCGTTGTTGATGTCGGCGACTTTAACCTGTGGAATGGCAACAAGTTTACCAACGCGGACAGCGCATCAGCTGTTCCCGAACCGGCCAGCGGATTACTGATGTTGTTCGCGACGATCTTCGTCGTGGGACTTCGTCGTCGTCGCTAAACGAATCTCAAGCCGCAGCGATGGTGGTGCTTGGTCATTGACGCTGCAAGACTTCCCCAAAAGGGAGCCGATTTTCGGCTCCCTTTCTTATTTGGTTTACGTCACCAATTCAGCATCGAGCATAGTTTGCGTCTGCGGTCGATGGACAACGCCGCCAACTTGGTCTTTGAAACGACTCAAATCGTGGTATTCCAATGAAGTACCACCAAACCGCACCCGTTAACTACATTACGACAATTCATGGCGACAATGTAAAAGCATGAACGTGGCGTGCGTGTGAACCGTATGAGAATTGCACCTTCGGGTCAGCCATCCTAGAATCAAATGGGGGGGTTGGCGACGAAAGCTCGTCGGGAGCGAAGCATCTCAAATTGACAATGCGCACACACCATGAAGCCGCCAATTCAAAAGACTGATGACCGCCCTCGGATTCACGTCCGTCCATCGTCTCCACATATCAATGCCTACGGACGCGGGAATGGAACATCGTATGGTGATGCCTATGCCGGCCTTGAGAATATCTCACGCCGCGTTCCACGAAATTCGATCATCTACATACATGGCGATCATTTAACGGCTCCTCTCGCATTTCCATTCTTTCCGGACACAGTTTTCAATCACGGCGTCCACGTGATCGGCACTGGAATCAAAAATCGACTGGGCGGCCAATATCAATTCCAATCGCTGCGCGGTTACGACGACGTTACGCTTGAGAACCTGCGTTTCGACAACTCGGCTTTCCGTGATTTCCAAATACCTGGTCCACGTCCCCATCCAGCAAGACGTCGCTCGAAGCGAGTCACCTTCAAAGACTGCAGCTTCGTAGGTCGCCCCACGAAGTTTTGCGTTGAACTGAATGAGGGAAATGATGACTTTGTTTTCATGCGTTGCCACTTCACTGGTGGCACGAG
>CAYYHV010000597.1:0-3630 GCA_964471695.1 uncultured Pirellulaceae bacterium
GCGTAGATTGCCCCGCTACCGCCGCTGATTGCAAGAACGAGTGGATGATTCATCGTGGCGTAACGCTAAGAGCTATAGGTCAGGCCTTGGTGCCGACGTATAGCGAAGCGATTCCCAGGGTTAAAGGACGATACCAGACATCTGTTAATCCATTCGACGTCATCCGGTCTACGAGTGCTTGGCCCGAGGGAAACGAGCCAACGCTTTCGGGAAGGTAGTTGTATGCGTCCGAGTCGTTCTTGGCGAGCATTCTGCCAATGAGCGGTAGGATGTTGCGGAAGTAGAATCCGTACAGTGCCTTAAATGGTTGTATCTCAGGTTTCGAGAATTCCAAGACCGCGACTTTGCCGCCGGGTTGGCACACTCGTGTCATTTCGCGAATCCCCTGATCCGTATCAGCCACATTGCGCAAGCCGAACGCAACGGTTACCAATTGGAATTTATCTTGCTCGAACGGCAAGTCTTGGGCGTCAGCCTCAATAAATTCGACTTGTCCGTTGATGCCAAGTTTTCGCTTCTTCTTCTCGCCAACTTCAAGCATTTCAGGGCAGAAATCGGCAGCGACAATCGGTACCTGACCTTCGGTGGCTTTCCAATACGCGAGGGCAAGATCACCTGTACCGGTACACATGTCCAAGATGGGTTGATCACCTCGCGCAGGAACCAGATTGACCGTTTTCCAACGCCAGTACTTGTCAACATTCAGTGACAGTAGATGATTCATAAGGTCATATTTGCCGGCAATCTGGGCAAACATGTTCTTCACGCGATCGTTTGATTTATCCACATTCATTCGTAGCTCGGGCTCCTGATTTAGGGCCTAACCGTAAGGCAGGTAGTATGTTAACGGTCGGCAGCGAATAGTGCGATTGGGCGGACGCGGCGATGGACTTCCAAGTCGGTCGGTTCCGGCAGAATTAGCCCAATCGACGGACCTGAGTTTCCATCGTACAACCCGTTTAGACCCTAGAAACCGAGCCATGTTCTATGCCAGAAATTCGCGTCCATTTGCTGCCTGGGCAGATTCCGCCTGAACGTGATTTGGCGAATTCGTGTTGTGTCGTCATCGATGTGTTACGAGCCACCACGTCGATGGTCGTTGCTCTGGATTCAAAAGTGCTGAGCATTCGACCGTTCGAGTCGATTGACGAGGCTCGCGAATTTGCAGAAGCACACAATTATCTGCTGGCTGGTGAACGGCAGGGAATGAAGATTGCCGGATTCGACTTGGGAAACTCGCCCCCTGAATTCGCTCAGGAAAAAGTCGCGGGTCGTCGGTTGGCCATGACAACCACCAATGGTACGCGGGCTCTGTTGGCTTGTCGGGATGCGCGTCGAGCCATCGTGGCTGCGTTTGCGAATCTATCTGCCGTTTGTGAGTTGCTGCAGGGAGAGTCCGAAGTAGACATTGTCTGTGCGGGGACGGATGGAGAGGTAACCTTGGAAGATGTCTTGCTCGCGGGTGCGATCTCCAGTCGCTTTGATCCGTCGAACTATCAAAACTACGAGGCTCGGCTATCGGTAGATCTGTGGAGGCTACATCATTCGCATTTGAAGGCAGCGTTCCTGATATCGCAAGGCGGAAAGAACCTTGTCAGAATCTCTCGGCAATCTGATATCGAGTTTGCGGCTCGAGTCGATCATTGCCGTTGCATTCCCATTCTGCGCGAAGGCGAATTGCAACTTGAGCAAACGTAGCCGAAGTCGCGATTTCAATCCGCCTTCATCTCGGTTCTTTGCGCAGATGTGAAGACGCCCCAGACCGAGTACCGTTCACTTCGAAGGCTTTTTCGCAATTCAATTTGCGATCACGGCCTAGCTACTGTGGCGACGCCCTTCAATGGAAAGGGAAATCAGTCCGACATCATCGCCTTCGATAGTAGTTCGAGTCGTGGTGGTGGCACGTATCCCTAAGATACAAAAAAAAGACCCCGGAGCGTACTCCGGGGTCGTTTTCGTATTTTCAAATTCGCGATCGCTGTCCGCTTATCCCGCGGACACTAAGTTGCAGCCTAGCTATTGCGACGACGTCGGACGAGTCCGAGCAGGCACAATAGAGCTGGCAATGCGATAGCGACAGCCGATGGTTCTGGAACAATCTGGACTCCACCAAAGATGGTAGCTCCAGGTGTGCCGGTTGCGAAGTTCACAGCAACTTCTACGGTACCAAAATCAGCTTCGGTAAGACCGGTGGCGTATGTCCATCCAACGAGACCTTCCGTTGGAGCTAGGAATTCCGCACCAGCACCTACACCGAATACTTGCTGCTTGCCGTTGAAGAACATTCCATTCCACACAACGCCGTCGTTGAACCCATTGAGTTCAGCAGCGGTCGAGATGGCTTCAGGGCCTTCAATGGAAACGGAAATCAGTCCGACATCATCAGCTTCGATAGCCGTTCGAGTCGTTGTGTCAGCAGTACCGTTTAGTCCAACGGTGCTGATCCACATGCTTCCGGTTGCAGGGTCATATTGAAAAATTGGTACAGCAGAGTCGCCCGATGGATTCGTAGCACCACCACCCCACAAAGCTGCGTCTGGGTTTGCGGTCACTTGACCGAAAGCAGCAGACGAAAGAAGGATGGATGCAACCAGAACGATTCGGCTTGTTAGTGTTTTCATTGAGCAGCTCCTTGGAGAATATCAGGTGTTTTTTTTTAGTTTTGCCTTCGGGATTGACGGCCCTTAGACAACAGGTGATGTAACGTTCAACTTCCAAATTTGCAGTTAAGAGAACGTCATCTTCAACCTCCAGGGTCTGAAGGCCGTAGATCGCATTCTCAAAATCAGCGTCGAGGGAAAAGACCCCGGAGCGTACTCCGGGGGTCGTTTTCGTATTTTCAAATTCGCGATCGCTGTCCGCTTATCCCGCGGACACTAAGTTGCAGCCTAGCTATTGCGACGACGTCGGACGAGTCCGAGCAGGCACAATAGAGCTGGCAATGCGATAGCGACAGCCGATGGTTCTGGAACAATCTGGACTCCACCAAAGATGGTAGCTCCAGGTGTGCCGGTTGCGAAGTTCACAGCAACTTCTACGGTACCAAAATCAGCTTCGGTAAGACCGGTGGCGTATGTCCATCCAACGAGACCTTCCGTTGGAGCTAGGAATTCCGCACCAGCACCTACACCGAATACTTGCTGCTTGCCGTTGAAGAACATTCCATTCCACACAACGCCGTCGTTGAACCCATTGAGTTCAGCAGCGGTCGAGATGGCTTCAGGGCCTTCAATGGAAACGGAAATCAGTCCGACATCATCAGCTTCGATAGCCGTTCGAGTCGTTGTGTCAGCAGTACCGTTTAGTCCAACGGTGCTGATCCACATGCTTCCGGTTGCAGGGTCATATTGAAAAATTGGTACAGCAGAGTCGCCCGATGGATTCGTAGCACCACCACCCCACAAAGCTGCGTCTGGGTTTGCGGTCACTTGACCGAAAGCAGCAGACGAAAGAAGGATGGATGCAACCAGAACGATTCGGCTTGTTAGTGTTTTCATTGAGCAGCTCCTTGGAGAATATCAGGTGTTTTTTTTTAGTTTTGCCTTCGGGATTGACGGCCCTCGGGCAACAGGTGATTTGACGTTCAGTTTGGTGTTTTTGCAGTACCAATAAAAAAGAACGTCATCCGCG
>CAYYHV010000598.1:0-3587 GCA_964471695.1 uncultured Pirellulaceae bacterium
TGTTGTGCCATAAGTGCTTCGGCGAGCGATAAACGCCCTTCGTACCAGGTGGGCGCGATCTTGGAAGCGCGTCGTACCGATTGCAATGCGAGGTCCGATTCGCCGATGTAACGATAGATGTCCCAGCAGCGATGCAGAATCTGAGCGGCAGGAACACCCGAAAGTTGCTCCGCTTTGGCTTCCAGATTCGCAGTCACCAGCGGTGCGACAATACGCGCTTGCTGGCTGAGATCGTTGGTTCGATAGAATCTCAGTAATGTTTCCAGCCCTTGGTCGTCTGGCTCAAAATGGTTGATGAACAAGGGCGCATTCAATCGCCCAGCCAAACTGTTGATGATTGCATCGCGATACTGATGGCTGAGATGGAATGATCGCTTCCAGTGTTTCAATGCTGTTTCGACATCACCCGTCAGTGCGGATTCCCGACCGACAGTGAACAAGACACGAGCATCGTGGGGGCGTACTTTCGCGGCGGAAGCGATCAACTGTTTGGATCCGGACAGGTCGACTCCACGCAGAAAGGCGAGATCAGCAAGCTGCAAATAGGCCGATCCTTGAAGCGGACATATTTTCTGCGATTTATGACTGTGTTTTAGCGCTTCATCGAGCAAACGACGCGGCTCGCCGATCGCGCGTTCCATCCATTGATCGAGAGCCCGACGACTTTCAAACTTGGACGCGATGGCTGCGTCGCGAATCTGTGCAAGCCCCATGGCGTTGTCGCTGCCTTGTTGGGAAATCTCAAAGATACGCAAGTAGACTTCGGCCAGTCGGTTGTGTGCTCGAGGATGATGCGGCGCATGCTGAAGTGTTGTCTGGAGAAAGTCGGCCATTCGACGACTGCTGTCGAGAATCGCTGCGTTAACACCTTGTTCACGTTCTTGCTGGGTGTTTCCGGAAACCAGCCAAGACCGCGTGTCGCGTTGGGTCTGCAGTGAGAGTCGTTTGTATTTCAACCACGAGTTTGCGGCTCTAGCAGGGCCGACATAAGAATGGATAGCGATGAACAGCAACAGGAATCCGCCCAGCACCGCGGCTGGAATCGAGCCGCTTGGAAATCGAGGATTATCATAGCCAGCTTCAGCAACCGTCGTCCGGTCACGCTCGACGTGCATATTCAAACTGCACAGAATAGATAGCAATATGACTGCAATGGACATGCACGATGGGATGTGCCAGGGGAAATCAAAAATTGCGTGCGTAATGCTGACAAGGATTCCGGCAGAGACTGCTACGGCAAGCCCGCGGATTTGGTCGGTCGGTCCAAAAAGGGTTTGCAGCATCCAGCCAAAGCAACACAACAATGCGATCGCCACCAATCCGAATCCAAGGAACCCGGATTCGGTCAGAATTTGCAGCAGGCTGCTTTCTGCATGCGTATATTCAACCGTCGAATAGTGATCATAATATCGCGGATAGATTTCCGCGTGACTGCCGACACCGGTTCCAAGAACAGGAAATCGTTTGGCAGCTTCGATGTTGGCTGACCAAATACGTCGTCGTGCGGCGGAACGATCAATCGAGTCGATCGAGCCTTGTGTGAACGTGGCGATTTCGGTTTGCACCGCATCGTACCCATGAAGTCCCAGAGCCACGACGGCACAGATGCCGATTCCAGCCAACACATAAAGAGCCTTTGGGCTGAGCATTTTCATACGGATATACATCAGCACGCTGAAGACCGTAGCCAATCCCATCACCAGCATGCCGCCTCGCGATTTGGCCAACAGGCCCGCGACGGCGACGACCAACAAAGCGGCTCCAGACATCACGCTGAACCACTGACCTTTCGTCGACTTTCCCCGAAAAGTGTTACCTGTCGGACCAGCAGCGATCGCTGGATTAAAACCCTTCAGCCACCAAACGATGGGGCCGATACCAAGCGCGACAAAATGCGCGAAGTGGTTAGAATTGGCAAACGGCCCGGTAACATCCAGACTGGCAGACCGCGAAGGATGTACGAAAATCCAAGCGAACCGGTCTGTGCCGGAAAGATATTGAAGTAGTCCGAACGTCGCCATTCCTAAAGCGGCATACGCCAGCCATTGGAGCAGATGTTCAATCTTCTCCATCGACTGAAGCCGTTGAACCAGCGTTACGAATAGCATTGCGTGGGCGACAAAGATCCCGAGTGCCATCCAAGTCGCATGAGGAGTCAGCGAAACCTGGTCCCAGCCGCCAAGGTGCATCGCGTTGGCGAGTTGCGGGGGCCATTGGGGTAAAAGCTGAGACTGATGAGGGCTGAGGAATTTTAGGACGGCGTCTGGCCAATGAACCAACTGGAGAATCAGCAGCAGAACGCCGCCGCTCAACAGCCATTCGACTTTTGTGGAAATCCACGACCCGTCACGCTCCACGGCTTGCTTGCCCAGCCAGCAACCGGTGAAGATCGTAACCAGAATGATGTAGATAAGTTTTCCCAGTGGGTGGCGACCGCCCATAAAGATAGGCGCGACAAATAGAATACCAGCCAGCGCGAAATCACCGCCTCGGTCAAACCAGGTGGCATCAAGCCGCCTCGCGGGCGCACTCGTTGCGTACGGCCGCGAAGTGGGGCCGGTACGTTTGCTCCTACGTGACTTTCCTGATGCACTCATGTTTGACGCTGGTCTTACGTTGGGTTGACTCAGGGGCTAAGCGGAGCGGCGACGAATCTCCACCGTGTCTTTCTTCTTCGCGGATTCACCAGGGAACTTCAAAATCGTTGGACCGTCTTCGGCTTCCGCGATATCTGGTGTATCGACGGTCGCCCCCGTGACAGGTGCCGTGATGGCTGGTGGAGTTTTAGCAACGGGGGCAGGATTGGCGGGTTCAGCAGATCTCGGCTTTGCGAAAGGTATGTCGCGACGAGAAGTGGTCATCTCGACCGGCGGCTCGGTCGCCCCCGTCAGTGACGTTGCATCGTACGAAGCGTCGGCACCATCGGAAACCTGATCTTCGTCGTCAGCTCCATATCCGTAACCGTATCCGTAGCCATAACCATAGCCACCGTATCCGTAGTAGCTGCTACCGTCTTCTTCGTCGACCGCGTTGACTACGACACCTAATACATCCAGTCCCATTTGGGCCAGGCCTTCAAAGGCTCGCAGAACGCGACGGCGATGATTCTTCTGCGGTTGAACGACGATCATCATGCCGTCAACTTGGCGACCCATGATGGCAGCATCGGCTGCGGCAAGTACGGGGGGCGTATCAATCAAAATTTGATCGTATTCGGTTTCGGCCCAGGCGATCATTTCCGAGAAACGATCACGACTGAGTAACTCGGCGGGATCCGGTGGACGTCGACCGGAAGGGATAAGGTCAAGCCCCTCGACTCCACTGTTCACCACTGAACCACGACAGAGACTGCCGATTTCGTCCGTCGATCGCAGGATTTCCGCAACGCCGGAGTGGCGACGCATGTCGAACATGTTGGTCAGTCCCGGTCGGCGCAAATCACAGTCGATAAGTAACGTGCGCTTGCCGCTTTGGGCATACGAGACGCCGAGATTCGACATCACGGTTGTCTTTCCGTCACTTGGCTCAGAACTGGAAACCACCAACCGGTTTACATCCTGCCCGGCGAAAGCCAACGTAGTTCGGAG
>CAYYHV010000599.1:0-3569 GCA_964471695.1 uncultured Pirellulaceae bacterium
GGATTAACGTCTGAGTGTAGTTCGACAGGTCGCCGCTGAAATCGTCAATCAGCTGACTGCTTGCTGCGCTGGCTGCCAGAAAAGTTATCGCGAGTGCGAGACGAAATATTTTGCTCATGATGTCTTTCTTTATTGACTGTATGACGAATGTCTAGCTTTCGACGCTTCTCCATCGGTAATAGTTCAGATTCGTTACGACCGAGAATATTTCCAGCTGGTTATCTCTCCAGCTAATCCGGGCGCCTGTTTATCCGTCGGATATCGTAAGAATTACGACGCAATATTCTGAGAACTTTTTCGGCGATCTCAATAACTGGTTGTCTGGTTGGGGTTAGCGACGATTAGATCGACTTGCAAAACGTGGCGCCAGGGGCAAACAAAGTGTCAGAACTGTTCGTTACGCCGGTCTCTTTTTTCTCCTAGCCACCGGATTCTTCTAGACTGCGAAAATGCCCAGACCATCGAGAGCTGACTTTGCCGGCAGTATTTACCTCGCCCTGAATCGCGGAATCTTCCCGCGACGATCTTCCGCAAGTTCGAGTCGACGGTAAGGAAACGTGTTGCAGCGCGCCGCCTTTTTTACAGACCTGCGCACTCTGGATGGGCGGCACTCGCTGCGACCAACTCACTGCGTCACGTAACTCCGTACGGAAGCCGATGGTGTCGTTTTGGGAACGCCGCGGATGGCTTAACAGAAACAGTTTTTGTTGTTTCGGTTTGGCGGCGCTCTCCGCGAACCCCTCCTTGGTGGCTCGCATTGCTGCCCGCGTCACCTATTTAGGGGACACCTCTTTAAGTGCCAGCGGTTAACATGGAAAATCACGAATAGAGGTGTGCGCAAAAAAACTGCTGTCGAAGAAAGACGTCAATGTGGCATGAGTTCGTGCTACGAGACGCTGCGGCTTTCAAATTCGTCAGAGAGCCGTCTAATCAATGTATTTTAGAGCAGGGTTTCTGAGTTTAGGAATTTGGTATGAATTGGATTGGCTCGGTAAAGTCTGTTTCTTATTCCGCACTTCTGTGCTTCGCCTGTCTGGGCTGTGGTGCTGGCGATTCCGAAACAGGAGAGAAGGCTGATCCATCCAGTCGCCCTCTTTCTGAAAATCTCAAGGAAGCCGTCCAGGAATTCGACGAGCTGGCTTTCTGTGTGACGGAAGGCGCTGGAGTTGCGACGATGAAGCCCATATTCGACAGGATGGTAATTGTGATGAATGGTATTCCGGCTTCAATTCAAGAATCGGGACTTTCGCAAAGTGATCAGTCAAAATTGAAGTCGTCGATCGAAGAAGCCATCGCTACATGTCAAGAAAGTACTCTCACTAGCGAAGCGGACTATCAGAGATTGTGCAAAGATCTCGCAAAACCGTTGAAGGCGATTACGAAAATTGCTCAGCAGTAGGTAAAAGCTATGATCAAAGTCAAACACCCTGGTTTCGTTTCGGTCAATCCGAGCCGCTCACGGGCTGAAACAGAGAGGTCTCCCAACCAACGTGGATTCACTTTGGTGGAATTATTGGTCGTTATCGCGATCATTGGAATTCTTGTCGCGCTCTTGCTACCTGCCGTCCAATCTGCACGTGCGTCAGCCCGTCGTATTCGATGCATCAATAACCTTCACCAGCTCTCGCTCGCAGTATTGAATGCTGAATCGGCGATGAAACGTCTGCCAGCGGGGCACGAACTGATTTCTGGGACGGCTAGTCCTAGCGATCCGTTTTCCAATGACAATACGAGCAACGGCTGGGGGTGGAGATCGAAGATTCTGGACTACATTGAAGAAGGTGGCCTTAGTGGCGGTTTTGATCTGTCATTGCCAATCGAGGATGCGACCAATCGGTTATTGGCAGAGACTCCAATCCCAACGATGCTCTGCCCTTCGGATACGACGAACTCCGAGCCGATTCGCGTGAATAACCGACTGACAATGTCCGTTGCGAATTACGTGGGCAATGGTGGAAGCTTCGAGTGGAGTTTTGTTGTGCAAGATCGTGAACGCTCCGACGGTGTTATGATGCGAACAGCCGATGATCGACACCTAGGACTGCAATTGCGGAAGGTCAAAGATGGCACGTCGAAAACTCTTCTTTGCGGCGAAACCGTCAAGTTCGGCTTCATCTGGGATCCAGCCACCTTCGGTGGCGTCAACGGCGGTGGTGTCGCCAGTAGGACTCTGTCACAAGTGAGAACTGGACACGGAGTTTTTAACCCGGACCCGTTTACGTCCACAATTGTTGTGTTGAGAAATTCATACTCGAGCTTTCATCGCGGTGGAGCCAATTTTTGTATGCTCGACGGTTCAACGAGATTCATCACCGAGGATGTCGACCACAACCAGCTGACTTTCAATCAATTCAAAAGCGGTGGCCAACGCGGAGTCTACCAGCAGATGTTCTCGCGTTCTGATGGTCAATCGCTATCTCTGGAATAACATCACTCGCGGCGATCTGTGTTCCTTCGCTGTCACTTTCGATTGGATTGTCCTCAGCTCCTCCTCCGGCAAACAAAGTAGCATGGACCCCGGTCCATGCACCGAGCCATACGGGGTCCGGAATGCCATTCTTCGAGGCGGGCATTCTGCAATGGATGTCTCAGGTCCGACCCGCTATCGCTCACGATGGCATCGACTTGGCCAGAGCCCGTTTTCGTATCCAGGCTTCGATGCGCCAGTAGATGAATAGGAAAGCCAGATTCACCATCCACGATGCCCATGCAGAAATGGCAAAAGCCGTCTCGAAATCAAAACCGAGCGTGAGAAGTGCCGCGAGATAAATGCGAAGTGTGACGGCAGCGAACGTGAGCGCGTAACTGATCTTCATCATCGTACCGTGGGCTCGGCGATCAAACATGTCGTCGAATGGGGTGCCCACCAATGTGACCATCGGCCAGATTATTCCAAGAATGAGAAATCCCAGTTTGGCACCAGTGGAAGACGGAGAAGCATAGTTGCCCACCAATGCTCCGACGGTGCTCGCAAGCACGCAGACAACGTAGGCGTACCCAAGCCGCTTGTGTAGCCATAATTTTGTGCGCCGAATGCGACGACTGAGCAGAAAGGCGCCGAGCACCAGCGCCAACGCGCCGGGCACAATGTGGCAGTATGCGGACCAAGGAATTTTCGTCAGAAGACTTTCGAATACTGGCGTGCGGAGATTCGCAATGAATAGCGCTGCGATGGCGTAGGTGGCAACCATCAAGCCACCGATCATTACAACGCTGTTCTGGACGGTGATACGAGTCGACTTTTTCATGATGCCAACAGTTTAGACGCCTCATCCACAACGAGTAGATGCCCTGCCAGTCTCACTTCAATCGAAGCAACAATCGCGACGCGCGAATACCTGGGCTGTGGGTTCGTGAATGATTGATCGGGTCGTCGGATGCAGATGGTATTCGCAAAGGGCATGGCCCCGTCGCATCAGAGTCCGTGTCGGCGATTCTTGCGAACGGTTTGAGGGCAACTTAGTCGCCCAGCAACAATTCTTTGCCAGCGAAACTGGCTCGTGCATTGAATATTTCGAGGTCGCCGTCGAATTTGATGAAGGTTCCCGAGCCGACGCAATTGATCAAAT
>CAYYHV010000600.1:0-3548 GCA_964471695.1 uncultured Pirellulaceae bacterium
GGCCAGGGCATGGGAATGGGTGGCAAGATTCCCGGTCAAGGCATGGGTGAGGGTCAAGGGCAGGGCGATCGCCCCGAAGCCGAAACCGACAAGAGTTTCTATGACTCGAAGGTCAAAGGCAAGGTTCGCAAGGGTAAAGCCGTCGTGACTGGCTTTGCATCCGGAAAGAACATCGCCGGTGAGGCTCAGGAAGAAGTCCGTGTCGCCCTCGAAGCGGCTCGTTCCGATGCCAGTGACCCGCTGACCAATGTTCGCTTACCGAAAGAGCACCGCGACCACGCTCGCGAGTACTTCGACTCGTTCAATAAGTAACAGAGCATCGCGATAGCGAATTTCACTACCAATTAAAGACGGGTGATCCTCATCAGGACCACCCGTCTTTTTTGTTACTCGGTCAATGTCGCGACTCACGTGTGAGCATTACGTACGATGCTAGTCGTCGCCCTCAATCACAACGGTCCGACGTCCGCCCGGCATCGAATTGGCCGCATACATGAATGTGATGACGCCAGCCGTCAGCAGTCCCCATGGCGACCATTCAGGGGGAACGAAAGTGCGGCGATCGCTGGAAAGCCCGGGAATCGCGGAGGCGTAACTGGGGGGCGAAAACTGCTGGTAAGTACCCGCTCCTGTGCCGACCGAGCCATACGGCAGATCGTAGCCGACGGAATTCGCCCCATATCCGCCGGTCGCAGAGTAGGCAGTTCGCTGGCGTCGGACCAGCGCTTCCGTCGTCTGATCGGCCAGAATTACATGGTCGAGCACCATGGCTTCGCCGCCGAGGATACACATCGCCAAGCCGGCTGACATTAAGATTGTGCGCCACATGATCTACGTCTGCTCCTTGAAACAAAAGGTTTCTCCCAAGGAAGATCGGCTGATCTTTCACACCCACTCAACTGCTTGCGAGACTTTTCAGTTCCTGCGGATTTCAACGGGTGGCCCCGGTTTTCTCTTCATTCCGGTTAAGGTCGCCTGTGAAACGGCGTTACGTTGACGCGAAATGTCCCGATAGTAGCAGGGGACTTTGCTTGGTCGGAACAACTTCACCAATCCGAAGAGATTCGGGCTCCAGCCCGAATAAGTGGGGTCGTTTATGGTAGACCGAATCGAAACGAGCAGGTAGCCTAACGTACAAGACGTTGTTCCATTGGGATCAACGCTTGTATAATTCTCCATCTTTGTTTCCGACTACTGTGCCTGGGGAGAATTTGGGTGTCAAACAAGCCCAAAATCCTGTGTGTTGGCCAACCCGCGAGTGAAAACGCGGGGCTGTTGGATAAGATTACCGACGACTATGAAGTTGTTCAGGTAAACACTCGACTACGAGCCTTCGCTCAGCTGGCCCGCAAGAACTTCATTGCGATCTACGTTTATCCCGAACCGGGGGAACGAGACGGACTGGAACTTGCCAAGTGGACTCAAAGTGAACGCATCCTCGAAAGCATGCCGGACGGAGTCGCGTTGCTGAATGCGGACAACGCGATCGTTTGGGCAAACCAGCGTCTAAAGGATTGGACTGGCAAAGCCGACCTCTCGGATTGCAATTTCTACTCCGCCTTTGACGGCCCCGAAATTCTCGGGCCCGATTTTTGTCCATTCCATTCGGCCATCGCCAGCGGTGAAGCCAGCGGGTCGCTGCTCCGATGCTCCAATGAACTGTATTATCACGTTCATGCGGCTCCCGTTCGGGAACCTAAAGGACCGTCTCAGTTTCTAATCGTGACTGTTCGCGACGTGACTTTGGAAACCCGTCAGAAGAAGAAACTGGCAGCCATCCACAAAGCCGGCGTAGAGCTGAGCGAGCTGACGCCCGACGACGTCTGCGAGATGCAGGTCGAAGATCGCATTGAATTGCTCAAACAGAACATTCTTTTCTACACCAAAGATCTGCTCAAATTCGACGTCGTCGAAATCCGACTGATCGACCAATCAACAGGCGAGCTGATTCCGCTGTTGTCCGAAGGCATGGTTGATGATGCACAGGGGCGAGCCCTCTATGCGCGACCTCAGGACAACGGCGTCACTGGATTCGTGGCTGCGACGGGTAAGAGCTACCTATGCGAAGATACCGTTGAGGATCCGCTCTACATCGAAGGCTGTGAAGGCGCCAAGAGTTCACTCACCGTACCGTTGGTTCAGCACGACCAAGTCATCGGTACGTTCAATGTGGAAACGCCCAACGCAAAGGCGTTCACCGAAAGCGACTTGCAGTTTCTCGAAATTTTCTCGCGTGATGTTGCCATCGCGTTGAACACCTTGGAGTTACTGGTCGCACAACAAGCCAACACGGCGATGGCCAGCGTCGAAGCCATTCATGGCGAAGTCGCTTTGCCAGTAGATGAGATTCTCAACGATGCGGTCAACGTGATGGAGAAGTATATCGGCCACGAACCAGAAGTCGTGGAACGATTACAACGCATCCTGAAGAACGCTCGCGACATTAAACAGGTCATTCACAAAGTCGGCGAAAAGATGGCTCCCTCAGAAGCCGTCCTCGAATCGTCGGAAAGATCGGCTTGGCCACGACTGAAGCGACGTCGCATCCTCGTCGTCGATCGCGATGAAAGCGTACGAGCCGCGGCTCATGCACTGCTTGAGCGCTATGGATGTATCGTGGAAGCTGCCCACGAGGGCAAAGAAGCCATACTGATGGGTCGAACGGCGGGGGCTGAAGACGCTTATGACGCAATCATTGCGGATGTGCGATTGGAAGATTATTCCGGGTATGAACTATTGATGGAGTTCAAGAAATTTCTCGATCATGTCCCACTGATTCTGATGAGTGGATTCGGATATGATCCGGGTCACTCAATCGTCAAGGCACGGCAAGCCGGATTGTTGCCGAATGCTGTACTCTATAAGCCATTTCGGCTGGATCAATTGTTGACAACCGTCGACGCTGTAATAGAACACAGCCAGCAGACGGCTGCGGATCGTCAAACCACGCCAGAATAACTGGCGAACCATCAATTATCACTCAGCGTAATGGAACGGATGCTTTTCCTCCTTCTCCCTATCATTGTGCTCGGGCACATGGCAATTCTCATTGCCGTAATCAATCGTGCGCACTCGACCAGCCTGCCTCGCTGGCTGCTGAAAGTCGGAGATGCATTCTGGTACGTAATCATGGCGGGTATCCCTATCGCGATCGGTAGCTGGTACCTGCAACAGACAGTAGCGGGACAAACAATTGATTGGTCCAGTGTCGCCGGGCGCATAACCAGTGGTTATGGCGTCATGTGTATTATCAGCGCCGTGCTGGCTGTGGCGGACCGAGTCTACCGATTGCTCAACATCCGCACCACGGAACTGCTGGCAGCAAATCATACTGAACGATTTTCGATGACTGAGAAAATCGGACATCGTCCCGTCGGCGACCGCCTGACCGGTTTCTTCTCGCGATTACCGCTCAATGAAATTCTGCACCTCAGCATTCACGAGAAGCAGTTGATCCTGCCACGCATGGATGAGCGAATGGATGGTTTCCGCATTACCCACCTTTCAGACCTGCATCTGCCCGGTCAATTGTCCAAATCGTTTTACGA
>CAYYHV010000601.1:0-3522 GCA_964471695.1 uncultured Pirellulaceae bacterium
CTTTACGACCCAAATCAGGATAAATTAAAACTTTACATAGTTTTGGGCATCGACGGGATTCCTGCCGAAGGCAAACTGGGCGGCGTGGCGATGGGCACCAACGGAGCTGGGCGAATCAATGTGTTGGTCTCACATTCCAACACACTGGCCAATCGCCAAGTCGAATCGACGCTGTTCCATCGAGTCAGTACGCAAGCCGAGTTCGAGTCGACTCATCCCGTTTCCAAAGTGACCGAGGACTTGAACTTTGCGCACCTGCGGACCACCAACGCTCCCGACGGTTCGCTCGTTGCCTACTGGATGGGCGGCGATGGTCAGCGCAACAACATCTGGGCATCACGATTAACCGCCGCCGGGAGCGTTCCGGCGCTGTGGTCCGAACCGTTTACCTTGACCGCTCAAGATGGCGATGCCTTGCCGTTCGTACCATCCATCGCCGTCGACACGAATGATGAGTACCAGTTGGTCTATGAAATGCGAAGCGGACCGGTTTCTCCGCTACCTGATTTCCCGGTGACGAACGGGCATCCCGACGGCGACCCAGCCTTCGAAGCCCCGACCATGGGTAACGTCATGTCGAGCAGTTATGCCGAGTTGCCAGAACTGGGATTTGAAACACCATTCCATATCGAACCCGCGCAAACGCTGGCAGTAAGCGGTTCGCAAGTCATTGGCGAGGCCATGATCGTGAACACGGGACTGGTCGCCGACAACGTCACCATCGAGTATTTTGACGATGCTAACGGAACCCTGCAAATTCTGCGAAGCGAAACGATCCGACTCGCTCCAGGCCAATCCTATCCGGCTCGCCATACGTATCAAATCACGTCAGGATTGCATTCTTATGGCGTGCAACTGACGGCAACGATGGCAGAAGTCCTTGGCACTTCCGATAACCAATCGTTTACGAAAGTCGAAGGCGTCGCCGACGCCGCCATCACTTCCATGGAGCTGAGCGATGCGGAACCTGATGGGGGCGACACAATTACCGTGTCCGTCGAAGTTGCCAACATGTCCGATTTGGATGTAACGGGAGACGTTGTTGTACAACTTTGGTCCGGCAGTCCAAGCTGGGAATTTTACGAACCGGTACGACTGGACGAAGTCATTCTGAGTAATCGTGGATTGCCTGCTGGAGCGTCGGCGATCGCCAACTTCACTTACAACGTACCCTTCCAAGCCGGGTTATATCCGCTCACAGCCGTCGTTGTTGCGAATGACGTACTGAAGAGCAACAACGAGATGACACGGACCTTCAAGCTGGTTCCCGAAGTGGAGCTGCGTAACATTTCAGCCGAATTGCTTGACGATTCTGGAGTCGACAATGTGCGCGTCAATGCGGTGATCGGGAATACGGGCAACTCTCGCCCCGGCAGAGTCGACGTAGAATTGTATCACAGCCTTGATGGTGGTGATTTCAGTCTGATCGACACCAGATCGGTTCAGATGAACAATCGGACAAGCGCAAATGTATCATTCCTTGCACCTGGCTTGGCCGGTCGGACGGGTCAAAACCGCTACCGAGTCCTCACCAACTATCTGGATGAGAACCAAATGAATCAGATGCAGCAAACCTTGCTGCTCGTTCAGGGACTGGCCGACATCCATCCTTCCAAGCTGACATTGAGCGGTTCATTCGTACAAGACGAACCTATCATGGCGACCTTCGACGTAGAGAATCTAGGGATCGCAACCGCCGACTTTGTCCAAGTCGAGGTTTTTGGAAATCTGCTGGGATCCGAGCAGCGTTTCCTGCTTGGCGAAACGACGATCGACTCGCTTCAACCGCTCAGTTTGACTGCATTGACGATACCGATTGAGACTTACCCGTTCACAGGCTTCACCCAAATCTGTGTTGTCGTTGATCGAGACCAGACGATCCTGGAGCTAACCGACTTCAACAATACCGACTGTGTCACGGCTTCGTTCAGCCCCAAGGACGATCTCGATTATGGTGACGCACCGGCGACTTATGCCGTACTGCTCGACGACAATGGGGCTCGGCATGCATCATCACCAACCAACTTGTTGCTTGGGCAGAACCTCGACCACGAGTCACGGCCAATACCTAGCCTGGCAACCAGCGACGACACACGAGGCACAGACGACGAAGACGGAATCGTTCTTGGCAATGTTTATGTAGATCGCAATGCCACGATCCAAGTTGAGGTGAGCGGCGACCAGCCCGGATACTTCAACGGTTGGCTCGACTTTGGCAGCGATGGCAGTTGGGGTGAGCAAGGCGACCAGATTTTCGACGATCTACTCCTCACTCCGGGACTCCATACGCTGCACTTCGCGGTTCCCGCCGACAGTCGATTGGGCGACACGTTTGCTCGCTTTCGCATCAGCACGACGGTTGGTTTGGGTTTCATGGGTCGAGCCGAAGATGGAGAAGTCGAGGATTATCCACTTACGATCGAAGCTGATCCAAACCCACTTTCTAACGTCGTATTTGTCGCCGCCCGCGCTGACAATCAAGTAGAACTATTCCAATCCAACGGAACTTCGAGCGGCACGAATCTTCTCAAAAATATTGGTGGCAGCCAGAGTTCCAATCCTCATGAACTAACCGTCGTCGGCGACGATTTGTATTTTGCAGCCACCGGCGCGGATGGCGAAATCGAATTGTTCAGGACTTTTCCTACAGGCCGGACGTCTCGAGTCAAAGACCTTGCTGGGGCCATTAGTTCGAATCCACACGAACTGATTGATTTTGGTGGCCGCCTGTACTTTGTGGCGACTGGGCCGGACAACAACACCGAGCTCTATACAACCGACGGAACCAACACCGGCACCTACCGCATCAAGAATCTGTCCGGGGATACAAGCGCCGACCCAGCCGACCTGACGGTCATGAATGGCGTACTGTACTTCACCGCACTCAGTGAAAATGGAGAACGCGAACTGTATCGAAGTGACGGAACCAGCCCCGGCACTCAAAGGATCGTCAATCTTTATGGACAGAATACCAACGCGAACCCAAGCGACTTGACGGTTATCGGCGATACCTTGTATTTCGTAGCCACCGTACCTGGTGGCGAACGTGAGTTGCACGCAAGCGATGGAACGGCATCCGGCACCACCCTCGTGGCAAACATCGGTGGTCCCCTCAGCAGCCTCCCGACTCAGCTCACAGAGTTTGCCAACGAGTTGTACTTTGTCGCCACCGGAGCAGACGGGCAACGAGAACTTTGGAAAAGTGACGGCTCCGCTGCAGGAACGTCAATCGTTGCCGATTTGTACGGTACTCAATCAAGCTTACCTGAAGAACTCACGGTGTTCGACGATCGACTATTCTTTGTCGCATCACTACCCAGTGGCGAGTCGGAACTTCACGTGACCGACGGATTCGCAGCCAACACCGTACTCTTCGTAAACCTTCATGGCGGTACCAACGCGAATCCACAAGAGTTGACCGTTGCTGGCGATAGCCTGTTCTTTTCTGCGATGGGCAGCGACGGCGAGCGAGAAATATACTCAACGATGGGTTTTGCCGATGGAACCGGACGGTTGAAAGAC
>CAYYHV010000602.1:0-3467 GCA_964471695.1 uncultured Pirellulaceae bacterium
CCTTCAAGTAAACCGCGGATTATAGGTCCGGTGGATTTACACGGTCAACCGCGCGGGTTGGGCAACCCTTCATGAACGAGAAGAATGTCGAAGGATGGGGTGGCCCCGGTTCACCTTCGCAGAGGTTCTGAGAAGAGAAAAGCGGCTGGTACGACAATAAAGAGGGGGCACCAGGCAGCCAGCGCGGGCTGCATAATGCACTGAATCCCCAAGCCTTGGCATGTCAAAACGATTACTGCGAACACAACGATGACCATCAGGCTCTTGGCAGCGGCTCCCACAATCCGCCGGCGATCATCGCCCATAGCAAACGGAAGCCCGAGGAATATCAGCGAGATATCCAACAACGGCTGGACAAAGCGAGCGTGTATCATGACTCGCAAATCCGGTGATGCGTCCAATTACCCTTCCTGCATCCCTGAGATCAGAGAAGCGGTCGACGTAAATTGCTGCCATTGTCGACCGCGGCGCAATTGATCCACACTCAAATTGCTAACCACGAGAAGCTGATGCTCCTTGAGGCTTGGTAGGTCACGAGGACTGAAAACGATCTTGCGATTCTGGATCGCGAACGATTCGACCTGAGTCATGTCGACTTCCGTGACGACTTCGCTCAGAACATAACCGGCTGGGGACGAATTGTTAGCCGGTTGGAAATGGGCCTCTTTGGCATTCAGATTTTGTCCAAAGGCGGACCATGACATCGGCAAACGAAAATGCGGAGAATTGATTTTTTGTTCGGCCGCGACCAGTGAGTCTCCGCCGATGAGGATGTTCGTCTCTTTGTCGTATCGTGGTGTGATCTTTTCGGGTTTGCGTTTGATCAAGTCCTTTGCGCTGCGACACAACTGAGTCCGAAAGGGGGGGACGCCCCATTCTCGATTAACGGCTCCCAGGATCGCGACCAGAATACAGGCGATCAAAAGTGGCTTGGCGATACGCCACCGTGAAATTCCGGCAGCCATCAGAGCCGTCATTTCGTTGTCTTTCTGCAGCCAGGCGACTGACAAAATTGCGGCAAGCAGTGCTATGTTGCGTCCGGCAATGTCAAAGAACCACGGCACGCGGGCTCCATAATAGTTCCCGAGGACATTGAGAAGCGACTTGGAATCCTTGCTGTCGTCGACGAATTCTGCCAAGTTACCTACAAAGTCAGCGACGATATAGATTCCCAGCAGGCTGATAAACACCATCACGAAGACGCGGGTGTATTGTCGCAGTAGATATCGGTCAATCGTAGTCATCAATCAGTGCCATGGATCAAGCGAGTCAACTTGAATCGGCAGAGTCCACGCGTGCCGGTGTTCCCGGTCGGTTGGGAATCGAGGCTTGGGCGCGGTCTACCCTGAACCTTATCTTCCCACCAGGCTGCGTTGCGTGTCGAGCCGAGCTTTTGCCAAGTTGCGTTGGGCCGGCGTTTTGCCCGACTTGCCGTCATGCCGTTCTTTCTTTTGCGACTTGTTTGTGCAAGCATTGCGGGCGTTCCCGAGCGATTCAATCCGAAGGTCCATGCTCAAAGTGCCGACAGGAATCGAATGCGTTTGATCAAGTCATTAGTTTGGGCACCCATCGAGGGGCACTGCGGGACGCCATCGTGCGGATGAAAAACGCTGGCAATTCGGCGCTGACGGCTGCGCTGGGCAAATTGATGGCTGAGCGAGCGGCGAGTCGGTGG
This sequence comes from uncultured Pirellulaceae bacterium, assembly GCA_964471695.1. Taxonomy (GTDB): domain Bacteria; phylum Planctomycetota; class Planctomycetia; order Pirellulales; family Pirellulaceae; genus CAYYHV01. The sequence goes on from CAYYHV010000602.1 coordinate 1,676, forward strand.
AATGAGTCACCGCCGGATCTGCTGGTAAAAGTGCCGATGCACTGGCGTCGTCGGATGTTGCGAGGCCAAGGCAGCAGCCACATGTTGGCGGAGTCGGTTCAGCGGACGTCCGGGCTCCCCTTCAATCCTGATTTGCTCAATTGTTGTCGAAAGACACAAAAGCAGAGTACGCTGACAGTCGTTCAGCGTAAGACCAATGTGAAGGGCGCCTTTGAGTTGTGCCAGTCCACGTTGGTGCTGGATCAACACGTTTGCATCGTGGATGACACGATGACGACGGGTGCCACAGTGAATGAGCTCAGTCGGTTATTGCGTCGTGCGGGGGTTGCGAGAATCACTATTCTGGTGGCTGCGCGAGCGAGCGGTTGACGTTCTTGTTTTGTTTCGGGAGGCCTTTACTAGCAAAGTCGTTCGACCCGGTCGCTATTTTCGGATAATCAATTGTTTTATCTACCAAGTGACTTGTTCAAAGAATCTCGCGATTGGTGCCGTGAAAATTCTTGAAAAAACCGACTAAGGTGACCAACGCTACGAAACCAGCGAAGGCTCGACTTGCACGCATCGGCGATTTGCTGAGAATACAACAGCTATGGCCGAACCGAACGAGACAATCTCCATGAAGAAACCCACCCATCCTTTTCGGATGGCTGTCTTGCGTGGATTTGGGGTCGTGCTTCCTCCGCTTTTGACCATCGTCTTTTTGCTGTGGATGTTCAACTCGGTCAAGACTTATGTGCTGACTCCGATTAAGGAAACGGCTCTGCGGATGTCGGTCAGCCAGGCGATGGATGTCTATTACGATATCCCTGAGAATGCTGTGAAGCACCTCGATCCGCCCAGCGGTGAGATAAAGAAAGTCTCGATTGATGGGGTCGAGTACGTCATATTCCCCAGCGATGAGATCAAGAAGTTTTCCGTAGATGGCGTCGCTTACGTCAAGCTGCCCAGTGAACAGTGGATTCCATCCAGTCTTTATACGCGCATTCGCAAGCGTCCTGGTCTCGATTTGCCGCTCACGGCGGAGGCTTATTATCGCCGCGACCTTGAGGAACGATTTTTCCAACCTTGGAAGGTCATACTTATTCCGTTGTGTGTGTTTATTATCCTGTTGTACTTGCTGGGCAAATTCATCGCGGCTCAGGTTGGCAAGGCGTTGTGGGGATACTTTGAGCAAGTCATCCACCATTTGCCAATCATCAGTACGGTTTACGGTACGGTAAAAAAAGTCACCGATATCGTTTTTGCCGACAACGAGATGGAGTTTAATCGCGTCGTGGCGGTTGAATATCCACGCAAAGGCATGTGGTCGGTGGGATTTGTAACAGGCGAAAGCTTGCCGGCCATTGAAGCCGCGGCTGCCGAACCGGTTCTCAGTATTCTGATGCCGACTTCGCCGATGCCAGCGACGGGGTTTACGATTTCCGTTCGCAAAAGCGAAACCGTCGATCTGAACATTTCGATTGACCAGGCATTTCAGTTTGTCGTTAGTTGCGGTGTCGTCGTTCCGGGGCTAACAGGAGATGGTGCGGCGGCGGATGTTATTGAAGGTCATGTAAAGCAGGCGATCACTTCAGATAAACCAGCGATTCCTCAAATGTCGCCGATAGATTCACCGGCTGATCGTCCCGTATGAACGCCGACTCGAACGCTGCAACCCGACCACTTCGAATAGGGACTCGAGGCAGCGCGCTGGCGCGTTGGCAAGCCGATTGGGTTTCCGCGGAACTCAACAAGCATGGTTTTGACGTCGAACTGGTAATCATCAAGACTGGTGGTGACGGATCGACTGTAC
>CAYYHV010000603.1:0-3459 GCA_964471695.1 uncultured Pirellulaceae bacterium
GGTTCTGATTGAATCCTTCAAGTCGATCGAGTGCGGCGATCGTGTCTTTCATGTGGGGCAAGTCGATGAACCATAGTTCTCCGGACACTTTGTCATTGCCTCGCAGCATTCCTGGGTAGGGCCCGAGGTCGTAAATCTCGCCGTTGGTAATTGCGCTCGTAACTCGCAGCGGGGCATGCGGCCAGACGCGTTCGTTTCGCTGGCCGCGCTTCAACGTTCCGTAAACGAAAATCGGCAGGTGCTTCGTCTCGCCCATCCGCGTTCGTCTTACTCCTTGTAACTGCTGTGCATGCGTTTGATTGTGTCGCGGATGGCGTCTCGAGCCGATTTCGGGGAGAGGATTTCCGCTTCGGCGCCGAGCGCCAACACTTTGGGGATCACTTCCAGGTCATGAGCCGCCGGGACGGTTAGGATCATGCTGCCGTCCCGTTCTTCTTTGACTTTTTGATCCGGATGCCACGGGTCTTCCAAGACAAAGCGAGATGCCAGTTGGCTGATGCGAATCTTGAAGTTTCGTGGGCGCCCGCCGCCAAAGATCCCGATGCTCTCCCGGAGATGTTTTTCAATGTCGAGGTCTTTACGCGGCTTGAACCATTGGTCGAGAGCCGTGGCTTTTTTGAATCGGTCCAGCTTCCAATGACGAAACGGTTCCTCATCGGTCGGTGCGGTCTTTTCGGGGATCGCCACGATGTAAAGACTGCTTTGATACAAGGCCACCGCATACGGTTTAATGCGGCTGCGCTTCGCAGACGGCGACGCCAGCGATTGGTATTCAATCTCGACGACTCGATGTTCAAGGATCGACCGATTGATCGTCTTGAGGATGCCCTTTTGCTTCTCGTAAGATTTTGCCGGAGTCCCTAGTACATACAACACATTGCGATACTTCGAATAGTGCTCCCAGACTCCGTCGGGCAACGCATCCTGAATCTTGTTCCAAAACGTCTCGATGCCCAACCAGAACGGCGTACCAACCAGAGGAAGCATCAAGTCACGGCCAAGGGACAATGCCATGAGTTCTGTCGAAGAAGCCGCAATCTTGTGGGCTCCCTTGGATCGAGCCCCCAATTTCCATACGCGTCCACGATCGAGTTCATCGGAGATGACATCCAACCCAGCGGCTTGGAGTGCTTCAAGATCACGACGCACACTACGGGTATGGAGAGACGACAGGCCCAGTTCGCTGACGAGGTCATCGCGCAATTCGGAAAGTGTACGGCCGTAACGTGTACCTTCCAGGATCTGCAGCAATTTGTGCTGCCGAATGAGTTGTTCGTTTCGAGCCATCCTTGACCGTCGCCCACCGTGGCTGGAGTCGCTTGAGCGACGCCGGAATGTTGCAGCCTCGCTACCCAACCGTGAGCAGCGGGTCTTACCCTGCGATGCCATTAATTTAGCGGACGCGATCATGATCTCAAAACCAGGTTTATTTTATGACTTTGTAAGGCGATTGGGGCCGGCACCCGTTTTGCAAATTGCTCGAAACTCCGCAGTTTTGGCGCCGCCAGTCGCGTATCTGCATTCAAGGTCGCAATCATGAGCGGAGCCGGTTCCGCAAGTCCCAAGTCTTCCCACCGTGTCTGACTGTTTGAAGGGACTCAACCGGCGACTAGTGCAATTCCGCTCACAATCGCCCTCCGTGCATGACTAGTTATGGCGATCAAACAACCCGTTCAGTCGCGATCGTCGGACGGGGGTTTGACCCGGCCGCAGTCCTCGGACTCGGTTCAGTCGTTGGAGATTTCTCACGCGACTGAGCAAAGTCGAGTATCCCGCCAGCTTTTCGTTGGCCGATTCGCCGCCGCACTTGGAAGTGGTTCGCTGGTCTTTGGCGGCTCCACAGCGTTCCTGTGACTTGCGGCGTTTCTTGAGTACCAGCTTGGGGCGACGCATCTTCATATCTGGAGCCGGCCAGAGTTCTGCGTTGCCGTGCAAGTCCCACGACACTCGATAGGGCAGTTGGTATTCGCCATAGTGAGCGACCAACCACTCGAAGCGACGGGCGTTGCTTTTTGCGGCCGCCCAGCCGTCGGTTAAACCGAAACGTCGAAACAAGTTGTCCCAGAACTTTTGCGTTGGAATTACAAGTTGTCCGTCGATCGTCAAACCGGTCACCGTGAAGCGGCCTGTGCTGGGCCGACGTACGCCGTGAAGTTTGATGTCCGCCAACTGAGTCCGTCCGAGTGCTGAAAATTCCATTCCCATGTTCACGTCTCCTAAATGTGGCTTGCGGGCAAGCCAAGCAAGTTTCCCCTCCAGGTGAGGTCCGTTTGCCGCATCTGCGGCTACCTTTCCTCGCCACAAGTAGTTTCGTCCCGGGCCGTGACACGTGCGGTCACGACCAATTTGAGTTTTCTGAAATTTGAGATTTCCCCGGGATTTCGCCCGCTACAGCGGCTTCACCCGAAATGGGCCGCTAATCTCCGCGGGCGGTTCTGGCAGAGTTTGCGGACCGTTGACACTGGGCCAAGGCGACTTTTAGGATGAGCTGAGAACTCAGGAACAAAACATGAATGAACCACGTCCCGCCATCGTACTGCTCAGCGGTGGACTCGATTCCACGACAACTCTGGCGATTGCCTGCGATCAGGGGTTTGCTGTTCACGCCATAACGTTTCGTTATGGCCAGCGGCACGAACATGAGATTGAAAAAGCTCGATCCATCGCGTCGGCAGCCGGCGTATCCAGTCACGTCATCGCAGAGATTGATCTCAAGACATTTGGTGGATCGGCGTTGACCTCTGAGATCGAAGTTCCCAAGGGCGAGTCTGTGGAGGACATTGGCGACGAGATTCCGGTGACCTATGTACCAGCCCGGAATACGATCTTTCTTTCGTTCGCTATGGCTTTGGCCGAAGTCCGCAAAGCCACCGATATTTTCATTGGAGTCAACGCACTCGATTATAGTGGCTATCCTGATTGTCGTCCTGAGTTCATCACGGCTTTTCAAGCGATGGCGAATCTAGCCACCAAATCGGCCGTCGAGGGCGACAAGCTGACGATTCATACGCCGTTGATCGACTTGACCAAAGCGCAAACGATCGAATGGGGATTGCGTTTGGGAGTCGATTATTCAATGACGACTTCGTGCTACGACCCAACGCCGAATGGTGAATCATGTGGTCGATGCGATTCTTGCCTGTTGCGAAGACGAGGTTTTGCGGACAACGGTATCGAAGACCCAATCGTTTACGCAGGTTAGATCGTGAGTCCGTATCCAACGTTCGAAACGGAACGGTTGGTCATTCGCCCGACCACGTCCGACGACGCATTGTTACTGATCGCGTTGTATAACTCGCCAAAGTGGTTGAAGTACATTGGGCGACGCGATGTGCATACGATCACCCAAGCAGAAGCCTACATCGCGGAGCACATGACGCCGCAGTTGGAACGATTGGGTTTCTCCAACAATACCTTGGTGCGAAAATCTTTTGTGTTGGATCATTTGGAACCCACCAT
>CAYYHV010000604.1:0-1637 GCA_964471695.1 uncultured Pirellulaceae bacterium
AGTCAGGGCATCGTCATCGCCAACTGGTGAGGCATCATAGGTGCCCGTGACCTCGGCGTCGTTGGTCGCGAGCACGTCGTCGCCAGAATTCGCGTTTAACACATCCGCTGAATCGGCATCTTGTTCGTCAATCCATACGGTATACGTAATGACAATGTCGTCTTCAGCCGTCGAACCTGTTACATCAACAAATTCGATCAAGAAATCGTTATTGGGAGCATTCTGTGGCGAACCAACTATCGGCTCGTCGGTGATACTTAGGCCGTTAAATGACGTGGCGTTACTTGCATCAACAGTGGGAGGCGACGTGTCGTAAACGAAAGAGTTTGGCAAGACATCAATGATATCTAGAGCAGTTACTGTTTCCCCATTCGCGATATTGATCGTTAATGTATAGTCGAAAGGGAAATTCGGCCCCGTCGAGCGTTCGTCTTCAGGAGCGAGTGTTTGCTTAATTAGGTCGATAACTTCCGGCGTCACAGAATCCATTGCTGCCAAACCGGAGATCGGCGCGTCAGTACCCGGATTGTCGAGCGGATCGCATCCCAGGGCGAATCCGCCTGTCGTCGTTATCGTTAGCGGTGTCCCAACGACAGCACCGTTCGCCTTGTTGGCGACAGCATCAAAAGTGATCGCGGCCGGAGTTTGATCGGGCACAAAACTGCCAAACGGGAGTTCCGCTACATAGAGTGTCTCACCGGGTGTACCACCAGTGACTGGCAAGTTTGTAAGCGGATGATTGACTGGGGAACCGCCGCCATCGACGAGTTGCCCGGAACCATCAAACTCACCCGCATTGAAGAAACTTACAGCGGCACCCAGATAGCTGGCGTTGCTGATATCTAAACCGTCTGGCGCAGAGATGTCGATGTATGGCGCAAATCCCACATCCGTTGACGTGGTGGAAGTGTTGTCGAAAACAATGTCAAACGTGAATCCTTCGTTGATCATTTCCGAATCGGGCAGCATTGGCGTCACCGTTGGGACCGGGTTACCTGCCAATGTTCCCATCCACTCCGCTTGCCCTTCTGATGAGATGATAATGTCGGTGGTAACTCTACCGGTTTGGTATTCTAGTTCCCAGTCACCGCCAAGCTCGGTGTTGCCGGTTAAGTCATCACTTGCGGCGACATCTGCGCCAGTTGTTGTTGCGAGTAAATTAACGAAGCCTCGTCCTGCCTCGTTGCTTGCCAGATCACATCCGTAAATCAGGATATCTGATTGCGCGTGGAGCGAATCCTGGATTGCTTCCCAGGCATCGGCACCCACCTCGCTAAAGTTGTCTAACGACAGTTGATCGTTTCCGAGACTGACCGCTCCGGCTTCTCCGTGGGAGAAAATATGGATCGCGTCGACGTTCTCAAGTTGTTCCATCGCGCTGACGATTTGGCTAACGCCATCCTGTTCAGCGTCGAGAACTACCACGTGACGAAAAGGGTTCGTCGCACGCGCAAAGTCCGCGGCAAGCCGTTCAAAGTCCGGGACGTCAGTGTTCACGAAGATCACCTCACGGTGCACTTCGCTTTCTGCTAGTGTCGAATGGGGCTCGGCCGCATCGGAGAGTTGAAGTCCGGATCCATCAAGCACAATGCGGGGTTCCAGTGATTCGACCCCAAACTGTTTTTTGGATCTGCGAT
>CAYYHV010000604.1:1647-3458 GCA_964471695.1 uncultured Pirellulaceae bacterium
CGATTGTGCTGATTTCGATCTTTCGTTCTTCGACGTCGCAATCTGATATCCTTTTGCTGGGTGGTGTCAATACGATCGACTTTCGCGCGCGCACCGTTTAGGTCAATCAATTTTTTTAGTTTGAATCTTTGAGCTTCCACTCCCGAGAGGGGTGTGGTGGCACGCGTCCATCATTTAGATGGGTTGGCTGGGCAAAATGCGAATGCCATCACTCAAACAGCTATCAGCTGTTTGAGCTTGAGCTGGAAAGGTAAGAGCCGTGCGTGAATTCCAGGATCGAACTATCAAGAAACGCCCAAATTTCTGTCGTATATATGTGACCGGCGTTTAGATTTCCAAAGTCCCCTCACAACTGGTCGCGGCAGACATCAAGAGCCTATCGGTCTACGCGGGGGGGGCATCGTTTTGCAGCCGGACAATCAGTGGCAACCCGTCATCGGATAACTCACCGTCGTCCTGACGAACCCCAGTGGCGACGTCAAAGCCACGATTTGGTAGAAGCCATCTATGAAATGACAACGAAACAGAATAGCGAACAGAGCATCGTCAACGGCTGATAACCGGCGCAATGTTCGGTTGCCTGAACTTGGCTACCCAAAACATTGCAGTTTTTGAGTCTCTTCTTGCGTGACCACTCGTGTCACGAGTTCGATGCCTAATGATGTGATCATCACTCAGGAGCAATCTCCATGGCGATTACTCGCATTCTTCACAGAACAGCGGTAAGGTGCGGTCTTGGCCGCCCTCAGCTATGCCTCCGTATTGCAACGCTTCGAAATCAGCGATCTCCATGTCAGTCCTCTGATACCGATGCATCTTCCACACTAAACGTGGCCATGACGGTGGCTGCACGCGAGCGTTCCACCTCAATAGCATTCCACCAAACTTCGGTCTTCTTGGCTACCTTGAGATCCAGGACCGTACCTCTCGTCATGGGGTCTACGTACGCACCGGATTTACGTGACATTCGCTTCTCTAAACCCTGCCTGTATTCCTCCGGAATGCCACCTAGCAGCGGAAGAGTTTTCTCTTTTTCGTTTCGATCCCGAGACGTGGCAAGGAGGTATTTGGTCAAATCAGCTGCCGTGATCGTATCTCTTGTGCCAAGTAACCGTCGTCGATTTTCTTCATCTTCCCCGTAAATTCGAGTTCCATCAGATGTGATTTGCTCCACCGGTCCAAATTCACTTAGTAGATCGGGCCAAAACGTAAACAGATGTAATTCGAGAAGAGAATGCACTGAAGAAAGTTCATCAATCATGGATGGTATCCTGACCGCAATTTCGGGGTTAAGGAGCCGAAACTCGCCAGGTCGAATGTTCAACTTCGTTATTGCATCATGTACTTCCGTTGAGAATTTATTTCGTAGTCTTGCAGTGTCGTTCAATATCCGGTTCAAAATCACGTCGCGGTCGTATCGTATCCCATCAGCTTTTGCCTTCTTCATAAGACTCGGAATGTGCTGAGAGTTGAAGGAAACACCACTTCGCGAGTAGTTAAACGAGGCATCTTCAAAACCAGTGTGCGAAGCACTCCAATTGGATCTTAGTTTCACTACGACTGGCTTACCTTTGCCGTCCCCAACTGTAAGCTTTGGGTTCTTATATGAATGCTTAATGTTGGTACCTATCACCCCGGAGATTGCACTAGCGACTTCAGTGTGATCCGCTTGAATCAGTATCTTCAAATCTGGCATCTTGTTCGTCCGCCGAAACGCCATCCAGGCACGCACCTCAACTGGTAGCATTGGTGCCAAATGGAATTCCCCACGAAAAGTGGACAGTGAATCGGTGTTGCGGATTAGTGAATTG
>CAYYHV010000605.1:0-3450 GCA_964471695.1 uncultured Pirellulaceae bacterium
CCGTCGATCCTTCCGTCGTCGTGAAAAAAGGTCGATTGAAACCAGGACGCATGTTCCTCGTAGATTTTGAAGCCGGACGACTTATTCCCGACAAGGAACTCAAATCAGAGATCGCATCGAAGCGGCCTTACGCAAACTGGCTGAAAGAGCATCGGATTGAGCTGGATGATCTCGAACCGAACAAGGAACCTCACGGCTTTTATCCTGAAACGCTACTCGCGCGAATGCAGGCCTTTGGCTATACACACGAAACGGGTCATTTCATGCTGATGCCGTTGGTGAATCAGAAGCGTGACCCTGTGGGCTCCATGGGTAACGATGCGGCACTGGCTTGTCTTTCGGACAAGCCACGATTGATTTACGACTACTTTAAGCAATTGTTTGCCCAGGTGACGAACCCAGCCATCGACTCGATTCGCGAAGAAGTCGTGATGTCGCTGGAGTGTTACATTGGTCCCGAAGGTAACGTACTTGAGGCGTCTCCTACGGATTGCAAACGATTACGTATTCCCCATCCGATCTTGACCAACGAAGAGCTGACTGCAATTCGTCATATGGATCATAAAGGATGGAAATGCAAGAAGATCGACATCACTTTCCCGCGCGATTCAGGCAAGTTCGGCATGGTCGGGTGCATTGATCGCATCTGTGCCGAAGCGGAAGACGCGATTGACCAGGGTTATTCGCTGGTCGTCCTGTCGGATCGCAACATCGGTCAGGATCGGGTTCCCCTGAGTACCTTGTTGGCTTGCGGAGCCGTTCATCATCACCTCGTTTCCACGATGAAGCGAACTCAGTTAGGTATCATTCTGGAAACTGGGGAAGCCCGCGAAGTCCACCATCACTGTTTGCTGGTCGGTTATGGCGCTGACGCCATCAATCCTTACCTGGCTTTCGAAGGACTATGGAAAGCCCGCGAGCAGAAGTTGGACGCCGTCGCCTCGTTTGAGGATGACGATGCAATCGTGGCCGCCTATCGTAAGGGTGTGGCAAAGGGCATGCTCAAAGTCATGGCCAAGATGGGTATCTCGACTTTACAGAGTTACAAAGGCGCGCAAATCTTTGAAGCCGTTGGGCTGGCCGACCAAGTCATCGACCGCTGCTTCGTGGGCACCTCCAGTCGCCTGCAAGGCGTCGATTTCGAAGTCCTCGCCGAAGAAACCATTCGACGACACAATCTGGGTTTCCCGGTCGAAGCTGAGGATCGACTTCCCGTACTTCCCAACGTGGGAGAATTCCATTGGCGAAGCGGGGGCGAACGACACGCCTGGGATCCGGAGTCCATTGCCGATATTCAACTTGCCGCCCGCGCCGGCGATGCCGACGCCTACCGTCGCTTTGCCGATCACATCAATAACGACTTACGGACGCGTTGTTCACTGCGCGGCTTGATGGAATTCAAGTCGAACGTTAACGAGGGTCCGATTCGTATCGAAGAAGTCGAACCGGCGTCCGAAATAGTCAAACGTTTCTGCACCGGCGCCATGAGTTTTGGCTCGATCTCCGCCGAAGCCCACGAGTCACTGGCTATCGCCATGAATCGAATGGGTGGCAAGAGTAACACGGGCGAAGGTGGAGAAGATCCCGAGCGCTGGAATCCACTACCCAACGGCGACTCGAAACGATCCGCTATCAAACAGATCGCCTCGGGGCGCTTCGGTGTCACGATTTCGTATTTGACCAACGCCGACGAGTTGCAGATCAAAATCTCTCAAGGCGCGAAACCGGGTGAAGGTGGCGAGTTGCCGGGCAAAAAGGTCGACAAGAATATTGCCCGCATTCGCTATTCGACTCCCGGTGTCGGATTGATCAGTCCACCGCCGCACCATGACATTTACTCGATCGAAGATCTTAAACAGCTGATCCACGATTTGAAGAACGCGAATCCTGATGCACGCATCAGCGTCAAGCTGGTCTCGGAAGTCGGTGTTGGCACTATCGCTGCTGGCGTCGCCAAAGGTTTCGCCGATCATATCCTGATTTCTGGCGACAATGGCGGCACCGGGGCTTCGCCGCTGACCAGCATCAAGCACGCTGGACTGCCCTGGGAACTGGGCATCGCCGAAACGCATCAAACGCTGGTACTCAACGACTTGCGCAGTCGCGTGGTCCTGCAGACCGATGGCGGATTGAAAACCGGGCGTGATGTTGTCATCGCGGCACTGCTCGGAGCCGAAGAGTTTGGCTTCGCAACGGCGCCGCTGATCACACTCGGCTGCATCATGATGCGAAAGTGCCATCTCAACACCTGCCCCGTGGGTATTGCGACTCAGGATCCTGAACTGCGCAAAATGTTCAAAGGCAAACCAGAACATGTCGTAAATTATTTATTCATGGTGGCGGAAGACGCACGTCAGATTATGGCAGAGCTTGGATTCCGATCCATTTACGAAATGGTTGGACGCTCCGATTGCCTGGATGCCACGCGAGCCATCGACCACTGGAAGTCGGACGGGTTGGACCTGACACCGATCCTCGCACCAGCACGCGGACCTCATGATAACGTCGCCGTCTATTGCACGATGACTCAGGATCATCAACTGGACAAAGCACTCGACAACGAGCTGCTGGCCAAAGCGCGGGTCTCACTGGAATCTAAACAACCGATTCGCTTTGAATCCAATATCGTAAACACCAATCGGACAGTCGGTACGATCCTCTCGCATAACATTGCCAAAAAGTACGGCGAAGAGGGGCTACCCGATGATACGATTCGAATCAACTTTAAGGGATCGGCCGGACAAAGTTTCGGCGCGTTCCTGGCACACGGAGTCACACTCGAATTGGAGGGTGACGCCAACGACTATGTCGGGAAGGGGCTTTCTGGCGGCAGAGTCGTGATTTATCCACCTCGCGAGAGTTCATTCGCGGCGGAGGAGAACATCCTTGTTGGTAACGTTTGCCTTTATGGTGCGACTCGCGGTCAGGCATTTTTCCGCGGCCGCGCCGCAGAACGTTTTGCAGTACGGAACAGCGGCGCTCATACGGTGATCGAAGGTATCGGCGATCACGGTTGTGAGTATATGACGGGGGGCCGAGTCGTCATTCTCGGACCCACAGGTCGCAATTTCGCTGCCGGTATGTCCGGGGGTATTGCTTACGTTTGGGATCGCAAAGGCGATTTCAACCTGAATTGCAACTTGGAGATGGTCGAACTCGAGCCCGTCGTCGCCGCTGAGGATATTACCGAACTCCGCGAGCTGATCATCGCTCATCAGGAGCACACCGGTTCGGTTGTTGCTCAACAGGTCATTGATGATTGGCCCGAAGTCCTCAAGCAATTCATCAAAGTCATGCCAACCGACTATAAGCGGGTCTTAGAACAAGCCAAGAACGAACAGGAAATCACAGCCTGATTACAGTGATACGCTGGCAAGGCAACAGTCGGAACTGGGGACAAGCACCGACAAACTGAACAACTTCATTCACACTTTTTGCGAGGTCGGAACC
>CAYYHV010000606.1:0-3433 GCA_964471695.1 uncultured Pirellulaceae bacterium
GCCTTCGTTCGTTATGTCCTGGGCGAATTCTATTGGAAAGTCGAAGCCGGCCAAGTCGTCACCACCGCCGACTATATCTCGCCGCCCAATGCACTGTCCGTCGAGATGTCGATCAGCATGAGTGGCGAAGAATACACCGTCACGCATGCGACGTATATGACGGCAGAAGAAGTCGAACAATCGTTTGAGCTGGAAACGGGAAGTTTGCCTCGCCCTTGGGGAGTCGGGCCATGCCAACCCGCACCGGAAACGGGTTGGGGAGTCTGGCTGTTATGGCCCGTGTTCCTCGCAATCCTCGTTGTCCTCAATTCCGTTTTCACGGACGCCGACGATGCCATCATGTTTATCGCGATGGCGATTGTGTCACTGTTTCCCATCGGTGTCATCTTCTACAAACACAATTTTGAAGTTCAACGATGGGCCGACAGCGACTACAGTCCGTATGCAACGGACGATGACTAGATACAACCAATACTAGATATCAACCGATTATAAAGCTCAGAGAAATTTAAAGCTCAGAGAAATTGACTTGGAGTTAACTAACGGTGCTTAAGCACAAACTATTCACCGCATATCTTGTCTTTGGCATCATTGTCAGTGTGCTGTTCGGCGTAGCCGCGGCATCCGGCATGCAATTGCCAAAGGGTTCAGGTTCAAGTGGCTATCGATCTTCAGGCCGTTCGTACGGTGGCTCCTGGGGAGGGGGCAAATAATGATGGATATGATTCCAACCGTTTTGCTGGCTCAAGTTCAGGAACACACCGAACTGGGTAATTTGTGGCACCACATGATTCTGGCAGTCGTTTTTTCGATCGTCGGCATCATTGTTTTGGCAATCGCCCTGTTTCTGCTGGAACGACTTACTCCGTTTTCCATCCTGAAGGAAATCGGCGAAGAGCATAATATCGCAGTCGCCATTGTGGTGGCATCCGTTGTACTCGGCATGTCGCTGATTATTGGCACGGCGATCCTCGGTTAACAGCGTGTCGTCCGATTCCAACCAACAGCGAATGAATCGCGCCCCACTTGCGTTGCTGTACCTGAACGTACTGGTGATCGCGACTTGTGGCTTAATGTATGAATTGCTGGCCGGAACCCTGGCCAGTTATCTCCTCGGTGATTCCGTAACGCAATTCTCTTTTGTCATCGGAGTCTACCTGTCAGCGCTGGGCGTAGGTGCGTGGTTGTCGCGCTATATCAACAGGGGGCTGGGTCGGTGCTTTATCGAAGTCGAATTGGCTTTGGCGCTGCTCGGTGGGGCCTCGGCTCCTTTGCTGTTCGTCGCCTTTGCTTGGATACAGTGGTTTCGCATTCTGCTCTTTGGCTTAGTCTTCTTGATTGGCGTGCTCGTCGGGTTGGAACTTCCCCTGCTGATGCGAATCCTGAAAGAACATCTGGATTTTAGCGACCTGATTAGTAAGGTCCTGTCCTTCGACTATCTCGGAGCCCTGTTTGCTTCATTGTCGTTTCCGATCTTCTTCGTTCCGTATATGGGATTGGTACGAACTTCTCTGATCTTTGGGCTGCTGAATGCAGCCGTCGGGCTCTGGGGGACTTACCTCTTGCGTCCCATCTTGAATCCCAAGGGACTGGGCGGATTACGTGGCCGAGCCATCTTGGTAATGGGCTTGCTGATCCTGGGACTGATCAAAGCCGATACACTCACGACGTTCGCTGAGGAAAATATCCTGAGCCAACCGATTGTGTACGCCAAACAGACTCCGTTTCAGCGTATCGTCGTCACCAAAAACACCCGAGGGTTCCAGCTCCATTTGAACGGACAGCTCCAGTTCAATTCGGTTGATGAGTATCGCTACCATGAATCGCTGGTCCACCCGGCGTTCTCTTGCGGCAATACGCCGACTCGAGTCTTAGTGCTTGGCGGCGGAGACGGATTGGCCGTCCGTGAAATCCTGAAATACGATTCCGTAAATGAAATTACGCTAGTCGACCTCGACCCAGGAGTCACACGACTGGCCACCGAGTTTAAGCCGCTCGTTGAGTTGAACGAGTCGTCACTCAACGACGAACGCGTCACGGTAATCAACGAAGATGCGTTTGTTTGGATCAGTCGCGAAGCCGACAAGTATGACGCCGTCATCGTGGACTTCCCCGACCCTGGAGTCTATTCCGTCGGCAAACTGTATTCGACTCGCTTTTATCGCATGTTGAATTCACGCTTGTCGCCCAACGCCAAAGTCGCGATCCAATGTACGTCGCCCTTGGTGGCTCCGAAATCTTACTGGTGCATCGCCAATACGATGCAAGCCGCTGGATTACACGTTCAACCCTACCGCGTTTCCGTACCAACCTTCGGCGTGTGGGGATTCATTTTGGCTCAGCCGGCAACAGGGGTTATCGATTCGGTCGAGACACTGCAGCCCCATCTTGCTGGGAAGCTGCGATTCTTAAGTGATGAGGTGATGCACGATCTTTTCCAGCTACCGGTGGACCTGCAACCCGTCGAGACGGAGTTGAACCGGTTGGACAATCAAGTTCTGGTTCGCTATTACGAGCAGGAGTGGAACCAGTTTGAATAGCCGCAACAAACACGTCGAACTGGACCGACGGCAATTGTTAAAGGCGATTCTCGGTTCTTCATTTCTTGTGCTGACTGAAGGTTGCAATCGCCCTGCCCTCCCCTTGCAAGGCGAGCTGCTGGCGCCCAATCACGAATTGGGACATCGCCTGCGTGATGGATTTTCGCCAACGGTAGCTGATGATCAATGGACAGACGTCGGTTGCCTGATCGTGGGCGGTGGCATCGCCGGCTTGTCGGCTGGCTGGCAACTGCAACGCTTGGGCTATGACGACTTCACCCTTCTTGAGATGGAGCCCACTGCAGGTGGCACAGCAATGTCATCCCAACAAGGCAAGTTCGAGTTTCCCTGGGGGGCGCATTATGTTCCCGTCCCCATGCCAGAAAACCAAACTCTTATTGAGTTGTTTGATGCGATGGACCTCCTCGCAGGAATTGACAACGACGGCTCGCCCATCGTCAAAGAGCAATTTCTTTGCCGCGATCCTGAGGAGCGGTTGTTTATCGACGGCGAGTGGATTGAAGGACTCTACCCGCTCAAAGGAGCCAACGAGGAAGACCTGCATCAGTTAAAGGCGTTTCGGGCCGAAGTCGACCGTTGGGTAACGCGTCGCGACGAACAGGACCGACGCATGTTCGCAATCCCAACAGCCAGCGGTTCGGATGCGGCAGAAGTCACCAGGTTGGATTCCATTACGATGTCGGATTGGATGCATGAAAAAGGATGGGACTCGGCACGATTGCGGTGGACCGTCGATTATGCCTGCCGCGACGATTATGGGCTGACGATTGAACAGACGAGCGCATGGGCCGGGCTGTTTTATTTCGTGGCTCGCGTCCGTCGGGCTGGCGACGAATCGCAAGCCGTTGTTACGTGGCCTGCCGGCAATGGAC
>CAYYHV010000607.1:0-3388 GCA_964471695.1 uncultured Pirellulaceae bacterium
AAATCAGGGCGCGGCGACGTTCGATTTCCTGTCCCAGAAAACTATCGTCCGTCGAGGTGCCTGGTTCGCCCATGAATTCATCCATCAGAGTACGAATTCGACGCTCGTACATCTCGGAGAATCGCGAATCGGTGTGCATTCGCGTAAAAATGGGATTCAAGCCGTTTCCGATTCCACCTTGCGTGTACAGTGTGTCATCAAAATAGGGCGGAGTATCACCGCCCCAGTTGTGCCCAAACGAGAGGTCGACATCCCATGCCCAGACGGACCACAGGCCTGTGCCGGTGTTGTCTCGATACCAGTACATGTTCTTGTGACCAAAGTCCTGGTTGAAAATCAATGTGTTCACCGCGAGATAGTTAGCCATATCGGCCATGTCGAGATGATCAAAATCCCATATACGCCCTTCGGTTTGGGACAATGATCGCGCCGTCACAACTTCTTCGAGATCCGAGCGTGAAGTGTCTGTTCCAGCGAGTTGACTCACGTTGGTGAATGCGGACGTCAATGCGTTGTTGACTTTGTAGAGGGAGTGGTTGGTATTCAACCCCAGTCGTTCCAGAAACTCTTCGTCGCCCTCTTCGACGAAGTCATACAAGCCGTAGAATTCGCCGTTTCTATGGACGGAAACAGGAAAGGCGTTCAGCGTTGGGACGCCCGATTCGCGGATCGTATCGTAAGCCAGCGATTGACGTAGCTTGGTTTGATCAGCGTAATTCGTTAGCAGGTTGAAATCGCTGACTCGCCCAATACCTTCGGCGTAGCGAAATTTATCACCCGTATTCGCGTCAAAGTCGAACGACTTCTTGATGAAGTCCGAACCGGCCGTACTCTGTCCATGCAAGTCGACGGTGATGTTGTCATAGAATTGCCCGAGCATTTGAAATGAGGCTCGTGTGCCGGCTCGAGTTTGAGCTGCCGCAGTGTCTTCGACGAACCAATGGATGACAGGCAAGTCGTCGGATTCTGTTGGATCGACAACGACCGTCCCAAAGTATTCGGCGGAGTTGGTTGGTTCGACGAATCGTGGTGACCGCGATTCAAGTCCGCTGGTATCCTCGGCTGTGACAAACCACCGCACCATTTCCCCGCTAACGACGGCGCTTCCCGGTATCACGGCGCTGTAGATGCCGTCCCCTGCCTGGGCGTCAACGCCGTTGCCATCGTCCAGCATCAAAAGCGTGAGTTCTTGTTCAAACATCTGGCGGTAAGTCAGCATGACTGACGAGCGATTTACGGCCTGCGCGATTGGCAATACTTCGGCGGTAATCAAAATGGGCTGGCCATCGACAGGCGATTCGGGGCCTGCGACGACGGAAGATATAACGGGCCCGCTCTCCACCAGAGCCCCGTTTGTGGCCCCAGGAGTCGGTGTGGCGAGGAAACCTGTCTCAAGTTCACTTCCATCGCTTAACAGAGTGGGGGCGAACAAAAAGTCGCTGCTATTGGGTCGGTTCAATGCGTGGAAGGCGATAGTATTCGAACCATCCTGGAGCAGGCCAATGTGATCGGCCAGTGAGAAAGTGGTGCCTTGAATGGCGGACGAGTCACTCGCGCTCATCGTCGCCGTAGCATTCCATGTGGGATTCGTCGGCGCATTGACGTCAAGAATCCGCTCTCCATTCAGATACGCAATAAATCCGTCATCGAATTGAAGGAAGAGGTTCAACGATGTCACGTTGCTTGCATCGACAATATCAAAAGCATGTCGTACGTAGACCGAAGTGGTTCCCGACGGAACCTCGGTTTGGAAGTACGGTTCGAAGCTCGTCGAACTGGCAGGGGTATTCTCATACCCGATAGCGGCTGCACCTGTTTGGAACCCGTTGGCCGAAGCGTCGAAGGTCTGGTGGGTCCAATTCAAACCCAGTGTGCCGTCCGCCGGGATGAGATAGTCGATTTGAGAATCACCCGTGAGCAAAGTACCGGCGCCCAGCCCATAAGACACGTCGGTTACCTGCGGTGGATAGTCGACTCCGTTTGCGCCAAACTCACTAAGCACGCTCAAGTCCGGAGCCGTTAAGGCAATGTACTCGCCACCGGCACTCAACTTGAAATTGGTATGGTAGTAACCTAATGGGTCGACCGTATCAGCACTGGACGCAAAGACGAGGAGATACTCACCTGGTTCGACATTCGTCTCCGCCGGGAAGGTCCATTTTGCCAAGTCCGCGTTGGTATCCGTCAAGTGATATCCCGAGAGATCAACTGGTTCGTCCCCACGATTGTGGATTTCGATCCAATCCGAATCGCTGCCGAATCCATCGTTGATCGTGGAGTCGTTGCTGGCCATAAACTCCGTGATGATAGGGTCTGCGGCCAGCATTCACCGCGCCTCGAGCTGCTCCGTAACAAGCTTGCGAAGCCGTCGTTGCGTCTGGGATCGTTGTTGGAAATTGTTTGTGAGACTATGGGAATTCAAGTGAATCCTCGTATGGGCTGGCCGATTGGAGCTCGTGTATTCCACGCCGGCATTATAACCCAAAGTCGATGATTTTACTGCCTGAACTTCACCCGGCTTTGGCTTTAACGCATACGAAAGCCAAGCGTTAGAACGAAGGAATTGTCACGGTCCTATGGATGCCGCGACAAGAGTTCAATGAGGCTGCGGTACCGCGTGTCTTGCTGGTATTGCATCAACCATTCAAGCACGGTGATCTCTTGTGTAGAAATTCTGGCTGTTGTGTCAACGTTATGCGCTAACAGCAGTTTGACGGTTTCCAGATGCCCGTGACCAGCAGCGCAGTAAAGCACTGAGTGCTTGCCTAGTGTAAAAGAGTTTACATTCGCACCATTCTCAATGAGCACATGTACGATGTTTGTATCACCATTTCTCGCGGCGTGATGAATGGGCTGGTCTCCTCGGCCGTCGCACTGGACTGCCAGATTCGGATGTTGATTCAAGAATGACGTGACTCGTGATTCCTTGCCCAGAAACAGCGCCGTCAAGAATTGTCTCGACAAATCACTCGTCGGGCGGACATGTGGGTCGAGTGCGCCGTGGGTGATGAGCAGTTTAACAATCTCTTTGTTATCCGGAACTTCAGAGGCATAATGAAGCACGGAACCCTCATGAGCTGACAAGTCCGCACCGGCATCGATTAGAAATTCGACAACGTCGAGATGGCGTTGCAAAGCGGCATGAAAGATCGGCCGCCACTGGTGTTCATCGTCAGCGTTCACAAGTTCCGGTACGTCGGCCACGAGCTGTTGCACCTTTTGCAGGTCGCCCTTCCGCGCTGAAATGTGGATTGAGGAATCTTGAACGCTCATGCTGTCCGGTCATAACAAGGGTTCGCAAACCGAAGGATTCGTCCGTCATGTTGACGTTCTCAACTTCATCCTGAGAAACAACGGCTTTAACTTTCTGCGTTGTAGAGTCTAGCAA
>CAYYHV010000608.1:0-3383 GCA_964471695.1 uncultured Pirellulaceae bacterium
ACTGGGCAGAATCGAGCTCAAAAGCGAAAATCTGTCCAATGTCGACGTTGCGACGCTTGAGACGCAAGCTGCCCGCCTGGAGTCTCTATACATTTTGCACGGCGTGGACAAGGCCGAGTTGGCCGGAGCGCAGGACGAAACAATCGACAACGCCATCCAAATAATCAGAGAACTGCGCAGCCTCTCGAGTATCGCAGGCAGAAGGGTTCGAATCACGATCGTCGGAAGATCGACGCAGTCCGAGGGACGCAGCCTCAGTCAGGAACGTGCCAGCATGTTGTGGCGACGGTTCAATGATGTCAAACTTGGTGACGACATAACGATCAAGGGCGTGCACACAAAACCTTTACCCGACGACTCACGAGCTACGATTCCGCTGGACGACATTCTGCGATCCAGCACATTCAGCGTCACCATCCAGTAAGATAGACAACATGATCCAGAAGAAAATCTGCATGCTTGGCTCGTTCGCGGTTGGTAAGACCAGCCTCGTAGCTCGGTATGTGCACAGTGTGTTTTCTGAGAAATATCTCACGACAATCGGTGTCAAGATTGACCGCAAAGAGCTGACGCTTGACGATCAACTTGTCAATCTGATGTTATGGGACATCCACGGAGAGGATGAGTTTCAAAAAGTTCGTGCCTCCTACCTGCGTGGCATGTCCGGTTACTTTCTAGTTGTCGATCCCACGCGCCCCGAGACGCTCGATGTCGCTCTGGACTTGCATCAACTCGCCATCAAATCTGTCGGTGAACTGCCCTGTTTGATGTTGCTCAATAAGTGCGATCTCGAAGACGCATGGTCCTTGGATATGGAAAAGATCGCCGAATTGATTGACGACGGTTGGTACATCCGAAAAACCAGCGCCAAATTTGGTGAAAACGTAGAAGAGTCTTTTGTCGAGTTGACTCGGCGAATGCTCGAAGTCGACGCTCAATCCTGACCAAACGCAGATAAGAACTTCGATCTGTCACGAGTTATGGCCTAAAACCGTTTGGCGCTTCCGATTGACTCACTCGGAACTTCGGCCAATTAACGGGGCTCGGAATTCGTTCAGCCTGGCCGTCGTTTTTTGGCGGGCCGTCTTCCGTTACCGTTGGTGCCGCAGGATGATCACCACCAACCGTTTTCCATTCCGTCGCACCAGTTGATACCCCAGAGTACGTTGGCTGTGCGTACGCTGACGGTTGATACCTGGGCTGCCCAACATACTGCTGTTGCTGCTGATGGGATTCTGGCGTGCCGGGACTGAAAATTGCCTTCAGACCTTCACGAGCCTGCTTACGAAATTGAACAATAGCACTATCGCCAGATGTTCCTTCACCAATTTGCAACGGTGCTCCGGCGAACTGAGTCTCGTCATAAATGGTTCCCTGCTGAAATGGACCAGCACCAAGAATCCAAGTCGACTTGGCCAGACTCTGCCCCTTTACCATACCAGGATGCCACACGGGCTCTTTGCTTTCCCGGTTATACGCAAAGACACCGATCTTTACCGCAGCCCGACGTTCGTCGCGCTTAGCCAATGATATCTCGGGAATCGCTGGCAGCACTGGTGCGCTGGTGAACAGGGCTGCCGTAGAATTCAACGCTCCACTCGCCGGCATCCCGTAGTTGATCTCGTGGCCATCTGTTCCCAGGGCCCCTACCCTGACTTCGACGATGTATTCTGCATCGTCACGATTCTCGTGCAGAACACATCGCTGACGGATCATCTGCTCTCGCAAGGAGCTGATCAAATACGCTGAATTTACGAACCCAATGTTTCCAAGGTGCTTGAGATAAGTCGTGTCGATATAAACATCCGAACCGGCGAGGGGTCGAAAGTCGATCTGAGTAATCGACCGATCTACGGCATCCGAAACCAACAACTGATCAGTAGCCTTACGACTCTTCATTGTCCCGCAACCGCACACGATGAGGCATGTGATCGCGACCCAAATTTGAACCAGGCGTTCCCAATTTACGATTTCGCTTCTGCCGATCATTCTCAAATCCAACGTAGTGGTACGTGACCGCATCGCTTCGCATCCCTGACCTGCATTGGATAGCTATCGACCGGGAGACTTTAAGAAATCACTAAACAGACCGTGAGCGATACAACTCGCATAACAGATACGACCCGAGCCTTGCATCATCGCCAAGTGAATTCGGCGACGGCTCGCCATTTCGCGATGCCAAGAAGAGTTTGCGGCGGCTCATCTTAGAAATGAGTCATTTAGCAAAGAGAAAGGTTCGAAACAACGAGTTGTTCCGAACCTTGGTGAGTTTTTCTACGGGAGTCAGAAGCTAAGCTGCTTTGCGAGCCTCATGCGTCTCTTCGTGGAGTTTACCAGCCTGAACTAGCCACTCATCACGCTCGATGCGATCCTTGAACGTAAGCAACTTCGAGAACTCGTCAACCGCTTGCTGATCCCAATTCATGATCTGTTCGTAGGTGTAAATCCCCAGACGATTCAACTTTTCTTCGAGCACTTGGCCAATACCGGAAATCCGCTTCAGATCATCCTTGTGCGTAGGCGGGCGACTGTAGACGCGACCCCGAACCGGATCGGTTGTCTGCAAGTCAGAGCCTCTTTCCGTTTCATAGTTAGCAATCGGCAATACGTTACTCTCTTGGTGCAACTCGCTAACACTTCCAGTTCTTAACCGGTCAGCGTGAGCTTGAAGTGAGTTCTGCAGAACTGATTGGCGTTCAAGCAGTGATTCGAGCGATTGTGAATCGGCCCGTAGCTGATCCAGCGTTTCCACATGCTGCTTGAGGGTTCGTTCCAGCGAATTTCGCTCGCTTCGCTCACGCTCCAGTTGATGAGCGATACTTTCTTTCTCCAAGCGGAGCGTCCGAATGAGCGCGTCGCTGTTTCCAACTTGTTGTTCAAATCGCACCACCGAATCGCTCAACTCGGCGACTCGACGCTCAGCTCGCAACAACGATGCATTCTGGTCGTCCCGTTCGTGCTCGACTGCAATCAGTTTCGACGACATCTCGGAGAGTTGCGTTCCGTTGATACGGCTCTGTTCTCGGAGATGATCCAGTTCAGCAGCGGAAGACGCAAACTGCTCGGCCTGGGCTTCCAACGATTCGAGGCGAATTTTCAACTCGGCATTCTCATCTTGCACTCGATGAAAGCCAATCAGAACTTCTTCTTTTTCTGTTTTGAGGTTACGAATGGTTTCTAGTTGAGCCTCCATGGACTCGGCGATCTGCTCCGTTTTCGCCCTAGCCGCCGAATACTGTTGAGCAATGTCCTCACGCTCCGATCGCAACTGCTCCAACTCGGCATGAACCGATTCCGCGGATTCGCGAATCGACATCGACTGAGTCTCAAGTTCAGCCATCTGAGTCGCCATGCCAGCCTCTCGTTCTCGCAAGGCACTGAGT
>CAYYHV010000609.1:0-3082 GCA_964471695.1 uncultured Pirellulaceae bacterium
CGTCGCGGGGAGTCATCGATACGGCTCCGCTACTCGAGCGTGACCTGGCAGTCCAAGCCGGATTGGGGTGGCAGGGGAAAAATACCCTGCTTCTCAATCGCAATGCCGGCAGCCTGTTTTTTCTGGCCGTGTTGCTAACGGATCAAGAATTGGAATACGACCTTGCACCCGCTTTGGATCATTGCGGGACGTGTACGGCTTGTCTCGACGCCTGTCCGACCGACGCCTTTCCCGAACCGTACGTGCTTGATGCGCGCCGCTGCATTAGTTACTTGACGATCGAGCTGCGGAAGGAGATCCCGGAAGAATTTCGAGGGAATTTAGATGACTGGCTATTTGGCTGTGATGTCTGCCAGGACGTCTGTCCCTGGAATCGTCATGCTCCAATCACCACCGCGACCGAATTTCAACCTCTCGAGGGTAATAACCCGGTCGATTTACTGGAGCTGTTTGAGCTGGATGATGAATCGTTTCGGGCCCGATTTCGAAAGACTCCGTTGTGGCGTTCCAAACGTCGCGGGATTTTGCGAAACGCGGCCCTATTGTTAGGTGGTCAAAAGTTTGCAGCCGCTGTGCCGGTTCTGGCAAAGGGCTTAAAGGATTCGGAGCCTCTGATTCAAACGGCTTGTGAGTGGGCGCTGGGGGAAATTGGAACCGCGGACGCACAGGCGGCGTTGGATTCATGGCGTCGATGATGAATTAGGCCGGAAACGTTTTTTCCACCACGGCGGCTCCAACGGAATCGCCCCACGTATTGGTTGCCGTTCGAAACCGATCAAGCAACCAATCAACCGGGATGATCAATCCGACATACTCGGCTGGTAGCCCCACAGCATTGAGGACAATAAGCATCGTTACCAATCCTGCCTCGGGAATGCCCGCGGCTCCGATGGCAGCAAGCGTCGCGGTGATGGCGACGGTGGTTTGTTGCACCAGCCCCATGTCGGCTCCGATTGCCTGGGCGATGAAAATGGCGGCAGCAGCTTCATAAAGGGCCGTTCCGTCCATGTTGATCGTGGCACCGAGTGGAAGCACAAACTCCGTGGCGCGTTTGGACACACCGGCTTGTTCGGTGGATTCCATGGTGATGGGCAGAGTCGCCGAGGAGCTTGCTGTTGAAAAGGCCGTCAACAATGCGTTGGCGAGCTTCATCATGTAAGCGTAGGGATTCTCGCGACGAAAAATCCAGAAAATAAGCGGCAGCGTCACGAAGGCGTGAAAGCCCAATCCCAGCAGGACCGTCAGCACGTACCAACCAATCTGCTGTAGCTCTTGTACGAACTTGCCTTCCATCTGCGCTTCGCCGAATCGCGAAGCGACAAGGCAAAAGATACCCAGCGGCGCGAGCTTCATGAGAAGTAATACAAAATTCATCAGCGCATGATTTGATTGTTCAATCACGTCCTTGATCGCATCGACTTGAGAGCCCATCGTCGTCAGCATGCCTGCAAAAATGATGGAGAACACAATCAGTGGGAGCAAGTTGGTATTCAATGCCTCGGCGAAGAGATTGTCGGTAAACAGCATCAGGACAAGATTCTTGAGGATCGCGCTAAGTCGAGGTGTTTCGGCTTCGCCTGCCGGAAGCTCCGTGAAGATTGTGCCGACTTCTTCCTCCGTCATATTTGTCAGCTTTGAAAGTGACTTGAGCATCTTCGTTTTGGGGCTGTCCACGCCCGTGCCGGAATACTCACTGAGTGTTTCCTGGTCGAGCGTACCGACTCCAGGACGAATGACGTTGACGATGACCAATCCAACAAGGACAGCGAGTACCGTTGTGCAAACGTAATAGGTGACTGCGGCGGCACCGGGTTTACCGAGTTTGCGGACGTCGCCCATGCCAAGAATGCCAGTCATGACGGACGTAACCACCAACGGAACGACCATCATTTTCAGCACACGGAGGAAGACTTCGCCGCCGATATGAGTCGCTGCAGCATAGCTAGGTGCCAAAAGCGCGAACCCAACCGCAAGGATAATGGCCGCCAGAATCAGCAAAGTCAGAGTATGTCCGCTACTGTGGCCGTCATTCGACGGAGTCTCTTTGGCACGCATGGTTGTTCCTCCTTGGTTTCGACAAGGAGCATTTTGGCGATTTATGTGGCTTGGCGGGAGCCGAATCCCGATACAGTGTTACCGGTTGCCGCAATTTAGGGTGATTGGTAGAATCTGAGATTCTCCCAAATGGCCATTGAGAGGCCGGGATGCTTATCCAGCCCTAATTTTATGGGCTGTAAACGCACAGCAGGAATTGAGCCATGAAAAACGACATTCATCCGGAATACTTCGAAACGAACGTTAGTTGCGGTTGTGGAAACACCTTCACGACTCGTAGCACTCGCCCGGAGTTGAAGCTCGATATTTGCAATATGTGCCATCCTTTCTACACGGGCAAATTGAAGTTCGTTGATACGACGGGTCGTATTGAGAAATTCAAGAGCAAGTTCGCCGAAGGCAACTATGCCAGTCTCGCGAAGAAGAAAAAGAAGCCCGCCAAGAAGAAGTAGGCGGCTGGGCCTTTTGTTTCCCGAGATTACTTCTCGGGAATCTCGACTTCGATGCAAATCCGTTTTTCAAGTCGCTTTTGCGGCGTGGATAAATGTGCGCGCACGCGGATAGCCTTTTCTGTCTAGCGCAGGCTGGTGTATCATCCACTGCGTTCCGTGCGGTGTTTCAGTCGACTGTCGACTGGCAAAATTGTGCATGATCGAAATCACGTTGGACGTGATTATCACCCATAACCCAATGAGTTCGCGCCATGCGCAAGATGCTGGATGAAAAACTGAATCGGTTTGAAGAGCTGGAGCGACAAATGTCGGACCCGGACGTGCTTTCTGATTCGAATAAGATGGCTTCGGTTGCGCGAGAGCATGGATCGTTGGCAAAATTGGCCACGGCATATCGAAGGTTTCGCGAAATCATTAACGAGATTACCGAAGCCAACGAGATGATCGGTGGTGACGACGCCGACATGCGTGAGTTGGCTGAGGCGGAGCTTCCATCGCTGGAGGTCAAACGCGAACAGCTATGGGACGGCTTGCTCGATATGACGGTCGGTGGCGAAGACGCACAACGTAGTCGC
>CAYYHV010000609.1:3092-3364 GCA_964471695.1 uncultured Pirellulaceae bacterium
CGTTATGGAAATTCGCGCTGGCACCGGCGGCGACGAAGCCGCGTTGTTCGCCCGTGATCTTTACGTCATGTACAAGAAGCATGCCGAATCGCGCGGCTGGAAAGTCGAAATACTCGACGCCAGTCACACCGAACGCGGTGGGTTCAAAGAACTGTCGCTTGCATTCGCTGGCGAAGGTGTCTTTCGCGAGCTTCAATACGAAAGCGGTGGCCACCGAGTCCAACGTGTCCCGGAAACAGAAACCAAAGGACGCATTCACACATCGGCTGCGA
>CAYYHV010000610.1:0-3357 GCA_964471695.1 uncultured Pirellulaceae bacterium
GTCCCCACGCCATCAAATCCAGATGCAGAACTCAGTCGAGGTGAAGCGGCGCAGCTGGTTTATCAGAATTTGGTTAACTAGTGCAAAGACTCGAAAATGCGAGAATCCCAGCCAATAATCGTCGCAAATACTTTTGTCGTGTCGGTTAAGTTACTGGGCAGGCCACAAATACCAACTAAGAAAAATTTCAATAGCCGTCCTGTGTGTCGGGTGGATCGGTAAAGCGGAACGCATCACTACCGCGACGGATCAAATCTAAAATCAGGCTTTTTGCCGACGGGTGCGCGGCCGGCTTCTCGGTTGCGGTATTTCGAGAAACACTCCGCATTCGGTTCAGCGGGCAACGCCGCGTGCCACCTTCGCAATTTGCCGAGCAGATCGGTAGCGACGTCGGGGGTGATCGACTTCAGGTCGCTTTTTTCGAGTGGGTCCGCGGACACGTCGAATAGTGAAATGATTTCAAAATTCATGCTGGTCAACAGCCGATACTTGCCTTCCAGAATGGAATAGACAGGCCCGCGTTTACCGGGAATACCTTTCCAAAACAGCGGCTTTTTACGAGTGGGACTCGGCGTACCTTGGAGCGTTGCCAGTTGGCTTTCTCCGTCAGGGTTATAACCGTCGGGAAGTGCTACTCCAGCGACTTCGCAAAAAGTCGGTAGCAGATCGACTGCCGAAATCCACGACACGTCGTCGGTGGCTCCCGCTTTGACCATCCCCGGCCAGCGAACAATAAACGGCACGCCAATGCCGCCCTGCAGGATGGACTTCTTTCGCCCGTTGCGACCTCCGGTGGTGCCCACAGAACAACCGCCGCCGAAACCTTCACCGGTCGCCGAATCGTACATGGTTGTCAGTTTGCCACCTCGCCCACCGCCAGCCGGACCATTGTCCGAACTGAAGACGACGAGTGTGTTGTCCGTGAGTTTCAGTCGATCCAGTGCCGTTAACATCTCTCCGATTCGATCATCCGCGTGAGACAACACGGCTGCATAGACATTGTCGGTATCCTTCAGGTCTGGAAATCGTCGCCGGTATTCCGGCAATGTATGAAACGGTGTGTGCGGTTCGTGCATCCACAGGTTGATGAAGAAGGGCTTCTTCGCTGCGGCGTTCTTTTCGATGAACGCGATCGCGCGTGCCGCATCCTCATGAACAGGCATCTGTTCGCCAGCGCAGTTGAAGGCTCCGTATTCGTCGTAGCCATAGTCGCTGGGCAGTGGCGAATCGGGAATCATGTTGTTTGCCAAATGCCATTTGCCAAAATGAGCCGTCGCATAGCCGGCAGACTGCAGCATCCGGGGCAGCGTGAGTGTTTCTGGATGAAGCCAGTCTGGCATTTGTCGGCGCGCATTGCTGCGTGGCGTTGCAAAGTGGCCATTGATACTGTGCCGTGCTGGGAAGTGTCCTGTCATCACGGCAGTCCGACTGGGAGAGCAGACTCCGCTGGCCACCGTGAACCTTGCGAAGTCGGTGCCTTCCTTCGCTAGACGATCGATATTGGGAGTCTTGACGTATTGATGCCCGTGACAGCCCAGATCTCCCCAGCCCCAATCGTCCGTGAAGATGAACAAAATGTTGGGTCGTTCGGCGTTCGTCGGTGGTTCTGCAGCCAACAACACCACGGGTGACAGCACAAACAAGCTGAGAATCGTTAAGAGCAAAAATTGTTTCATTGTTGTTGTTCCCGTGGCGAGATTTCTACCGGTCTGGTGGTGGTAGCCGATGTTTTGTCGAATACACCCTTGTCCGGAGCAATGGTTCCTATCTTGCTATTCGGAGTCTGTAGAATTGACGATCGGGGAAGTAAAGTCGGTCGAAGTCGCCTTATTGTACAGCCCGACGTAGCGGACCGTTTTGAGATCATTCGGTAAAGCAAACGTGAGTGTCGTGCCGTTGACCATCGCGGTCGCTGTATGTTTGGCAACGTTGAGTCGCAATTCGAGGACGAATGTGTCGGTTGGTTTTAGGGTGACTCGCTTGGCCGCCGTGTCCCCGACGTTGCCCCAACCGCCTTCAAAGGCGACATGCTGATTCATGCCGATAGCGGTGCCAATCTTGAGGCTCTTGGAGTTCGTTGGCTGTTCCGCAATGACGAGTGCCCCATTCATTGCTGCCTGACCAGTCATAGCATTTCGATACTTTAGGTGTACCGTGGCTTTTTCCGTGATGGGCTGGGCCAGCTGCTGAAACGCCAAGCCTTCCGTTTGGGATTTCAATCGGTAACCAAAGTCTGTTTTCGTGACAGTCGTACCAAATACTAAATCAAAATCGCCGGTTGAGTCTGTGCCCTTCGGCGATTCCGACGTCTTTGCCCGCCGGCGCGGTTTTTTTACGTCGTGCTTCCACCAGTCGGGACCATCCTTCAGCACCGACCTGTCGTGGTCGATCAACGTCGCTCGGAGTTCTCTGAATCGCTTCGGTTCTGCCTCAGCAAGGTTTGTTGTTTCCTGTGGATCGTCGGCAATGTTGTATAGCTCGAACGAGGTCAGATCGTCAGAGCCAATGATTTTCCAATCACCGAGTCGCAAACCAACTCGGAACCTTTCCGGCGCCAGATGATTTCGCCAGTACATCGGCTGCTCGCGCTGAACGGCTTGGCCCCCAAACAGCGGTAGCAGGTTTGCTCCGTCGATCGTGCGATCACTGGGCAGTGGGGCCTCTGCGATCATGCAGATGGTTGTGAAAATATCAGAACCAATGACTGGCGTTTCGCTTGTCGTTCCTGGCTTGATGTGTCCGGGCCAGCGAATAATTCCCGGAACGCGAATGCCGCCTTCGTGGGTGTGTCGTTTGCGACCACGCAAGCCGCCGGTCGATCCACGTGTGCGACCTTTCGTACCGTTACCTTCTGGTCCGTTGTCGGAGGTGAAGAAGACGACGGTGTTGTCGCGATAACCCATGTCGTCGACTGCGGCCATTAACCGGCCAAACGCATCGTCCATCTGCGTGATGTTGCCGTGATGCTGTCGCAAGCCTTCGTCTTCAATGTCAGCATAGGGGTTCATGTAACGGGGCGCCGATTCGATAGGCAGGTGCGGTTCGTGGGTCCACACGGTGATGAAGAATGGTGTTGTCGAATCTCGTCGCGCCTTGAGCCACGAAATCGCCTCATTGGCTGCAAGCACCGCGCTCGGGCCTTCCATTCGACCAACTGCCTTGCGATTACGAACGTAGTTCACCGGATTGAGATGGTTCGGCGATGCGTTGTTCTGCGTCGCCAGCCAGTGGTCGTAGCCGTGGTCGTCCGGTTGCGGTTGTTCCTCTGAATTGAACTTGCCGTTCAGATGCCATTTACCCGCGTGGCAAGTCTCGTAGCCACGTTGCTTGAGCAGAGAAGCGATGGTGATTTCACTC
>CAYYHV010000611.1:0-910 GCA_964471695.1 uncultured Pirellulaceae bacterium
GAATCCAAAGGCAAGAAACCACCCAAAAACTGGCAAAGCAAATACAAAGAACCCGTTGAGCCAGACCAAAGGAACTTGCCTGAAGTGCCGGAAGGTTGGGCCATTGCCAGCATGGATCAACTCACGGAGATCATTACTAGCGGCTCGCGTGCTTGGTCTAAGTACTACGGGTCCGGGACTGGTACATTCATCATGGCGCAAAATGTACGCCCCGGTAAACTCGACCTCAATTTTCGCCAGCCAGTCAATCCACCTGAAGGCGACCGCGACCGAATACGCAGTCAAGTGAAGCTCGGCGATCTTCTGGTAACAATCGTCGTTGCAAACACTGGAGACGTGTGCCGAGTACCAGACGAATTGCCGGAACACTATGTATGTCAAAGCGTCGCGCTAATGCGTCCAGTTGACGCAAGCATTTCCGAATACTTGGAAACGTACTTCGTAGCCGACGAGGGGGCGCAGAAGCAATTTGAAAAGTACATCTACAGTGCCGGACGACCACACCTCAGTTTCGATCAGTTGAAGATGACCGCGATTCTTCTGCCGCCTCTCGACGAACAACAGCAAATACTTGATGCCTCCGATTCACGGTTTCCATCAATCGAACATGCAGACGCAATGCTGAATGTCACCTTTGCCAAAGCCAATCGGCTCCGACAGTGCATCTTGAAATCTGCGTTTGAGGGCGACTTAGCCTAATTTCTATTCCAACAAAGGACTAAAACATGCCCGTGACAATCAACGTTCAGTTTGGCGGCGTTGCGCCGGCTCAATTCAATACATTTCTAGTGGGCACTGGACAGCCTGCAATTCAAGTTGAGATTGAAACTACGCCCGCAGATGCAACAGTAAGCTGGACGATTACACCAACGGGTGCCCACAGCGGCACGGTCACACCAAACACTGGTAC
>CAYYHV010000611.1:920-3322 GCA_964471695.1 uncultured Pirellulaceae bacterium
ATGATGTAATCGGCTACGAATTGCAAGTGACCGCTTCCCACGCGACCGAAGGAACCGGCTCAGCCACTGAGTCGATCACGCAGAACACGGAGACGATTCTGCGGCAAGAATACGTCGACTACGTTCGTCCAGTTCCCGCAGCCAACTTGATCGGCACTCCAACGGCAACGGCAAACTTTACAGTCGCCGAACTTACCGCAAACAACAATTACGGAACCATCATCGTGCGTGGAGGGCTGGCGGCAATTGCTCAGGCAATTCGTACGGGCTATGGACGTGGTTTGATCCTGTCGAGCGGATTTCGTTGTCCTCAAAGAAACCGTCAAGTCGGAGGCGCTGCCGCGAGTATCCACATGTCTGGTGGTGCGGTTGACTTACATCCACTTGCTGCTGACGCCGGGGTAACACGAATGGCTCAGCTCTACCGGGCCGCCGTCGCGCATGGTCCCGGGTTGGTATTGCTTGAACAAGGGCCGAGCCAACTACTTCCGGGAAATTGGTCGCCACCGGCCGCAACTCACACTTTCACAGTTGGTACTGCAACGATCGAAGTGAACGACACAGACGGAGATGGACTACCGGACACGGTGTCAGCAATCAATAACCCGCCGACTGGAGGCATCCCCAGAGCAACGCCCATTCCATACGCTGGCAATGGAACGGCGGATCCGAGCTTTCGTGCGCAGGGTGCTGCCGCAACGATCCAAGTCGGCGATGCTATAGTGCTTGACCATCCTGCTGGAACTCTTCAGGCTCTCAGCGAGTATTTCGACGATGCAACCCACGTCCACGCTGATAACCGGCCGTAGAGCAACCGTCGGAAGGGAGAGGAGTTTGGCTGGGGATGATTTGCGAAACGCATTGAGGTAGACTTGTTTTGTCTATTCTCGCAAACCGTCAATGGAATCTGCAGCGTATATTTGATAACTACGCGTGACCGAAACAACGCCGAGACGAAACTCTCCGAATGACAGGCCAACTCCCAAAATTCAAAAAGCCACCCGTTGTTGAGGTCGCGCTTTCCGTTCAATTTGAACGGCTGCCTACGACGATCCAACTTGCCTTGTCATGGGAAAAGTTTCGCGGTCGCTTTCCGTCGATTCAAGAACATCCAGAACTTGAAAGCACCATCGAACGGTTCGGCGTTGTTGCTCCACCCACGATCCAGTTTTCGGTCAATCCGATTTCGGCGCCAAGGTTGTGGTTCGTGAACAATGACAACAGCGAGTTGATACAGGTTCAACGAGACCGCTTTATCAGGAATTGGCGCAAGACAAACGATGGCTCTGACTATCCGAGCTATGAGAACTTGCGTGTCGGTTTCGAGGACGACTGGAAAGTCTTCGAGCAATTCATCAGCGACAATGGTTGCCAGCTTTATCCCAACCAATGCGAGTTGACGTACGTAAATATCATTAAAAATGTCGATTTGGGGCAAATGGACCAGATTTTCAAGTTTTTGGAACCTGCCAAGACGTCCATCTTAGAGAATCCCGAAGACCTAAACTTCAATGTCCGATATCGTATGAATAATGGAGATGGTCAGCCGGTTGGACGGCTTCACGTTTCGGCACATTCAGCAGTTCGTGTTCCCGACAACAAACCCGGCATTAGATTTACATTGACTGCTAGAGGGGCACCTGCGGAACGCAATCTCCCTGGCGCACAACAGTTCTTGGACCACGCTCACGAAGCGATCGTAAAAAGCTTCGCCGAACTAACAATGGATTCGATGCACAAAACCTGGGAACGAATACAATGACATCGACTCTCACTAGAAAGCGAAAATTGCCACCGGCATTTTTGTCGGACCAAATGTATTCTTTCTCGGAACCACGCCCGATGGCGAGCGTGGCTTTCGAGTCTGATACTTGGGTTCATGTTCCGTTTGGTCCGGACGCCATCCTTGCTTTCAGCGGTCACTTGGAAGCTTGGCAAGAACAACTCATCGAAAAGGTCGCTGCGCTTGGAGCATTACCAGAAAACTGGAACTCTTATCGCTCGCGGCCAATCGACATCGACACTGCGGGGTTTGCAGTTTGTACGTTGCTGAACAACCTGCAACACGATGATCCTATGCCTTCAATCGTTCCAACGAGTAATGGCGGTATCATGGTGGAATGGCACGTGGCAGGTGTTGATCTCGAAATCGACTTCAGGTCACCGACATGGGTGCAGCTTTCGTTTGAGAAGGATGGAACGGAGTCTGAAGTTGATGATGCTTCGATGACACAGCTCAGTGAGTGCATCGCACAGCTAAGAGACGCACGTTAACGGAATGCAGGATGGTCGAGTCTCAAGAGTACGAAGATGATCTGACGATTGCCGACGATGCCGACCTGTGGCGCAGGATTCCGCCATGGCACCTCGTCGAGGATCAAAACACCGGAACGGTGCGTATC
>CAYYHV010000612.1:0-2253 GCA_964471695.1 uncultured Pirellulaceae bacterium
GATCCTGAATGTCGACGGTGGAATGTCTTCTATCGTGAGTTGATCGGTTGGGATGCAATCAGCTGACGACGTGCAGGACGCAATTCGATCACACCCGGCCCCCTAGCGGAGCCGGGGCTCAGAGCATTGCTTATCAAGCAGCGCGTCGAATTCCAATCGTATCAGCCAACTCACGAGAGAGCGAAAGCGAATAAACGCCTTGGTCTTCTCTCAGCGCTTCGATGACTTGGCCCAATTGCTCGTGAGCATTTAGAGCCAGATCGACAAAGATCCAACGACGGCCAGCAATCTCGCAACCTCCGCCGCCTACGCCACCCAAAAACTCATGGCGAACTGAGTATCCTAACGCTTCCGCAGCCGCAACGGCTTGCTCCATCATCTCGATTGTGTGCATCTCTTATCCAATCGGCAGAGTCAACTTCCTTGTTCACTTGGACGGGGATTATATCGGCTTGGCTTGCATGAACCCAAGGCTGATCGTCGATAGCTAAACTAGCGTTAAGTCATCTGGCCAAAACACTTTAAAGCCTATTGGTCAGGTAAAAATGGCGAATCAAGGATGATTGGTAGTCCACCCAGACTGCAACAAATCGGTTCAGTTTGGCGATTACCCGGTAGAAACGAGCAATACGATGGCGGAAGCGGCACAAGGACAGGAAGCACCCAGCAAAGACCAACAGATCGAGATCCTCAAGAAGCAACTTGTCGAAGCGCAAAAACTAACCGCGCTCGGTGAACTCGTTGGAACAACTACCCACGAATTCAACAACCTGCTGATGACCATCCTGAACTACGCGAAGATGGGAATACGTCACAAGGACGAACCGACTCGCGACAAAGCGCTCAGCAAAATCCTGCTCGCCAGTGAACGAGCCGCCAAGGTCACCAACAGCATCCTCGGTATGGCTAAGAATCGCTCTGAATCCATGGAGCCGACCAATCTGGCGAAACTCATCGACGAGTCGATGGTGCTGCTCGAACGCGAAATGAGCAAGTATCGCATCCACGTCGATATGCAACTTGACGAAGTTCCCGAAGTCGCCGCGATTGGCAACCAGATTCAACAAGTCCTTTTGAATATGTTGATCAATGCCCGCCAAGCCATGGAAGAAGGTGGCGAGATTCGGATTGGACTCACCCACAACGCTAAAGATAACACCGTTGATTTGCTCATCCGTGACAACGGCCGCGGCATGGATCAACAGCAATTGCGACGCATCTTCGATCCGTACTTCTCTACAAAAGACGGTCCCGACGAAACGGGAAAAGGTGGTACAGGTTTAGGGCTCAGTGCATGTCACGATATTATTCGAAATCATAACGGACGTATCCGCGTCGAAAGCAGCTTGGGTAAGGGCACTGCCTTTACGATCAAACTGCCCGTGATTCAGGAAACCAAGAGCACCGTTCGCCAACCGTTAACGATGAGCCAGCATACGCCAGTCGTTGAAGGCTCGTTCGTTCGCTGAATTGAGCACGTCGCTGACGCATAGGTTTGTGCTTGGTTAGAGCAAATCGCTCGCTCACGCATCCAGTCGTGATCGGGCCATCAGTCAGAAACGGTCCGGTGCAAGCCGCACCGCGAGACATTGCGACTTCCCGGTAGATCACACACCGGTCAAGCGACTACTGGAGTAACGCGCCCGGCGCGTTGAACATCCGAGCGCTAAGTTCGCGCAGGATCTCTTGCTCTAGCGCAACATCTCTCCCCAACGGTATCCACCCCAATGTCTCGGGGGACCGGTCACTTGTGGTCTGCAGTCGTAGCAGCGAAGAATCATGCCGAGGTACCGACGATCCTGGCGTACCCTGAGAGGGGCGATCAACATCCTCGAGGACTTTTTCTACGACGACTTCCACGTTGTAGGTTCCGGCGTGGGGAATGACCCGTATGTTGGCACGGCGACGAGTCGATTGAAGCGTCGAGTGAATTCGTTCAAATCCAGGCGACGAATCCCAGTGCCACGGCTCCAAGATCGTCGCGCCGGCCAGCGGGCGCGTCTCGATCATCCCCTCAGTCAGCACGCCGCCGATTTGCTGAACGCGCTGCTCTGAACGAATCGAGAAGTAATCGTCCACGGTGTCGACGAGTTGATTCCAAAAGAACTCGCCATCGTTGACTGGCATCGCCAAGGGGTTGGGCAGCATCTGCCCGGCTGGCATCGTGCTTCCCGTCATGGCTGCCTCGGGGCCCGGTGGCACGCCAACGCGAGCCAATGGCCCAATCGGCGCGATGGCTCGACACCCAACCAT
>CAYYHV010000612.1:2263-3320 GCA_964471695.1 uncultured Pirellulaceae bacterium
GCGCACTTAGTGACCGAAACATTCAGGTACGGGATGGCGGATCGGCGAGACAAGAGTCGGGTTCCCCACGAATTCGATGACGGGCGAGGATTATTTCTGAATCCCGACGCCACCACAAGAGATGGCTTCTCGATTTGACGAAGCCGGAGTCTTGCGCAGAGCAATCCTCAGATCGGGCATTGGCACCGCTAGCTGTGTGTCCAAAAGAAAAGCGGCCGAGCATACAAATGCTCGACCGCGTTCAAAGTGGTTGGTCGGGAGTTCGAATCAGGCGTAGATAGAATCCATGCCAAGTTCCGTCTTCAGTTCGTCAAAACGCGATACGTAGCCGTCGCAAGATGAGTGAACGTGTTCGGCTTCTGTGATGAATTTCATCTCGTCGTCGCGGTTGATTCCGTGAGCCTGCAAGACGCCTTCGAACTGAGCAAGATCGTTGCCGTAAACGATCAGCAATTTGTGTTCGTCAAACTGAACTTCGCTGGGAATGCTGGGGTTGAGAACAGCCAGTCCACTGCAACCATCATTCATCAACATGTCTTCAAAATCGTAGAGCACGCTCTTCAGGACCGGAACGTCAATATGCTCACGGTAAAGTTCTTCGGCGGCGGCCCGATCACGTTCGTGGCTGGTTTCCAAAACGACGTCGACAACGTTGCCCAAAGGTTCGATGAGATCGAGAAACACTTCAAAGAGTTTTTCACGTGAAGCACTTGCCATTAAAACGGGAACCTTGGCACCCGATTCCTGATCCGTGTAATATTCCTGACGGTATCCCGTTCGTGGAACGACCTTCAAGTCGTAGGAAGGGCGGATTGCATCCGTCAATTTGAAATCGCCGTAGCGATCCACGCGGAGATGCCGCTCAAGTTCCTCTTCAGAGATTTCTTCAAAACTGCTTGCTGCTGCTTGCTTCTCACCAAGTTCGTTGGCTTGCGCTTCAGCGTCGAGAACGTTCGTAAAAAAGTTCGTTAAAAAGCCCATCTCGGTCCTCAGTCCTCAATTATTTGCGCCTGTCTCGATCGACTCTGCCTCCTTCTCTGCCTCTGAATCCATCATC
>CAYYHV010000613.1:0-3304 GCA_964471695.1 uncultured Pirellulaceae bacterium
CTTGAAAGCAAAAGATTAGTACAAATTGTCCAAGTTGATACGTTGGCAGTCCGCAACGAACATACACTGTTCATGCCGAAACTTCAGTTGCCAATCCTCTTTGGTGAAAACACTAGACATTCTTACGCTCATGAAGCGGTTGGGCTGTTTCGGCATCGAGTATCGACCTACGTGATTTCTAGATCAAGAATCATGGGCGAATGGTCAGAATGGTTTGCTTGGCGGGATTCATGATCGTACCGGCAATCGCTAATAAGAGGCGCGATTGCCGGATGGACGTAAGTGTGATCATAGCGATAGCCATTACCTTGGTGGCTGTACCATGAATACTCTCGAACGTCCCCGTGCATATGGCGAAAGGCATCGACGTAGCCAATCTCTTCAATGGCTTCGAGTTTTTCGGTATACCAAAACGAGTTTTTCGACTGGTCGATAAAGTTCTTGCCGGTATTAAAATCGCCGGTGAGGATACACGGCTTGTCCAATGCGATACGATCAAGAATCACGTCGAACCACGTGTGCTTCTTCTTGTGAGGTAAGTACATTCCGTAGACATCAAAGGCGCTAAACTCAGCACAAATCATCGCGTGAGGATAAGCCACCACGCGATCGCTGAATCCTTGCGCTTGGAATGGCAACCGGGATGCGATGATGACGGAGTTTTCGTTCGCCGCTGAGTCCGTCGTTTGGAACTGAGAAAACCCCGCTGATTTCAGTCTCCGAATAATCTCCTCACCGCGTGGGTTATTACGGTACTCGCTCAGGACGAGAACATGCGCATTTGCCTTGGTAATCGTTTCGACAATCGCGGTCACTCGCGTACCACCGCCCTGTCGGATGTTCCATGAGAAAAGGCGAAAGTCGGCCATGAGGGCAATCGAGATTGTTGCGGCTGCGACTTTTAGAACAAAACCATCGCGACCCATTGGCCGCGATGGTCGATGAAACTAAATGGGCGACTAGTGGTAATGTTTCGCCATGGCTTCAACAGCCGCTTTGAGTTTTGCAACGTTCGCGCTGTCGACGGTCTGTTTGGTCGTCATCGCGGCGCGAAGTACGGCGTGGTGATCGCCCAGTTTCTTGAGATAAGCCTGATAGCCAGCGTCGTCGGCGGGTACGCTTTTGACTTTCTGAGTCAGGAAGTAAAGTGAAACCGTCTCGATGATGTTCGAGGCATGTTCTTCCTTGGTGTTTACCCAACGGATAACTTGATTCACCTGAACCGGCGATGGGGCATCGGTGCCAAACTCATTGATTTCGCTGACAGCTTTGTCGATCGTGGCGACATCTTCCATCATCGCTTTGATTCGTCCAGCGTCGTCATAAATGCCGCAAGGAACCTGGCAGTGAGCGTTGGCTTCTTGTTGGCTGTCACTAACAACCATCATGCCGGTTGCGATAGCTACGGCCATGAGCGTCGTGATTGCAATTCGTTTCATCGGTTTCTCCATTCGCGTTGGTGGGATCGTTGGTTTGGTTGCGGTTAATCGCAAGCTGAGATCCTACAAAAGAATTTGCCCATAAACTACGGGCAAAGTCGTCGTTCCCCGGAGGAAGCGTAGTAGGAATTGGCGGATTGCCCGTTCATGAAGACTGGATTGTCAGACGTCGGCCTGCTGGCAGGGCATGGGCATGCAATTGGAACGAACGATTGCCAATCGTCGTTTTGCATCAAAAGAGCCGAACTGGAGAGTCCGGAGGCTCTTTGCGGGGTTCAATTAATGGACGGCAGCGGATGGCGTTCTTCATAGGCGTCGATCTTTTCCTTGATCGCCATCGTCAACGCGATATCATCCAACCCGTTGAGCAGATTGTGACGGCGGGCGGGTTCTACATCAAAGGATTGGCTCCAGCCATCGGCATCGCTGACCGTGCAGGTGTTTAAATCGACTGTGAGGTTCAGCGTTCCTGCCTGGGTTCGCTGAAATAGCGATTCAACGATGTCCGATTCCATGCGGATCGGCAAAATGCCATTCTTGAAGCAGTTGTTATAGAAGATGTCAGCAAAACTTGGGGCGATCAATGCCCGGATGCCATAATCGGCGACGGCCCAAACCGCGTGTTCACGACTGGAACCCGAACCGAAGTTGTCACGAGCCAACAAGATCGAGGCACCTGCAGTTGACGGTTGATTCAATTCAAATTCGGGATTGTCTGTTCCATCGTCGTTGAAACGCCAATCATAAAAGAGGAATTGTCCGAAACCGGTACGCTCAATTCGCTTGAGAAACTGCTTCGGGATAATTTGATCGGTATCAACGTTGGCTCGGTCCATGGCAACGACCAAGCCGTTGTGGGTTGTGAACGGTTCCATTTGAGACTCTTCTTCCTGGTGCAGCGAAATGCCGCCGACTTAGTTTTTGTATTCCCACTCGCGAACGTCAACGAACTGACCTCTGACTGCAGCGGCCGCGGCCATCGCCGGCGACACCAGGTGCGTCAGGCCACCCTTGCCTTGGCGTCCTTCAAAGTTGCGGTTGCTGGTGGATGCGCAGCGCTCGCCAACGGAAAGCTTGTCCGGGTTCATTGCCAGGCACATGCTGCATCCCGCATTGCGCCATTCCAAACCGGCTTCGACAAAGATTTTGTCCAGTCCTTCTTCTTCTGCCTGTTGCTTCACTTGGCCACTGCCGGGGACGACCATCGCATTGACTTTGTCGCTGACTTTGTGCCCCTTGAGCACAGCCGCAGCCGCGCGCAAGTCCTCGATGCGAGCGTTCGTGCACGATCCGATGAACACGCGATTGATCGTCACATCCGTCATCGGCGTCCCCGCTGTGAGTTGCATGTACTCCAGCGCTCGGTGGCCTGTTTTTTGTTCGACTTCACCTTCGAATGAATCAGGATCGGGAACCTTGTCCGTCACCGAGATGACTTGGCCAGGATTGGTTCCCCAAGTCACTTGCGGTTGAATATCAGCCGCTTTGAAAAGTTCGGACCGATCAAAAGATGCGTCTGCGTCGCCGGCAAACAGTCGCCATTGTTGTACGGCCTTTTCAAATTCTTCGCCGCTTGGAGCAAATTCGCGACCACGTATATACTCAAATGTCGTTTCATCCGGAGCGATCATGCCGGCACGGGCTCCCGCCTCGATCGACATGTTGCAAACCGTCATGCGTTCTTCCATCGAAAGCTGCCGAACGGCGCTGCCCGTGTATTCGAGTACATAGCCCGTGCCGCCCGACGCGGAAATCTGACCAATCAGATAGAGAATCATATCCTTGGCCGTCACACCTGTCGGTAGCTCTCCGTCGACGCGAAGTTCAAACGTCTTGGGTTGGAACTGCAACAGAGTCTGGGTTGC
>CAYYHV010000614.1:0-3301 GCA_964471695.1 uncultured Pirellulaceae bacterium
GTAGTAACGTGAGATGGAATCGTAGTCGACCGATCCAAGAAATCGGACGTTGCGGATACCGAGTTGATTCGCCTTTTGTTGCAGTTCTTCACGTTGCGCACCATCGCCAACCAGTATCAGCGTGCCTGCACCGGGCGACTGCTGTTCAAAACGGGCCCATCCCGTCAGCAGCTCTGAAACGCCCTTGCGTGCGATCAATTGACCGACAAAGAGGTAGCACAGGCCGCTAATGTCATGCGCTTGGCGAAGGGCACTGATTTCACCGGGCGTTGTCGCCAGGACGGCATTTCGAAGGTTATCGGAATCAGCCGCCATGCCGCCAGTGGTGATTCGTGAAGCCGGGAAACCAAGCGACTGGGTGTATTCGGCGGCAAGCCTGCCGTTGCAGCAAACGCTGTCGATCCATGGTGATACCATGCGACGATAGAGACTGCGGTAACACTGCGCTTTACGTTCGGTATGGAATGTGCGCTCGTAGCACATAACAAAGCGTTTTCGATGCATCGCACGGTACGCCAGCCCTGGAAGGCTCCACTGAAAGAATCCGTCGCCAACGACCACGTCCGGACGAGTCGCGTGAATGGCTTTAAGCAGACCAGGTTGGTAGGGTACGACCCAAGAGGCGTTGGCAAAATCCCGTGAGGGGCGATTGCGACCAATGCTTCTTTCGCCCGTCATTTCCACGGCTCGATCCCCCAGCACTGCCTTGATCTTTGTGCGGACCCGTTCGGGGACATGCTGATCGGGAAATACCACGTGGAGCTGGTTTCCCAGTAATTCGTCCAGCTCGCGATACACCGGTACGCAGTAGTCGAGGAAGGATCGCTTAACGTAGGTGACTCGCAATTTTCGACTCATGGGTTGGTTGCGGCGTCCTTCGAATCATCGGCGGCAGGTGACAAGAGACCACGACTTCTAATTTCATCATGAAGAACGTTGGCGACCAGTCGACATCCTAGCGGCGTCCAATGGCCGTGTGAATTTTCCCAGTAGAGTAATTCTCCCTCATGGTCCAGAAACGAGTCCAGTGGTTCAATGACGTGAAGGTCGTCGCGAACGAGGGCTTTGGGGAATGAGGAGCGAATGAAGGTTCGTGACCTCCGCTCGGGAACTGCCAACACGGCGAACTTTGCTCCCGCTTCCACGGATAGCGTTTCCATCCGTTGGAGCAACGCCCGCGCCAGCGTCATCGAAGAGGAATTATCGAGGACGCGCGGGCCGTCAGTGACGTCCGGCAAATTGCCCTGCAGCACACCTTTAAGAGACAACGCATACTTCGCCATCGCTGCGGTTTTTATTCGCAAGATGGAGTAAAGGTGACTGTGGGTGACGAGTATTCGATACCAAGGTTTCTGGTAGAGCCGTTCGGCCGTTCTGGTCGCTGGAAGGTAGGACGAACGCTTACGAACCAGATTGTTGCTCGAGTCGACTTCGAACAGTCCGGCTCGTTCGTTCAGTACGGGGTCCATGAGCGTCCAGTAAACGAGGACAAGGTCGGGTTGGTAGCGAACCCCTTCGGTTTCCAAAGCAATCAGTTCTTCCGCCGTGCTGAAGCCGGACACGCTCAGATTGATAATCTCGATTTCGGTGGCATCGTCGGATTCAAGATGTTTCTCGAGTAATGAAAGCGATGTCTCTTCAAGGTTGACGCCGTAGCCGAATCCGAAGGAGTCGCCAAGGACGACGATGCGTTTTGTGCCGGGCGATTTCTCGTACGCGAATTCTTCGTCGGCTCGCATTCCTCGTGAATTGGTGCGAATCGAGACGTCATAGTCGGGGGAAGAATGGGAGCAAACTTGATTCTTCTTGTTGCCACGAATGCCATGTTCGGTAGAAACAACGAATCGAGGCAATTGAGCCTGAGGCGCTATACAACGTACCCAGAACTCGGCGGCGAGCGGGAGCCAAATCACGACCAGGAGAATGCGCAACAACCAGACTTTGATCGGCGTCTTCGATGTCAGAGCTTTCACCTCAGAAGGCAAAGTAGATAAACTCCTGTGACAGTCGATTGCTGAGGGTGATGACAGCGATGCAAACGGCGATCCACGCATTCATCTGCGGGAAGAATGACCATTGTAGAACCGGGTAATCGACTCGTTTGAGGACCACGATTGCATCGTAGACGAATAACATCCAACTGTATTTGAGTATGGAAGTCGCAAAGGCTACCGTCTCTCCATCCGCCTGGAAGTCCCAGATCATACCGGAAAGAAATGCCGTTACGGTGCCAATATTCTGGGCTCGAAACAATAGCCATCCCAAGCAAGTGAGATGAAAGAAGAAGACACCAATAACAAAGCGGACGAGTCCCGTTTGACGTTCACATATTTCACCAAGACCGGTAAGACGGTAGATGCAGAGCAGGGCGCCATGGTAAAAGCCCCATAGAACGAATGTCCACGAGGCTCCATGCCACAAGCCGCCTAGGATCATCGTGAGCATCAGGTTCCGATAGACAAACCAGCTTGGTCCACGGTTTCCACCGAGCGGAATGTAGAGATAGTCTCTCAGCCAAGTCGACAAACTGATGTGCCATCGTCGCCAGAACTCGGAGGGACTCACGGAAACGTAAGGGACGTCAAAGTTGCGGCAAATGGGAATCCCCAGTAGCTCGCCAAGCCCCCGCGCGATGTCCGAGTATCCTGAAAAGTCGCCGTAGATCTGCAGTGCAAATGCGTAAAGCCCAACGAGCATGGTGGCTCCAAGCGTCGCCTGCGATAGCTCGCCATGATCGTAGGGGGAAAACACAGACTGGACGATCGGTGCCATGTTGTCCGCCACGACGACTTTTTTGAACAATCCCCACACGACGAGCCACCCACCTAAACGCATGTTTTCAAAGGTCATCTGGCGGCGAGGAGACTGAATGATTGGCAACAGTCGACTCGCTCGCTCGATCGGACCAGCCACCAATTGTGGAAAGAACGATACGTAGACGGCAAAGTCGAGCAATTTGGGGCACGCCGGCATCTGACGTCGATAGACATCAATCGTGTAGCTCATCGTTTGGAACGTATAGAACGATATCCCTACTGGAAGGATAATCGAAAGCGTCCAGCTTTCTCCAACCGGTGAACCAATCAGCCGGTGGCTCAACTCGGTGAAGCTTTCAATGAAGAAGTTGTAATATTTGAAGATCGCCAGAATCCCCAGGTTGCCGCACACGCTGACCAGTAAACACCAAAATCTGCGGCTGTCGTGGCTGGCGTGCCTGATCCGCGAGTAGGCGACATTTCCGGCGATCACCAACCCAAGGGCGCCGAAGCACAACCATCGACTAGTGGATGGCATATTGCCG
>CAYYHV010000615.1:0-3283 GCA_964471695.1 uncultured Pirellulaceae bacterium
ATCCATTGGTGAGACGCATTTCGTCACCTACAAGGGGCCAAAGATCGACAAGGAAACCAAGACTCGCCGGGAGCTTGAGATTCCGCTACCTGGAACGCCTGATTCATTTGGTGAAATGATTCGTGCGTTAGGATTCCAGCCGGTAGCAACCGTAACCAAGACGCGCCGCAAATCAAAAGTCGAAGTGAACGGAAGACCGTTCGAAGTCTGCCTCGACCAGGTCGATCGAGTCGGTAGTTTTGCCGAATTGGAAACGTGCACTGACGAATCCCAATTGGACGCGGCAAAGTCGGATATGGCCCAACTCTCGAATCAACTTGAGCTCGACGAAGACGAGCGTCGCAGCTACCTCTGCATGTTGCTAGAATCTCTCGAGAAAGACTAGGCGTAGGAAGCCAACGGTTTTGGCGTCCAAACCGACTTTGTCCTCGAGGGTTATGCAAAACCAAACAAAAGCTGGCGAACCGAGTGATCTTGCGCACAACTTTGTCGTCCTTGCGCTCAACCAAGTCGTATTACGCCTGGGTTGGATCTTCAAAACGGAGAGCATCATCATACCCTCGGTGCTCGACATAATTGGCGGTTCGTCCGCAACACGCGGATGGCTGCCACTACTAAGTCGCTTTGCGATTGCCATCCCGCCTGTATTCTTGGCAAATCAGATCAAACGGGCTCGACTGAAAAAAGTATCGCTGGCCTGCTTCAGTGTCGCCATGGGGATCTGCTTCCTAGCGCTCTCGCTTTGGTGGCAAATCAAACCTGCGGAAGCGGCAAACTGGTTTATCGTGGCCTTCCTGGTCGTATACACCATCTTCTTCGTTTGCTCCGGGTTGAACCAAGTCGCTTTTGGCACACTACAGGGCAAACTCATCGCAGCAAAACTGCGAGGGCGACTCATGTCCGCGGCAAATATCACGGGAGCCACGGTTGCGATTACAGCCGTCTGGTTCTTGCTGCCGAAGTGGTTGAATGCGGAGGGGGCATCATTCAGTTACATCTTCGGATTCACGGGCAGCTGCTTCTTGGTTGCAGCAATCGTCAGTCTGTGGGCGAAAGAAAAATCCGACGACCAGTCCCTATCAGCCTCAAAACGGAACGGGGCCAGTCAGGTCTGGAATGTCCTCAAGACTGACATCATCCTGCGAAAGACGGCGTTGATGTCTTCCATGGCAAGTTGTTCGATCATGTTATTCCCTCACTACCAGGCGCTTGCCCGCGAACGACTGGAGCTCGATTTCACCGTGCTCTTGAGTTGGGTCATGATTCAGAATTTTGGCACAGCGCTGTTCAGCACGCTGACCGGTCCGCTCGCCGATTGGTTTGGAAACCGCCTGGCGATTCGTTTAGTAAATGCGGGACTCGTCTTCGTCCCCTTAATTGCATTGTTCGTCAGCTACCAATCGGCGGTCAACGCAGTCTGGTTCAACGTCGTTTTCTTGATGATCGGTTTGACGCCAGTCTACATTCGACTGATTCAACACTACACACTTGAACTTACGACGCCTGCGAATCATCCGCCGTATCTAGCGGCGATCAACATCTGCAATGCCATCCCGTTTGTATTATCCCCCTTGGTTGGGTGGCTTGTTTCATCAGTCGGTTACGAATTGGTGTTTCTCAGCATTAACGCGCTGGTTTTGACAGCTTTACTACTCACATGGCTGGTTCCAGAGCCACGTAACAGCATCTCATGAATGTGATTTTGTGGTAGACAACCCCGCATCTGAAAATGGAGGTTGTTGATCCTTGAGTCGCATTGCAATAGACTGAGAGCCAAGCGAAGCCTATGTGCTTTGCCATGAGAGGGCTCTCACGGGGGGTGCCCTCTCTTTTTATGTACACTCGGTCACAACAGTGTCGTCGGCGGCGTTCCGACCACGGACTCTTGATTGCGACTCAGTCGGGTATTTGCTACCCTGCTACCCATAGGAAAATGCCACTTCTATGGGAGCCTGCCCAAATGCGAAACAAGCGATTCGGATTCACTCTTGTCGAACTTCTCGTAGTCATCGCCATTATTGGAATTTTGGTGGCGCTTCTGCTTCCCGCGGTGCAAGTTGCTCGTGAGGCTGCTCGTCGTACTCATT
Organism: uncultured Pirellulaceae bacterium; assembly: GCA_964471695.1. Taxonomy (GTDB): domain Bacteria; phylum Planctomycetota; class Planctomycetia; order Pirellulales; family Pirellulaceae; genus CAYYHV01. The sequence continues at coordinate 2,088 of CAYYHV010000615.1, forward strand.
GTACGAATAATCTTCGGCAGATCGGCTTGGCGATCCACAACTTCGAATCGTCCAACGGCCACTTGCCAGCCGCCACGCCCTACCCTGGCAACGACCGAAGACGTGGAATTGAAATCGAATCCTACGCAACATGGGCGGCTTTGATTCTTCCTCAAATGGAAGAGCAAGCTGTCTTTGACCTTTTCGATTTTGATTTGCACATGTGGGACAACGAAGTTGCGTCCGCCACGGTATCGCTTCCGGCATTTGTCTGCCCAAGCGATAGTGAATCCAACGAGCAGCTGCTGACCGGTCGTGGAGAGTCACGTGATACGCCCGGCGGTGGACAATGGAATCCATCATCGGGGCCCGGCCTGTGGTACACAGCCTCCATCGGCCCCACATCACCCGACGGTTGCGACGCGTTTTGCCCTGAGCAAAAACCTTCCTATTGCTGTCGCGGATGCAGTTGGGGAACGCTCGAGGCCTTTGGCGACGACGAACGATGCTTTCGGGCTGGTGATAGTTCCGTGGGTATGTTCTCCCGCTTCCCGGTAGGTTACAAGTTTCGACAGATCAAGGATGGCCTTTCCAAAACAATTATGATCGGCGAAACTTTGCCACATCATTACATCTGGAACTGTGTTTTCTGTCCGAACTTTCCGGTCTCTAGCACGACGGTTGTGCTCAACCATATGGAACGCGACGACGGCTCACGTGATGGAACTTGGCCTCGCACCGCCGGCTTTAAGAGCCAGCATCCTGGCGGCGTTCATTTTGTAATGGGAGATTCAAGCGTGCACTTTTTCCCAGAATCGATGGACTATCGGATATACAATTACCTTGGCACGCGGTCCGACGGCGAAGTCGCAAACCTTCCTTAACTCAGCAGAGCCCACCACGATGAATTGCACCACAGCTTACCGCTGCATTTTGGTCGCCATCTTTTTGCTCGCTACCGGTTGTGGTGACAAAGGCGTAAAGACGATTCCGGTCAAAGGCAAAATAACTCGGGACGGCGGTGGTTGGGGCCGCCCCGGCTTGATCTATTTTACAGCGGCCGAACCTGCCGAAGGTTTCCCTCGCAGACCCGGCATGGCTGATTTTGATACCGACGGAAACTTTGTCGCAGAGACATTCAATCCGGGAGATGGGTTGATTCCCGGTCGTTACGTCGTCAACCTCGAGTGCTGGGAAGTGCCGCCGACGATGGGTGG
>CAYYHV010000616.1:0-3261 GCA_964471695.1 uncultured Pirellulaceae bacterium
CGTTTCAATCAACTCGCGTAACGCCGAGACCGCAAACGTCATAGGATATAACTTCTCATAGTACCACAGCTTAGCGAAGTAGAGGCCGATCGGCGAGGCTTTCCGGTGTTCACCGGTTTGGATTGCCAAAATCAACGCTCGAATTCCCTTTTCAAGGGTTTTTGATGCCAATTCTTGATCCGCAAAGTCGCTTGGAATCGCGCAAAGTGCCTCAATCGCCAGTGCCGTTTCCTCTACCGAGGTTCCGGCAGCCGGTCCTTGTGGAACACCCCAGCGACCAGAAAGTTCTTGCGAGTCGATAAGAAACTGAAATCCGCGGCGAGCCGCCATGGTTTCCGTCAGGCCCAAGTCGCGGTAAGCCATCAAGACTTTGGACGTACCGTAAATCGGATTCTCTTCTTTCGTGTGTTCTTGATTTCCAAACCAAAGCGGTAGCCAACTGCCATCGTCGTTCTGCATCCGCTCAATATACCGCCAGCCGGAAGCGGTGGCATTTTGCAGCTCAACAGGGTCAACCAGGTCGCGCCACGCGTGCAGGGCGCGAATGGCATGCGCCGTCAAATCGGTGCCGCTGCGGTCAAATGGCAACTGCCCCCAGCCTCGACAAAAGGTTGGCCAGCCTCCGTCGCGATTCTGCAAATCCAAAAGCCACCGCAATCCTGCCTTGGCGGATTCTATGGTTCGTTTCTGCCGAGCCGCATGTTCGTCGCTGTCACTCGGTGTGGAATCGTAAAGCCGTCGCAGTGCCAGGAGGGCGCCCGGTGTGTCATCCGCATCGGGCACGGCGCCACTCAAATCCGTCCAGCCCCAACCGCCAGGCGCTGCGCCGGTGAAGGGGTGCACCTCGGTGTTTTGGCATGACAATATCCAGTCCCAGCAGCGGATGCGATCCCAGTCGTCTTGATCGTCCAGCCCGTTGACGGCGAGCGTCGTGACCCACGTCGCGAGATTGGTGTCGATCGGCCAACTACCGTCGGGACGTATGGACTCGCGAATGAACCTGACCGCATTCTTCGTAATGGGATGGTCGGCTCGGCCGGTCGCAGCCAGACTCATAGTAACGAAGCTCGTGAGCGGAATGGCTTCCAGATATCCCCCACTGGCTGGTTGCATACGTTCGAGCACAGCGATTGAGGGTTTGATCGCCATGGTGCGAATCCATCGGACCAAGGGATTCCATGGCTTACGATGAAAGAAGATGGCCTGTCCAATGGCTACCAGAGCAGGGATCGCGTAGCTGACCACGGGTAATCGCATCAGGTGGTACCACGATTGAGGCAAGGCGGCGAACTCGAAGGGCAGGGCGGAAACCTCGGACCATGGGACTCGATCAGCCAACGCAGTGTTTGCCAAAATCGGGACAGCAAAGGTTTTGTCTTTTCCGTAACGCGCCTTCAGCCCGACGATGCCGCCTTGTCGCTCAATGTAGGCTTCGCCGGCGCTAACAATCTGCGCGTGGTCCGCGAAACGGAATTCGCCAATTCCGTCGGCAAGTTGGAATGCCGCGAGCACCAGCATTGTGGTTGAGATATTGGAGTGGCTGCGTTCCGTGTCGCCCCAACCCCCGTCCTGGTTCTGCGTCGCGACCAGCCATTTAGCGCCGGTTTCGGCCATGCGCCGGAGTTCCGCCAAGTCATACTCCTCAGCTTGGGCATTTCTCGCTACCAAGGCCAGAGCCGAAACGGCGGTTGCCGTCGAAAGCGACGAAGTCGAGAGTTCCCCGATCCAATGCCCTTTGGGCGTTAGCTCGGCGAGCAAGTCGGCGCGAAGTGTTTCATAAGCCGTCAATAGGGTTTGCGAGTCGTTCATCGCAATCATCGTAGATCAATCATCGTTGACGATCAAAAGGGTCCTGCGGGTCAACGGATGAGATGGTTAACAAGCTGACAGCCTACGAATCGTAGAAGTGGCATAACTGGCACTAGGGTGACATCACTGATTTTGCCGTTGCCAATTGACGAAAAACAGAGGAGACGGTTGTTACGTGATCGTTTCCTCCTGGCGGCTCAATAATTTCAGCGATAGAGAATTGGCACTATGGGACTAATTAAGGTTACGCTCGGCGGGTTAGTTGGAGCCGCTATTGGTGCTTTTGTCTGGGTCCTTTGCGCCCCATTCATCCCGGTCGTTCCCGGTCTGCTGATGTTGCTTGTCGGTTTCTTGGCGGGCAAAGGCGTTCAGAAAGGTTGGGGAGATCGTGAGTTGACGATTTTCCACGGTCTTATCGCGGCGACTTGTGCCATCACCGGTATCGTCGGTGCGCGATATCTCGAGATTAACAATGAGATCAAGGCGGCAAAGTTGGAGATGGAAAGCTACGAGCCTTCGCGAGAAGACATCGTAGCCTTGCTCGCGACGGACATGGTCGGAGAGATTGTGAAGCAAGGCCAGTCGGTCGAATCGAATCCGATCGCCTCGCTGTCACCACAACCCGAGCTGGAGATCACGTCGCCCAGCGAAAAGACGACCATCGATTCATCGTGGCCAGACGACTCTCAGGCGACGGACGAGGTCGCCGAAGAGGCTGTGCCAGATGTCGAAGAGTCGAACTTGGCGACTGAGTCGGTTGAGGATGTAGGCTCCGGTGTAGCACCCGATGCCGACAAAATTGATGAGGCGCTGGATGCAGTCGACGGTGCCGAAGCGACGATCGAAGCGGAGGAAGTGACTTCGAAAACGCCGAAGAAGGAAGACTTTCCCGAGCCTATCTGGCAAGTCGCGGATCAGCTTTACGATACGATCGACGAAACGCAACGAGCCGATTTTGACAAGGTTGCGAAACTCAACAAGAGCAATGATCTGGGGTACGGTCCTGTGCTGATGACCGAGCCCGTCGAAGAACTTACTAAAGTCCACCTGCGTTCGAGCTTTGCCAAGCTGGACCTTCTTTTCATGGGCTTGGCCGTGCTGATTGCCATAAAGATAGGATCGACGGATCCGTTCGAATACTACGACGAGTAGAGAGTCGCTTGGCGGTGAATCACCTGCATCCGTCCGAGTCTACGTGTACGCCACTTCACAACCCTCGCGTTGGGTGATGATTCTAGACAGGGAATCATGTTGAGGCTACAACCCAGACATGAGCGATTCCCAACCGCGACTGCCGCCCAACCAGCAACTCATCCGCACGGAGCGATGGCCCGTTGTTGGCGAGTCACAGCCTCGAGCCAATGACGAATCGGAATGGACGGTCACGATATCTCGTAACGGCGCTTCCGTTCGTCGATTCACTTTGGACGAGCTCCAGTCGTTCGGCACAAC
>CAYYHV010000617.1:0-3258 GCA_964471695.1 uncultured Pirellulaceae bacterium
GACGTTAAGGGGACGGCTTACTCTGAGTTGCATGAAAAAGCCACGACGTTCTTTGGATTGGCGCCGAACGAAGTCGACGAGTTTATCGCGACTTTGAAGGAGGAAGTTGAAACGCTGGCGGACATTCTTGATGTGAAGATTCAATCGGATGTCGACTACGCAGACATCATGGACGATGCTCGGCAGCAGATGATTGAGATTACCCTGGAAACCAGGATGGAAGTCGAAGACCTCAGGGCTCGTGAGTCCCGGTTGTTGACGGAAGCCCAGGAACTTCAGCGTGTTGCTCAGCTAGACGCTCTGACGGGGATTCCGAATCGCGGTGAATTCGACAAGCGATTCGAAGAGATGCTCGAGGCAAGAAGAAAAGGCGATGGGAATTCCAATTTGGGCGTTCTGATGATCGACGTGGATCACTTCAAGTCGTTCAACGATACTCATGGCCATCTGGCTGGTGACGAGGTGCTCAAGTCGGTAGCCCAGTGGATGAGAGACACCGTACGCCCTACGGATTTCCTCGCCCGATACGGCGGAGAAGAATTTGCGATCATCTTGCCGAACGTCAACGAGATTGAGGCGGCGACAGTGGGCGAGCGAGTACGAGCCGCGATTGAGTTCGGTGCCCTGGAGTGGGAAGGGACTCAACTCAAAGTTACGGCCAGCATCGGTGGGGCTACTGCGGATGTGCGAAGTCAGGAATTGTCGGCCAAGGAACTCATCAAGGCGGCGGATGTTTGCCTTTATGAGAGCAAAGAGGCTGGCAGAAACCAGGTGACTTGCCGGTTGATGTAGGTTTTAGGTTGCTACGCGACGCATGCGATGGCGTTGGTTCAAAGTCCAACGTCGTCGCTTACCCATGATTTCGGGTCGACTTTTTCTCCACCATGAATGGTGGCCATCGCTTGAAGCTCTTCAGGTGGAACGAAATCGCCAAGGTGGTGAACGCTGCCGTCGGCCATCAGAGCATGCATGCCGCCGCCATGGTGATCGCTTCCAAGTCCCTTGTCGACATTCACCGCCCAATCCATTTGACGAGCGTCCAGATCAATTGGTTCGGCCCAGTGGATACCCATGTTGTGGACTTCAACGACCAAAAAAGTCGATCCTTTCGGGTCGGCGATGGCTGTTGGCTTGCGCTTCTCTTCTTGGAAAAACAAGAGTGTCTTCCCCGTGATCAGCATATAGCTGGTTTCGTCATTTGACAGGCCGTTCCGATCCATAGGGCAACCATAGACTTCAGGCATACGCGAGGCGGCCCGTTTGTTCACCGGATCATCCCACGGCTTGCCAAGATCAAACATCGAGTGCAACTTGTCCTCACCGAGATACGGAAGCAGGAGGACTCGCCAACTGTACATCGGCTTACCGTTGTCGTCTGTCACATAGGCTGGCGGATAATTCCCGTGGTCTTTTACGTATTGATCCATCGCCTGTCCAATTCGAAACAGGTTCGATTCACAAGCAGCCGGAGGGGCAATCGTCCCTCCGATGAGCGGTACGTAAGAAGGCTTGAATGCCATGACAAATACGAGTGAGAAGATAACTCCCAGCAAACCGAGCAATCCGATGCCGACTGCAGTGAGCAGGACGAGGCGAGTCATCTTGGCTCGGAAGTTACTTGTTACTTTGGGAAGCTCACCTTTTTCGGGAACGGTCACCGGTTTTCGGCAAGCAGCACAGGGGCCCGTTTCGCCGGCGTATTCGTTCGCCACTTCGGTGAAGACGCCACAATGCGGACAGTTGAAGGGAATGGACATTCGTTGCTCGGTTGGATCGCTGATTCGTTCGCCAGTTGGCATGCAGGGTATTCGTCAGTCGCGAGTTTAACTTGAATCCCCGGCTGGATTCTAATTTGATTCCTTTCGTCGCCCAACTTCATAGCGATTTAAGCCTACTTGCCACGTCAGGTCTGGCGACAGAAATCGACCAAGTGTCGCGTGATATCGTCCAACTGGACGCAAATTACCCAGTGTGCATAATGAACAAAGTTTTGCTGGAAATCCTGTTACGCAATACCAGACACAGCCCGTCATGCTGGAGTATCTAAGGACGCCGACTGCTCAAGCCGTAATTTGGTCGGCCTTTGCGCTTATGATGTGCTTGGGAGCGTGGTACTTAGTCGCGAAAATGCGCGATGGCGCCAGTCAGGACGATTCAGCCGTCGACCACTTGGCTAATTTCCGTGAAATGCGGCAGCAGGGTGTCCTCGATCCCAAGGAATTCCGAACTATAAAAACGTCTCTGGGAGAGAAGATCAGAGATGGAATACGTAACGAGAAAGAGTCGCGTTAGGTCGAGTTGGAAAGCTCTTCCGATATCGTCGACTTTGTGATGTGCCGAAGACAAAACGCTCATAAAAAAATGAGTGCTATCAATACATCAATCAGACCGAATTTACGTAGTAACCGGAAAACATACGAACTGGTGGAAACATCATGCCGTATTTTGCTCGGGACAGAAACGGACATGGAAGCCCAACTGGGCCAAAGATCGCGACCACCGTCGCCTGATCGGCCAGCGCACGAGCAGCACCAGGGATTTTAAACAAAATCGATGGCCGATTCGTCGTCATAACTTTATGGCGACCAGGTGTCCGAAAGGAGAGAGAATGCCGGCAGGTAAAGACGGGAATAGTAATCGTCGAGGTGGTAGCAGTACCACGAAGAAGAACGCTTATTGTTCGTTCTGTCGCAAGAGCTACCGTGACGTAGGACCACTCGTTGAGGGTCCAGGTGACGTGTATATCTGCGGAGAGTGTATTGAGTTATGCCACTCGATCCTCGATCAGGAACAAAAGCGGCGTACTACGACGAAACAACTATTTACCAAGATCCCGACCCCACGGGAAATTGTAACGGCACTTGATGAGTTCGTTATTGAACAACATCAGGCCAAGAAAGTTCTCTCGGTTGCTGTCCACAATCACTACAAACGATTGTCGATGGGTTTTGAGGGTTCCGAAGTCGAAATTGAAAAGTCGAACATTCTACTCGTTGGTCCAACTGGATCGGGTAAGACGCTCTTGGCCAGAACTTTGGCTCGCGTCCTGAATGTTCCGTTTGCGATTGGCGACGCGACGACTTTGACAGAAGCCGGCTATGTTGGCGAAGACGTCGAGAACCTCTTGCTGAAGTTGCTGCACGCAGCCGACTTCGACCTCGAATCGGCTCAACGCGGTGTTCTCTACATCGACGAGATCGAAAAGATTGGCAAGACCAGCAACAATGTCTCGATTACACGGGATGTTTCTGGTGAGGG
>CAYYHV010000618.1:0-3240 GCA_964471695.1 uncultured Pirellulaceae bacterium
TGAATTCTGTGGAGTTTCGACGTCTACTAACGCGATTCATCGACGTATGCGACGAGGTCGAATATGCCCACAGTCGCGGCATCATTCATCGTGATATCAAACCCGCGAATGTTATCCTTGGGCCGTATGGCGAGACGCTGCTCGTCGACTGGGGTCTTGCTAAGGTTGTCGGCAAATCTACGGCCAACACATCCGGTAATGACGAGCCGACGCTGCGTCCGACGAGCGGAAGCTCACAGTTGAAAACCAGCGCCGGTTCGCGGGTAGGCACACCTGGCTATATGAGCCCTGAGCAATCGATGGGGCGCGGAGAGTTGGTTGACGGGCGAAGTGACGTCTTCAGTCTCGGTGCAACGCTATATACCCTGCTTGTAGGTGAACCGAGCATCAACAGAAAGATTGAGAATTGGGAGCAGCGAATTGAGCTTGGCGAGTACACGCCGCTGACGGACATTCAACCGAATGTGCCGCGGCCGCTGACGTCGATCTGTAATCGCGCGATGCAGGCCGCGCCTGAAAATCGTTATGATTCCCCTCGCGATTTGGCGGATGACTTGGAACGCTGGTTGGCGGATGATCGGACTGAGGCGCATAGGGACAACGAACGCTGGTCGGAAGGGTTGAATCGCTTCTACCGTCGCAATCGAGCTTGGGTCTTGGCTGGTGGTCTCGCGCTGACCGCGATTTCGTTGGGATTGCTGGTGTTTGCTACGATGATGATTGCCAAGAATGGGAAATTGGCGGAAGCCAGCAAGTTGGCGAGCGATAATTATGCCAAAGCCGAAGAGCAACGTGCGTTGGCCGTTTCGGCTGTCAACAAAGCCAGTGACTTGGCCTATCAATTTATGGCAACATCGGAAGAGACGTTGGCGCTGCTTCCTAACCAAGTCAACAATCGGAAAGAGATGATTGACGATGCGGTCTCGACGTTTCGAGAATTGGCGGATTTGACGCCTGATGACTCAGAAGTCGTTCGAAGATTTGCCGATAGCCTATTGCGAAGCGCCAACTTATATCGACGAATCCAACTTCACGACGACGCGAAACAGCAATACGCTGAATGTCTGGATTTATTTGGACAACTCCAGAAATCAGTCCCCAGTGACGAGTTGCAGACTCAGATAATCTACACTTTGGTGAACCGCTCCGTACAGGCTCGACTGTTGGGGGATCTGGATCAGGCGAGCGAAATCGTTGAACGAGGTCGACGGGAACTCGAGATCATCGAAGATACGGGAGCAGAGGAGACTCGGTGGGTAACAGCGCGATTGGCTGATGAGTCCGGGAAGCTGGCATTCACACGTGGTGATCTGCAGAAGTCGCTGGACTCGCTCAAGGAAGCTTCGAACACATTCCGTGGGCTTTTTCGCATCAACGTCAGTGGTTATGGGTTTTTCATCGACTCGTTGCTAAGTCTGGCTCGGACAGCATCCGAGCTGGATGACTCGGACACCGCATTGTTAGCCCTCAAAGAAGCTGTCTCGGTGTCACAGCAGGTTTATGATGCGAATCCAGGAAGAGACGAGCGTGTTCGACTGACCCACAGCCGTTCGCGCCTTTCACGAGAGCGTTTCCGAGTCGACACGGAAATCGACTTGGCGAAGGCGGATATGCAGAACGCAATGCGCGAGTTTGAGAAAATTATCGTTGAGCACCCGCGATACCGTGAGTATCAACGCTTGCTTAGTGAAGCCGAATTGGTCTGGGCGGAGCACCTGATTGACACGGGCGAATTCGAGGAGGCGTCGAAGTACCTGGATCACTCTGAGTCCGTGCTAAGGGATGGGATTGAACGTTACGACTTGATCCCTTGGCGAAGCCAGATGGTCGATCTCAAGGCAGTTCGCTCCGAATGGTATGCAGCGCAGAATAGTCACGCGAGTGCAATTGAGGAAATCCGAATTGCCATTCAGAAGCAGATGAGCGTTATGAGTAGTGTCCCCAGGAGTAAATATGAGGACATTCGCTTGTCTCGGCTGCAAGCCAAACTGGCGAAATTGACTGCCAAGACACTTGATGACGAATAGCCAACTTGGCATGCGTTGACTCTCCCTCGCGTTTGAGGGAGAGTGGTTCCGAATTCTTCATCGCACGCTTAAGGCGTGTTCGGCGTCGCAGGTTGCGGGGTCGCAGGTTGCGGGGTCGGTTGGCCAGTTGCCTGTTCCACGGGTGCCGAGATAATTTCCACGCCCGGCATTACCTGTTGCGCAGGTACTGGTTGCGAAATTACCGGGTTCATGGGGACAATCGTTGACGACTCGATGATCACTTCGGACGACGAAGGGTAGCTGGGATAACTTGGATAAGTGATGATCTCACCTTGGTACGTTTGATTAATGGGATAGCCAGGAATGGCTTGCTCCATCATCGGTGCCGTATTCACCGGATATGAAATTCCGGGCTGGGATTGGTAGATCACTTGTCCGCTTTGAATCGGGAATTGTCCCTGAGGGACAACCCACTCGACGGGCTGTTGATTCTGGATGATCGGATACGAGTGTTGAGGCAACGGGTTTTGGCCCTCAATGTAGATGACTTCGCCTTGTGGATAGCTATAGGCGGGCGATGTCGGGTAAGTCGGCTGGATAATAACTTCGTTATTCTGGTAGACAAACGGTTGGGGTTGAGCCTGAATCTGGGATTGCATGACGACGCCTTCCTGTTCGACTGACGCAGGCACATCAACAGAGAAGTTTTGGCTGTTTTGCCCATCGAACGGTTGGTTATTCGCCATTGGATTACCGGAACCTACCCCCGTAACGATCTCATACTGGACGCTTGTCGAGCCAGGATTGGGTTGAGATGGATTCGAAACGGTGATACTCCCCAAATCCGCATCAGGCAAATTGGAAGGACCCGTTAGGTAGACCAATCTCACCAACGTGGTCTTGTGAGGGTGGTTGGGGATTTGATACTCGCCAGACCAAGCTCCGATCCAACGATGTCCATTGGACGTGTAGGTGAAGGTAGTCTTCTTGTTGCAGTTGTGACATTCAAATTCGACCATGGTGGGCATTGAGGTCGAAAGTCGAAATTTACCACCGCAAAGATGGCCGATGGACGCATTCTGGGCGTAACTAAAAGACGCGGGTAACAACAGGATCAGAAGGAGAGTGGTCCCGTAACATCTTGGTTTGCCGATCAATGGAGAGCTCCCGGATTCATAATTGAGGGCACGCAGAGATACATTACTCTTAAATGCTAAGTCGCGGGATCATACCGACAGATTTTTGGCGAAAA
>CAYYHV010000619.1:0-3218 GCA_964471695.1 uncultured Pirellulaceae bacterium
GCACGCGGACCTTGCGGAACGGCTTGTCCGCTTCGGGCATCGGACCCAAAATGACTTTGTCAGCATCTTTTTTCAGGAATTCGTCATTGGCCATATAGTCCAAGGGCAATTCCATGATCCGGTGGGCTCGCATCTCCGAAAGTATCCGGTAGATACTGTTTACCGAACGGCAGTGCTTGCGAGCAATCATTTCCGCCGACTGGCCACGACGATGCTGCTTGTATATCTCTTCCTTGGCGCGGTCAGTCAAAGGACCACCATGCCCAGGAAAGATTGCCATCTCCTTATTCTGCTTGTCGTACTCCTTGAGCGTATAGCGAATCGTTTCAACGGAACGACCAAGTCGCTCAGCAATACGTCGAGTCACATCGGAAGGGCAACCACCAGCACGAGCCAAACGGCGTGCTCGATGGATAATCTCTTCGCGTTCCTGATCGGAAAGCTGGGTAAACTTCGCGCCACGCTCAACCTTCTCACGATTGTTCGCAACAAACCGATCCACGCTGCTCTTGAGAAAGCCAACTCGCTTGCGTCCGTTGAAGACGAATCGACGCGATACCAGCCCTTGCTGACGCCATCGTGAAATCGTCTTGGTGGATACGTTGAACCGTTTCCCCAATTGATCAACCGTGAAGACTTGCTCGCCCACCGCGTCGGAAGGGATGTCGGCTGAGTCCGAAACATCTTCGATAAAAAGTCGGAGATCGTGCTGCGCATCCTCTCCGCTTATGACTTCATGCGGTCCAGCATCGGGGCGATACCCCGTAATGCGAAAACTAATGAACTCAAAACTGTATTTCTTCTCGCTTTCAATCTCCAACAAAAGCTTCTCGGTCTTGTTGACCTGCTCAAGCTTTCGCTCACGCGGAGCAAAGCGTACTTGTTGATCTCGCAGTTGGCTGATCAATCGACTTCGATAACTAGAATGCATTTCACAATCCCCTTCTCACCTCGTTGAACCTTCTCATGTTCCCTGCGATTTCCACCGCTGAGTCAGTTCAATATTCCCTTGATGTAACAGCGACTTCCTCTGCGCTGAAACCACCGGACTTACCGTTAAGACGCAGCCCCCTTTCGCTGCCTTACAAATAAGTTCGTCGTGCTCGGATTGCTGCCTCAGCAACCACTACTCAAACTGTCGTACTCTCGCGTGACACGTCAGGTCCGACAAAAAAACCTCGCCAGACGCTTGCCGCTCTCGCCTCTTCCCTATACGCATTTAAGTCGCTTGAGGTCACTCGAAAGTTCGCGAAATCCGCCTGAGAACCGTCTCAACTGCATTGCATGCAAAACCGCTAAACACTTGCAAAATAAGAAGTTAGCGACTGAAAAATGTTTCCACGAACCTTCAGGAAATTCCAATGAACCGGGCTCTAGACTTAACCCCACGACATACGAAAAAGTCCCGGAAAACAACCTAAATTACCGACTCTATTTCAGCCAAAAAATCGACTCAATAATCCAAACCCATCAAGTCGATCAGTTCTTAGGCGTTCTACGCCCTAAACGTCTATTCGACGCCGAACCCATGTTCTTGCTGAGATTCACGGATGATGACTTTTCGCTGGAAAATAACTATGCGCGACAACCTTTGCGTCACCGCACTTCTTCTCACTGCGGTCTTGAGTCTACCCGCAGTCGCCGAGAGCTATTCACTCAGCGATCAACGCCAACCGGGCGATATCCAATCTGTCAAAGTGACTCTGCAGGTTCGTGGGAAGCTCCAGTTGGAAGCGCCCAAGTCCGACCCGAATGTCGAACTCGCAGCCAGTGGGCAACTCGCTTACCAAGAGTATCTCGTAAGTAACCCGGAGACGATTCAAGCTGCCACTCCGCTGGCTTCAGCCCGCCATTACTCTGTCGCCAAAGCAAAATTGCGAGTCGGCGGCCACGACGAACTCGTTAAAATGAACGAAGCCGGCCAATGGATCATAGCCCGCACCGGCTCCCGCAACACGCTGGCTTCCGTCCAGGTGCCACTGTCACGTCCTGAGCTCGAGTTGCTGACCGTCCCCGGCAACAGCCTCGCGGCTTATCGACTGTTGCCCAACAAGGCGATTAAAGAGGGCGATTCCTGGACACACGCCGACGACGCGATCGCGAACTTGCTCAATCTCGACGAAGTCACGGTCAACGAGACAAGCTCACGGCTCGTCGAGGTCAAACAGGGACTGGCTCGAATGCAGATTACCGGAACCATTTCCGGCAATGTCAATGGAGCCGCTTCGCGCTTGCGAATCTCAGGCGACTATCGCTACGACTTGAATTGGAAGCATATCACGTGGTTACAACTTGTCATCGAAGAGCAGCGTGAGACGTGCCCCACACATCCGGGTTTTGATGTACGCGCCGAAATGCGGATGCTCGCCGAGCCGGTTAAAGATACCGTCCGCTTGAACCAACAAGTCGTCGACAAAATGATCGAGTCCGTTCCCGCGCGGGGGTCGCTCCTGAGATTCGAGTCGCTCGACGGCGGCTACCGGCTGATTCACGATGTGGATTGGCATGTCCGCGACGATCGGGCTCGTAATGCTCACCTGCGTTTGGTCACTAACGGTAAGACACTGGCACAATGCAATATCCAGCGGCTAAAACAGCGCAGCCCCGACGAGCCACTCTCGCTGACAGAGTTCAAATCAGGAGTCGTCAGTGCTCTTGGCGACCGCTACACAAAGCTTCTTAGCGCTCGAGAATACAAACGTAAAGACAACTACAACGTTCTCAAGATCGTGGCCGAAGGCGCAGTAGATGAGATTCCCATCCAATGGGTCTACTACCACTTGTCCCATCCCGGCGGTCATTGCGCCGCCTATGTCTATACGATGGAAAAAGAATCGGCATCCTCATTCGACGCCTATGATCAGATGATGGTTGACACCATCAAACTGGCGGAGATCCCCGAGGAAAAGGAAAAGCCTGCCCGCCAGGCGAATCGCCCTTCTGATCGACGCAACTCGCTAAACACGGCCCCGCGACTGTAGACTGTTCGTTTTTTCGAACGACATCGCATCCTATGACTAAAGAGAAGCAGCGCCTCGCCGGTGAGCAATCAGACGCCTGGCGTAAATGGGGACCGTACCTCAGCGAACGCCAATGGGGCACAGTCCGTGAAGACTACAGTCCCAATGGAACTGCATGGAATTACGTCAGTCACGATTCAGCCCGCAGCCGCGCCTATCGCTGGGGCGAAGATGGCATCGCCGGGATCTCCGACGATG
>CAYYHV010000620.1:0-3214 GCA_964471695.1 uncultured Pirellulaceae bacterium
TTGACCTCTAGAGACATATAGATGCTATACCGAGGATTCCTGTCGAATAATCAAGTGGCTAGACATTAGACCAAATATTCCACCGAGCAAAAATCCAAGCGTCACACCGTACGGTTCACTCAATTTCTGAGCGCTCCGAACGATTTCCGGCCGTTGCGTCGCATTGGGATCGAATTGTCCACGACCGACTGGAAGAGGCACATCAGGCAGATGCCGGAATTTGTATTCAGGAATCTGGAAGGCCATAACAATACCGACCGATACGCCGATTAGTGCGCCATACACAACGAACCTACGCTGGCGTTTTGGAATCAGCATTGCCCAAATGATTCCGATTGGCATGACGACATACAGCATCTGCAATCCGCTCAAAGCGCTCGAAGCCACGAGTGCGACGGAAACCGCTGCGACGAAACCGAGAAGACTGCGAATTGAACATGTCATGCTGAGCGAGATAACTTGTAATTAATCGTTGTAAGCGCCGAGAAGGCTCGGTTTCACCGACGTTACGGGCCAGCGAATATCACTTATTCGCCGCATGGCCAATTGTATGGCTATTCCGGACGTAGGGTCAACCTTGGGGATTCTCTAACGAGACCCTTGCAATCTGGGTGGACATGTGACGCTCACCCAATATTGAATGCATGTACCGATTCGTTGAAGCGAGTGACTTTGGATGGTGGACAAAGATGGCGTCGCAACGAAACGACAAGCGTTCAACAGGAAAAAGAAAGAACCCAAAAAGACAGGGGCCGAATCAGGTTTGCTAAACTGGTAACCTGGTTGTGCATTCGCCATTAGTGATTTAACTGATGCGTCGAATACGGGGCGAGTGGGATATTGCTCCGGATTGCCAAGAGGCAAGAGGATGGCAAGCGTCTTCGGGGCATCACCGGCGGCTAACGCCTTGCCGCTCGCTTTTTTGTCAGTCGAATTCGCTCATTGCCTCCGAATGACGGTTGAATATCAACGATCTCGAGGGCCCGATTGCGGCTTCCGCCATAAGTCCCTGAGCTAAATGGCTGACGCCAATAGCTAAGTGCCGCCGCCCCTTCGGGGCTATTTTGTGCTTGTGCCTAGCCCCATTGATGACGACATATCAATGTCGGCTATGTGTCGCAACGCTGAATACGTCGTCGAAACCACATACAGAGAATGCTTGCCAACATGAACCCCGTAGCACACGAGGGCTCCGGGACCGCTGCGGCGTCAGAGGATTGGAATTTGTTGCTATTCCAAATATTGAAATCGGAGACATCAACCGAACCATCAGCACTAAAGTCACCAGAACACCAGGCTGCTGTATTGGAAAACTTGTTGCTGTTCCAAACGTTGAAGTCCGAAACGTCGACGACTCCATCCAAGTTCGCGTCGCCAAGCACGTACGAATTGCCGGAGGCGAGATTCCGCACTCCCGCCTCGACCAGCCAAGCATCGCGGTCCGCAACATCCACCAGCCCATCTCCATCGAGATCAAATGCGGCCTGGTGCTCACCGCCAGCAATTGCCATGGTCAATGCATCAATGTCGGCACAATCGAACGCACCATCGTCGTTAAAGTCGCCATCGACGAATTCCGATGGGTTGCTAATAAAATCAGATAGCCATTGTGTTGTCTGCACATTATTTGGCTGATTCGCGTTCGTCGTGTTCATATTCCAAAGGCTACCATTGGACCCGGGCATCCCCCATTGCCAAATGTGCGCAGCCGTTAGTTCGTCCAATCGGCCATCGAGTGCCCGCATCAAACCCATGAATGTCATCGTTTGTTCATCTTGATCAATACTGCCGGACGAGTTCTGCGGATTCACGGACGTGCGGTTGTAGGGAAGATACCCGACTTCCGTCAGCTCGACAGGCATTCCATCGCCGGATTTCTGCTCCGCAGCAAACGCGAGGATGTTATTGTCTAAAAGGGAGTTCCAAGCGGTCTCTATCTCCCCGATGAACGATTCGTTGGGCAAGTCGCCGGAAGCGTCAGCCGTCGCGTTGGAAACCAGATTCCTAAAGTAAGAATCGACTCCCATGTAATCGATGGACGGGTTGTTCCAAATTGTATTCGTCAGGTTCGCATTGCGAAAGTTGTCCCAGTTGGCAGCGTAGCCCAGCAATCCATCGAACACGTTATCGACTGCGGCGATGGCTGACGTCCAATTTGCGCTGTTGCGTGAATTTTGTGTGATGGCTTTTAATTCGGTACCAACGTTCATTGCATCAGCACCGTAAGTTTGCCCAAGTTCAGCGACTTCGACCAAGTAATCTTCGTAGTCATTCCAAAAACGACTTGATTCGTCCGTGCCGGTGCGCGGATTGTATTGGCCTCGCCAGTATGAAAAGTAGTTAGTTCCATCCACGGGCTCGACGAATGGATTCAAAGTGACTCGCATTCCCAACGCCTTTGCGCGGGCAACGCCTGCTGCAATATGGGAAAGCTCTGGACCGCGCGTTGAACTTTGCGCTATCGAGCCGGGATTCTGATTTGAATTAACTTGTACGAAGCGTACTGGGCTGATCGAGACGTCATTGAACCCGGCATCGTGAATCGATTGCACGGCATTTTCCCATGTTGATTCGCCGTTCGCACCAAAGTTAAACTGGTAAGTCGTCGTATCTGCGTTGGCATCCCAAACCGGCAGGAGCGCCAACAGGGCTGCGAAGCCGCGGAGGCATCGACAGCTAAGGAGTCTTGGGCGTCGAAGCATAATCTAATTTGCTTGATTCTCGGAGTTGTGGTGAACAAGAACTGGCATGAAGCACATTATAGCGTCTTGGACTTCTCGATGGACGCAAGAACACAAATTCCGTCGAGGACCGGCGAGCCACCGCTTTGCCCACTCGATTCTCTTCACCAAAGTTTCTACGAGAATCGCAAGGATAGCCCAAGATCGCAAGGCGTATTGGTTCATTCTTAGCCAGCCCTTGAGCACCAACGGGCGAGGTATTGTACTTCGCGCTTGGCAAGGTGTACCTTTTTGACTGGGACTTCGCCAACGGGAAGCGATCGCGATCCTCCGGCTGAAGAGAAATTCAAATGCACAAGTTGCTCGACCCAGTACCTGGCAGGGAACCAATGTCAAACCTATCGAAGCTGATGTTGGGACTCACATTTTTGGGGTTCGTTAGTCCAATTCTTGCTCAACCCGACGCTGCCAAAACCCATCGCATTCTCTATGCAAAAGACAATCTTGTTGCGTGGTGTATTGTGCCCTACGAC
>CAYYHV010000621.1:0-3178 GCA_964471695.1 uncultured Pirellulaceae bacterium
GTTCCTGATTACGTTTCTTGATTTGCTCGCGCGACTCGCTGAGCTCCGACAACATCGTTTGAAGCTCGGACTTCTTCTCCTCCAGCACGGTGATGTCATCGAAACTGGCAAGCACACCACGCTGTGAACCTTCCTCATCCAGAATAGGAGCCGCATTGACACGAAATACACGGTCTCCTTCCTCTGCTGTTTTCAAGCCGATGGTTTCACCAATCGAGGCTTCATTGTCTCGAGCCGTAATTTCCCACGGTGGAATCTCCGATGAATCATCAGCCTGCTCCCATGCCAGACGCCCAACATGAATGCCTTGCAACTGTCCAGGTTCAGTACCTATCGTCTTCGCAAAAGCCTGATTTGCGAGGACAATGCGTTGATCGCTGTCCAGTACCACCAACCCCTCGGTCAAGGTATCCAGAGCTGTTCGCACCCGATCGGGGACTGCCTTAGAAGGATCAAGATAAGTTAGCGTTCTGCGAAGATAGAAGTAGATTGAACCACTGTTCAGCAGACTGCAAAAGACGACGAGTGACAAAATGGGGTACTGGAGCGCAATGCCCATCGGCGACCATTCACTATGCTTATCCCCAAAAGCGACTTCGACAGCGCCCCATTCTGAGCCTCGATGCGTGATTGGGACAAAAATGTTGTCCTTGGTCGAATGCGCATTCTCATCCGAGCCATCAGAATTTGCATGCCAGTGCTGCGCATGATCGCCTACCTGATAGGCAACCTTGCCGTCTTGCCGACGAAGCCCAATCGACAAAATATCTGAGTTACGTTGACATACCAGCTGCAGATTCGCAGCAATTGCTTTAGGGTCATTCCGTTGGGCAAGCAGTGAGCAGTTTATCGCCAAGGTTTCACAAACGGCGACTTTGCGAGACAGGTGAATCTCGTTGGGATTTTGAAGGATTCCAGCGAGATTGGCAAACAGAATACTGCTGACTGTCATCAGAACCAGACCGATGGTCATTCGAAATGCAACCGAAATGCGTTTCATGTCTGATTAATGCTGACGAATTTGGTAGGAGCTCGACCTCAAGAAGATAACAGCCACTCTTTGGAAATCGGCACAAGTAGCCAACAGGATGGTTTGAAGCTGAACAAGAGAACCAACATTTGCGACAGCGAATCGGCTTACTCGGATTCGCCGGGAATATCCGCAACCACAGAAACGGATCACAACGATTCTAACGTATGCGACGATTCAACAACCGGACACTCTCAACCCGTCCCGGCATCGTTCCTCGATCAAACGGCCGGCTTCGATACCAGATTGATCAAGGATTCTGCCGATCCACTATCCGTCACAAGTTCGCCGAAGTTTGCATTATTCAATACAGGCAAGGGATCGATCATAGCCCACGTTGGCAACGAGGAAGCAACGAGTGCAACAAGATAACTTCCACGCATCACCCAGAGAATGTAACTGGCAGCCACACCGGTTGTCGCCAAAATTGTGGAGTCAGCGATCAGACGGTCAAGAAACAGCCCCTCTTCGATCTCTCGCTGCGTGTCGTCCATCCCGCTCCATAACATTGTCATATCAATCGCCGCTACATCGACTTTGCCAAAATCAATCCCCCGTTTGAATTCAATACTTATTTCTTGACTCTTGAGACTTCGCAATTGCGAAAGAAACTCTTCTCTTTCATTATCAAGGCTGGCGTCCACAAGATCGCCAAAGACACCCATCATCGTGGGTGAGACGCCAAGCTCATCACTTGTTTCAGAACTGGCCGAAGTACCCGTCGTCTGATCGACTCGCGGCGGCGCAGACAGAACAACTTTCGTCTCGGTCACGCTGTCGTCGTCAACTTCAGTTGTTCCATCATCGTTATCGCTACTGCTGTCGTTCGAGTTTTCTGAGTCGTTGTCGCCATCCACACCCTCACTGCCGCTGCTCGGCTGAGGGCTCCCAAAAGCAACCACCTCCAGTTCAACGGTCACCGGGTTTGACATTGCAGATCCATCCGTTGCCATGTAGGTAAACGACGTCGTACCAAAGAACGTGTTGCTGGGAGTGTAGGTGAACGTGCCATCAGAATTGAGAGTGACTGTCCCATCACTTGGCGGGATCAACATGACTACGGACAACGGGTCGCCGTCAACGTCCACGTCATTGGCCAATACCCCCATACCGCCAACAACAAGTGCTTCCAAATTGGTCGTTGAGAAAGCATCATCGCCCCCCACGGGAGCATCGTTGACAGGCAGAACAGAGATCGTGACCGTCGTATCCACTGATCGGTCCGTTCCGTCACTTGCGCGGTAGGTAAAACTATCGGTGCCGTGGAAGTCGGCATTTGGCGAATAGGTAAACGTCCCATCTGAGTTCAGAACGAGACTTCCTTCGGACGCATCGACAACCAATTCGGCTGTTAGTACGTCAAACTCCGCATCAGTGTCGTTTCCTAATACGGCTCCTGCAAGGGAATCATCTTCGTCAAGGGAAAACGAGTCGGCAACGGCATTCGGAGCGTCATTGACAGGATTGATAACCAAGTTGACGGTGGCAAAATCTTCCCCGCCGTTTCCGTCCGAGACACGGTAACTGAATGAATCCGCGGTTGTTTCGCTACCGTCGTGCTGATACTCAAACGACCCGTCGGCATTCAGCGTGACCGTGCCATTGGTCGGCCCGGAATTCAGTGTGACTGACAGAACATCACCTTCTGCATCACTGTCATTCGCCGTGACACCTGGGGCTGGAACATTTAGCGTCGCGCCTTCGTCCACGGTGTACGAACTGTCATCGACCGCGATGGGAGCATCATTAATGGCATTCACCGCGATGGTAAATGTTCCACTAGTCGATGCCCCCTGGCCATCGTCGACCGTAAACTCAAAGTCATCCGCCATCGTCTCGCCGCCGTTGTGCTCGTAGCTTACCAGACCGGAGTTGATGTCAGCTTGCGTGAAGCTCGTCGTGGGAACCCCAAGTAAAAGCAGAGTCCCATTGGCTGGCGATGAAGTGACTGTGTACACAATTTCGACGGGGCTGTTGTCAACATCATTCGTCTCAAGCATCGACCGTACAATTTGCCGCGTATCACCTTCGTCTAAAGTCAGGCTGATATTGGTATCAAGGGTCTGCTCATCGTTGACGGCGTCAATGTTGACCGTTGTCGTGCCAAGATTGATTGTCCCGCCGCCGCCAGCTCCCACGTTGCCGTTG
>CAYYHV010000622.1:0-804 GCA_964471695.1 uncultured Pirellulaceae bacterium
GACTGGCAGAGATCGTCCGTCCGGTACTTAATGCGGCTTGGCAAGGCGACAACGTCATTGCTGTTACAAGCTTTGATCGAGGCGAAGGCGCATCGACCGTTGCCATGAGTGTTGCTCGAATGGCGGCTTCGTTCAACGTATCCGTCGCGCTGGTCGAAGGCGACTTGGAGCATCCAAGTCTGGGATCGAATCTGGGACTGTCGTTTGACGACGGTTGGAACAGCATGGACGAAAAGCAAACGCTCAACGACGTTTCGGTGGGTTCGATCGAAGACCGGTTGGTTGTGTTCCCAGCGAGTCGCGTAAACGTAGAAGTCAACGAGCCGCCATTTGATTTTCTACTTGCCGAGCTGTCGAAACAATTTGAACTAGTTATCCTCGATGCCGGTCCTGTATTTACGGCGGCTTATCGCTGGTTCGAAAAGCCAGTGGCCAGCAACATACAGGGTACGTTAGTGGTTCGCGATGTACGCGAAACTGCGACCGACCAGATCGAAGATGTACGGACCCGATTGAATGATTCGGGAATTGAGCAAGTTGCAATTGTTGAGAACTTTCAACAAAAGTAATGATGGGTACTCGCTTAGACCAGCTTAGGTTCGCTGAACAAGGAAGTTGAAATGTACGAACAGTATTGGAATCTCGAGCACAAGCCCTTTGAGGGGTCCGCCCGAGGCGACGCATACTACCCGAGCGAAACTCACCACGGCGCCTTGCTAAAGCTTCGTTATACCGTCGAAGACCGGCGTGGCGGCGCCCCCCCCGGGGGGGCGGCGGGGCCCCGGGAGTAGCGGGGGGTAGGGG
>CAYYHV010000622.1:840-3177 GCA_964471695.1 uncultured Pirellulaceae bacterium
CCTGTCTGGGGCGGCTGGCACGGGGAAGTCGCTGGTGATCGGGAATCTGCTCGACAAGCTTGGCGAAAGCTTCTTTCCAAAGGTGCATGTCGTATTTCCTCAAATGCCGGCCGACCAGCTGATGGCATTTATTGCTACCGAAGTCGCAGGTATCGCGGAGCCCCCTTCGTCGATCAGCGAGTCGATTCAGCGATTGCAGAGTTTTCTGATCGCGAATAAAGCGGAAGGAAAGCACGCCGTCATCGCAATTGATGAAGCCCACTGTATTGAAGACCAACAGACCCTTGAAGCGCTGAGGATGTTGACCAATTTTCAGACGGATGGACAACCTAACATCACGATGCTGATGGTGGGCCAGCCGCAGTTGTTGGCCATGTTGGAGCGAAATCCGCTTGGCGAACGCGTTGATGTGCGGACTCTCTTGCGGCCGTTCAACAACGAAGAGACGGCTAGTTATGTGAATCATCGGCTACAAACCGCCGGTGCTGAGCGCGCCATCTTTGAAGATGCGGCGATTGATATGGTCTACGAATTGTCGAATGGTGTTCCGCGAAAGATCAATCGGCTGTGTGATCTCGCATTGCTGATTGGGTTTGCAGACGAAAAGCCGTCGATCAGTGGTTTCGATATCGAAGCCGTCAGTGAAGAGATGGTCGCGATTGCCCCTGAATAGACCAGCCCTTGCGGTAGGTACTCCGTACCGACGCGCGTTGAGGTGGCCCGCGCTTTGCGCCGGTTTTTGGCACCCATTGCGACGTGATCAGGCAAAATAGATCGCGGGAACCCAACACTCTGAGCCCGCATTTTTGCGGGGACTTCCCTCGCTTTCGCGCCAGTTCGGGAATATCCTAAGCCTTCTTCGTAGCGGAATGGCGCCAGCCGTCCGGATTGGGATCTCAGGCTCTGTTCCACCATGAATCGTCATAACACTGCCGTTGATACTGCAATCGTCCTCGGCCTGATTGTTCTGTCTGTTGCGATTCGACTTGGTCAGATAAACGACAGCCTCTGGTTGGATGAGTTGCATACCGCTTGGACGGTGCGTGGTTCGCTTGCCGAGTTGCCGGCTCGCGCCCATATGGGAAACAACGGCAGTTTGTACTTCTACCTACCCTTCACGATGACACGTTGGTTCGGATGGTCCGAATGGTCACTGCGTATGCCATCGCTCGTCGCCAGCCTCGGATCCGTCGTCGCGATGTTTGTCGTGCTTCGGAAATGGCAGACTAACCGAGTCGTGGCAACGATCGCCGCTTTGTTGGTTGCTGTAGACGCAAACAATTTGTTCTACTCGATTGAGGCGAGGACATATGCCTTGGTGCAGCTCGCTGGCCTGCTCCAGATCGTGTGTTTTGTCGAGTGGCTTGTCCCGCTGGATCAACGTCAGCCCAATCGTAAGGTCGTTTTCTTCTATATCCTGCTGTCGCTGGTTCTCATCTACTTGCACATGACTGCGGGACTGCTGATCGCGGTCCAAGTCATACTTCTTGCAACATTGCCCTTATTGGGGGCTCCAAGACCAAGACGCTGGTGGGCCGTCGCGATGGTGATTGCGCTGGGAACGCTGCCAGTCGCTTGGTTGGCGTCGCGGGTGTTTACTCACCGAGTCGCTTGGTCATTTGTCAAAATTCCAAGCGTGAATGACTTGGTCGATGTGTTTCCCATCGCCGAACATTGCGGATTAGTCGTCGTCGCACTCATTGGCGCCGCCGTACTGCGAATCGTCTTTGGACGTTCCAACCCACTCGAATGTGAGGCAACCCATGGCGACGCAGCCGTCACTGTGAGGCAACACCGGATGATGCTTGGGATCGCCGCCTGTTTCGGATTGACTCTGATTCTGGCGTGGATGCTGACTCGGTTTGACTTTGCGCGATTGTTTTACCGGCGCTATCTCATGGAAGTTTCGTTACTCCCTATGTTGTTCGTTGGGATGCTGCTCAGTCGACTTGGTGCGAACGCAAGATTGGCGGTGGGAGTCGCTACATTACTCGTCGTCCTTGCCACAGGACCCGTCAAGACATGGAATCAGCAAGGCGTCTTGATCTCTCGTTCCCATGAAGACTGGCGATCAGCCGTGGGGGAACTGGTGCTACGACAACCGGACCTTGTGATCGTTGATTCGCGTTTGATCGAGTGTGATCGGTTATCGAAAGACTCGACGACTGAGTTTCGTGAGTACTGCAGCCTTCCGCTCCGTGGAATATATCCATTGGATTCCGATGTCGAGATCGTGCCGGTTCGTCGTACCCACCCGGAAATAGATGTCGAAGCGATCTTGCGACGGCACGACGTACAGAACCCATGGCTCATCTCTCGATCGCGACAGGACTGGAG
>CAYYHV010000623.1:0-3058 GCA_964471695.1 uncultured Pirellulaceae bacterium
ACTCTGGTGACGCTGGCGATGGGCGTTTACCTGTTCCAGATCAACTCGTTGAAGACTGACGAAGAAAAACAACAAGCGCGCGAGCTGGTTGCGGCATTTGACGAAAACGACGGCATCGAGAGTTGGGGATTTTTCTGGTTCGGAGCCGCGATGCTGATGTTGTTCATCCTCACGATTGCGACGACTTCGGTCCTTCCCGTGATCAGCGATTTGGAAATGGGATTCGTGGCCTTGGCGTTCGCAGCCGTCATGTTACTGCGATACAAATCCGAAGCGGATGAGTTCTATCGTGCGCTGGATTGGGACTTGATCGGATTTTTCATGGCATTGTTTGTGGTTATCAACGTCATGGAACATGCATTGGTGCTGGACTACATCGGGAAAGGGTTGGCGGTCATCGTCAACCAAGGCGGCGCATTTGCGTCAGCAGCCATCTTGATCTGCTCAGCCGTCTTTAGCAGCGTGACGGACAATATTCCACTTGCAGCCATGCTTTCGAAAATCTTGACAGGTTTGGGAACTCCCATCAACACGGTCGACTCTCCGGCGTCGCCGTTATGGTGGTCTGTCATTTTTGGTGCCAATCTAGGCGGGAATATCACCCCCATTGGTTCGGCTTCCACGTTGGTGGCAGTTACGATCATTCATCGTCACAAGCTGCCTCTTTCGTTTGCTCAGTTCGTTAAAGCGGCTTTGCCGTACGCGATTGTGCAAATCATTCTTGCGACTCTTTACGTGCTCTTCGTGTTGCCCAGCGCTTAGGGATGTGATCGTCGCGTGTTGATCGCCGACGGGGGCTCGGTGTTCGGCCAGCCGCGTCTTGGTGCACGATTTTCGTCGAATCGCGATGGATGTTGCTCCCAGGTGGGGGAACTGGCTGTATTGTTGCTTCATCGTTCGCACGAAGCCTATAGTCGTCTGAGTCACTAGACGATTCGCGAGTGAACGACATGGTAAACCAAATAGCACGTCTGGCGTCGAGGATTCGTTCAAGGCCAAGCCGTATGGACGGCGGCCCAATTCGATTGGCAATGGCGCTGGTTCTCGTGGTTCTGTTGCCTACGAATGTGGTAGCGATTCATTTTGACGAGTTGGCTCGCATCAACCTTCAGTCGATCACCGATCCTGCCAATCCGTCTTTCATCGGTTCCAAGGCCAATTCTGTCGCGTGGAATGGATCAGAACTTTATATCGGCGGAATCAATTCAACCGAAATGCCGGCTCCCGTCGGCGTTGCTGAGGTCGGAGGCAGTTTCCTCGGATTTATCGATAGTCCCCAAGTCAGCCTGATTTCCGCGTATCCAGAAACCGAGCCGGGCTTCGGGGTCACCGGGATTGATCTTCATCCTCAATCGGATTTGATAGCGATTGCCTACGAAAGCGGATTGGAATCGACGACACGCGGCATATCGGTCATCAACAACAGCGTAGAAAGTACGGAGCTCTGGTCATTGGATGTGCCGGGTATCGCCGGTGTCGCAATGGATCCCGGATACCAAGGCGTGGGATTCGGGACTTCGTTTCCCGTGGAGTCTGAGGTTCGATTGCCCCGCTTCGATACGCTCACCGGAGAGGTTCTTCTGGAGACGAAAGATGGTATGCGATGGGGAAATGATGGTGCCAACGGCCGATTGCAAGATGTCGCTTTCAGCCGCCTGACCGGCAATAGTTTCGTCCGACACGATGGTTATATCAGTCGGGGTGTACGGATCGGCCCTTCCGAGACCGTCCCGTCGGGCATTGTGGCTGGGAGTTATTCACAAGCGGACCATTTGAACGTCGAGTCTTTTCTGGCATTCTCGGTCGATGTGTTGTTCGAGGCGATTTTGTACAACGAGCCCACCAATCTATCCTCGAAATGGGATGACTCGATTCGATTGACCGACGGCCGTGGTGTTTTGGACGAATCGCTTCAGTTTCGTTTTCTCAATGGTCAGGCTCCGGAATCCGATTCCGGTGCCTTCGATTTCTCGTTTGATCACGATAGCCAGCAACTGGCGATTCTGGATATCGCCAATCAGACGGTTCATGTGTTTTCTTACCTCCAGCGACTATTTCCTGACGCAGACCGGAATGGAACGCTGGATTGTGCTGACATTGATCGCCTGACGCTCGAAGTCGCAACGGGACGAAATGATATCGCATTCGATGGGAACGGAGACGGTGAAGTGAATCGCGAGGATCTAGCGCTCTGGCGATTAGTGGCTGCCGAATTCGTCGGGCACGAGACGGCATTCTTGCAATCGGACATCAATTTGGATCGAGTTGTCGACGTGAGCGACTTTAACATCTGGAACGCGAATCGTTTTGAGCATACGGCGGCGTACTGCTCGGGAGACATCAATGCCGATGGGGTGACCGACGTAAACGATTTTGCTTTGTGGAATGCGCAGCGTTTTCGGTCGTCAGATGATGCGGTGGTCGTTCCTGAACCTGCTGGTACGGCAATGGTTCTAGTGTGGTTGGGAATCGTCGCCATCTCGGGACTGCATTCGCGGGCGAGACGCGCATAGCTCAAGCTAAGCCCAGTGAGACAATTGTGAGCGGCGAGACACAAGCCGCCGGTTGGTGAGGGCTTGTTATTGCGATCCATCCAATCGAACCATCGAAACCAGAAGACGACTAGGAATCGAGTTTGACCACTACCGAGTCGGCGGCGCTGTGGTCGAGTTCGATCCAGCGTCCATCGGCCAGTCGCATTGTCCAAACGGTACCATTTTCCTTGCGGGGGCCGATCGCGATATGTCCACCGACAATCAGCTTGGGCCCAGTCAGTTTTCCTTCGATCGATTCAATTGTGCCCTGATGACCGTCGCGAAGCATCGCAAGTTTCACGCTGGTGCCTGGTAAGATTTTGGCGGGGTCTTCGGGGATTTCGGCCCCATGGGGATCTCGAAGCGGATGCCCCAGTTTGTCGTCGAGGTAGTCAACAGTATTTTCGTCGTGCATATGCTCCAGCACATGAGCCCGCTCGTGGAGTTCTTCCGTGGGCATGCCGACGTGCTCGAGGTAAGTCTCCCACAATCGGTGCGCTCGCAACAATCGGCGAGCTTCGGCT
>CAYYHV010000624.1:0-3032 GCA_964471695.1 uncultured Pirellulaceae bacterium
ATGATTTTCACCTCATCTACGGACGATGCTGGCATGCAACATTGCCCATTGGACAACCGATGAGATAAACAAACTTGGCCGGGACAGCAACCGAACAGGTCCCTTTGCTGTACTGAACAACGGTGTACGGATTGGCGGTGGCCTTACCGAATCTCGTACCCAGCGAGCCGCCGAATGACGACTCCGATCCGGCCACTGTAAATCACTTTGAAAACCATGTCAAACTAAACGTGTATACATGTGTCGACCAAATGACAAGGTTCTTTTCGGAAAACGGGATTCCCGCCACCCTCAAATGAGACCGGCCGAAATTTCAATCGGCTGGTTGCCAACTTATGCTCCAACGCAAGCCCTAGCGTTGGCGGAGCCCCCGCACACGGCAGACGACCGATGTAATCGGCACGCATACGCCCTCCAAAGCGTGCCGCAGAAACACCAAACCGTATAATTCAGGTTGATTACAAGTACAACGGAACTATGCGCCCCAAGTCATCTCATTCTCCGAGTCAAAATGAACAGCAAGAAGCTCATTCATTCCGTTCTCATCCTGACCATGGTCGCCTCCTGCGTATCGGCTCAGGAAGCGTCCGATGCGAAAGCCATCGTTGAAGCCAATGCACTATCTCGCGCCTTCCGTTCATCCGCGGCCAAGGTGGCTCCCGCCGTTGTGACCGTCGTCACTCAGGTTTCGCGAATCAAGCGTTTTAGCGATGGATTCGCCGAGCGACGTGTCCTGGAAGATGGAAGTATTGGATCGGGAGTCATAATCCATGAAAGCGGAGTCGTCTTGACCAACAGTCACGTGCTGGAGGATGCCGAGTCGATTGTGGTGCGGACCGGCGATGATCGAGAATTCAAAACCACTGACGTACGACGTGACCCCTACAGCGACGTCGCAATTCTCCGCCTGGAGAATCCCCCCGAGGATATCCCTGTCGCGCGATTAGGCGATTCCAATAAGATTGATATCGGAGATTGGGTCATTGCCATCGGCAGCCCTTTTGAATTGGAAGCCACTGTCAGTGCGGGCATCATTAGCGGCAAGAACCGCCGATTGGAAAAAATCCTTCGTGGCAAACTCTTACAGACGGATGCCGCTATCAACCCTGGCAACTCCGGTGGCCCGCTGGTGAATCTCTCTGGCGAAGTCATCGGCATCAACACGGCCATCGCGAGCAGCAACGGTGGATACCAGGGGATTGGATTCGCAATTCCGATCAACAATGCTCGCTGGGTGATCAACCAATTGGCAGCGCATGGCGAAGTGAAACGTGGTTATCTGGGAGTCAGCGTCGAAGAGCATCTGCCACGCTTCGCAGCCAAACGTAACCTGCCGGCTATTGCGGGAGTCGTCGTCACCAAAGTCAACCAGCGAACCCCAGCCGAATTGGCTGGGTTGCGAGTCGACGACTTGATCGTAGAGTTCGCCGGGACTCGAGTCCGCGACACCCGTGATCTACAGGGAGCCGTCGAACGCAAGAAAGCCGGTTCCAAGCACCCGATTCGGTTCATTCGAAATGGCGAGCCTCAAGAAGTCGAAATTCAGGTCGAATTGAAACCAAGTTTGACACCTCAAAAATAGACCACGGGGCACATTCTCGATGGCAATCGCCACCTGCGAACCCCGCTGGTGATTTACCTGTCTCAACGGCAGTATTTCAACGTGGACTAGGCCAAAAGTCGCGGTAAGTTTATAGTCCGTTTCCTTATTCAGGACTCGCGGTAAACGGCAGTTTGCGTATGCCGGCATTTTCCCTGCCCGGATTTTCTGACACTCCCCCGGTGATCCCATGGTCAACCCACTATACCTACCCGAACTGCGCGAGATGATCGCGAAGAATAACGTCGAGAACCTGAGTGAGTTCTGCGAGGCGCTCCACCCAGCCCGAACCGCAGACTTTATGGAGGGTCTGACGGCGGACGAGGCGTGGTTCGTGCTCAGTCATACTGACCCGCTGACCCGCGCGTCCATCTTCACCTACTTTGACGAGAATTTCCAAGTCGATCTGGTGCAAACGATCGACCGTAATGAGATCGCGGCTCTCGTATCGGAACTTGCGCCAGACGACCGGGTGGACTTGTTGAATGAAGTCCCGAAGGTGATCGTCGAAGAACTCCTCCCGTTGCTGCCCACCGAAGAACGCCACGATATTCTCCACCTGCGTTCCTACCCAGAAGGCACGGCTGGTGCCGTCATGACGACGGACGTTGCCAAGCTGTCGGATGAACTGACGATTCGCGACGCGATTTCGCAACTGCAAGATGAATCCGAGGAGCTCGAAACGATTTACTATTTGTATGTCGTTGATGAACACGACCACCTTCGAGGCCTGGTTTCGGCACGTCAGTTATTGG
The DNA here is from genome assembly GCA_964471695.1 of uncultured Pirellulaceae bacterium. Classification (GTDB taxonomy): domain Bacteria; phylum Planctomycetota; class Planctomycetia; order Pirellulales; family Pirellulaceae; genus CAYYHV01. The sequence continues at coordinate 2,356 of CAYYHV010000624.1, forward strand.
CGTCCATGCGAAAACCCGACACCTTGCTTCGCGACATCATGGAAACAGGATTGGTTACGGTCGAAGTCGATGATGATCAAGAAGAAGTCGCTCAAAAGGTGGCTCGCTATGACTTACTGGCCATCCCCGTCGTCGATCTCGAACGCAAAATGCTCGGCATCATCACCTACGATGATGTCATTGACGTCGTTCGCGAAGAAGCCACCGAGGACGCCCATCGTAGCGCTGCTATGGAACCACTTGAGGACAGTTATCTCGATACCGGTATCTTGACTCTGGTTTGGAAACGCGGAATCTGGTTGATGGTCCTCTTCGTCGCTGCACTCCTTACCGCCTGTGTTCTGGGCTATTACGACGAGGACCTCAAGAAATGGAGTTGGCTGATGTGGTTCGTTCCACTGGTCATCTCCAGTGGTGGTAACGCTGGCAATCAATCAGCGACGCTCGTCATCACGGCTTTGAATGCCGAAGACATTAAGATTGCGGACTGGGGCAGGGTACTCCGGCGCGAAGCCATTATGGGTTTACTACTTGGCATCTTTCTGGCCGCCTGCGGTCTGGTGGCGGGTTACGCACTAACTCCAGAAGCGAGGTCGCTTACCTCCATTTGGGTTTTACCGCTCACGATCGTGACAATTGTGATTTGCGGGAGCCTGGTTGGTTCCATGCTTCCACTC
>CAYYHV010000625.1:0-3029 GCA_964471695.1 uncultured Pirellulaceae bacterium
TGTCTTCGTTGTCTTTTGTAAACCCGAATAGTGAACAGGTGTCAATGCCTGTCCCTTTTCGTCCACCTTTTCGTCCAGAATAAAGGACAGGAAGTTAAAACCAAAACTCCGATCTTATCTACTGAAAGAGGCCGCCGTCGCGGTCTAAAAACGCTCAGTTTGAGTAGCTAGCCTTAAGTAGGTCATCTTCGAATGTGAGCAAATCTGCGTCAACTACAGCGAATGGCCATGGAGTTGATTCAAAAAGAAGCTGAGTTCCTGATACTGTGAGTACTGGCTCAATCTTTTGACCCAGGCAATTTACCCAATGAAACCGAGATGGAATGGACGTTGTGACAAATTCGAAATGATTGTTTGGTAGATGCGAGATGTGATCTTGATCCTCGGTGACGTGGCAGATGCACATGATTCTCCGCTCGCCCACTTTGAAGAAGAAAGACACGCCTTCATCCTTAAACGGCAGCGACTGTACCACTAGATCTGATTTGCAGACATGAACGATTACGGTTCCGTCGTTAAGCAATTTCTTGTTGAGTGGACGCCGCGACTCCAGCATCGCCACGTAGCTTTGTAATGCCGATGGATTCGTGGAGATAAGACTCTCTACGTCTTTAGGTATTTTCAAGTCATGTTCGTCTTGAATTTGACGTCGCTGATCGTCAGTCAGACGCCGCACAATCCTCTCGTAGGCATCACTTGCAACAGATAAAGCAGTGTCGTCCCCGGCAATGCGTCGTAACTTTGCCAAGGCCGACTTTGCTTTACGGCGGGTTTCGAACCAGACCTCGTGGCGAGCGAATCTCTCATCGTCACGGTCCGAGTCCCCTAAATACTCATTTCTTGACGTTAGGCTTATTTCTGTCGCGACGTCTTCTATCAACGCTATCTCGTTTGGGCCAATTTGGTGATCAGAGCGTTGAGCTAGAGTATTATAGAATGCTTGAAAGGCACTAACGTTTGAGCCATGCCATTGCCTTTCGTCATGTATCATTCTGCTGAGTAGCCAAATTGCTTCTAGGATAATTCTTGTACTCATTTAGTATGAGCCCTTTCGCAAATTCGCTATTATTTCGTAGAACCTCGCTCCACCTGTGTGAGGTTTTGAGTGGTGGTCTGCGTCGACTGATTGCATAACGCCCACAATTTCGTTGTGATGCCAACGAAACCCATTGACCCTGCCGTCAGCACGGACACCGAGACTAACGAGCGTGTTGCTGGCGGTATCCACGAAGCCTTGCAGTGAGTTTAAGTCCCCTTGAAGTGCTTTTATGATATCAAGGACGCTCGAACCTCGGGCTACTACGGAAGCTAGGATGTTGTCGTTTTTGCGAGAACCCATATATGGCATCCACAGAACACTCACGATATGGGCATTGCTCGTATCAAGAAACGAATTCTTCAACAGTTTTACGTTCCCTTGTCTTGGTCCGATTGCGTTGAAATTCTCCTTCAGTCTCGCGAGGCCGTTGGGCAAAGTAACCAAGTACGAGGCGAGATCGTCCATCTGCCCGATCAAGCTCGGTGCGTTCTTAGGCTTACTATATGTCTGGTCAAACAGCCGGTACAAATATGCGTAATACACGGCCATGTACGCAAGGCTCGATTGAATCTGTGGAATTCCGAAAGCCATACTTTGCATTTCGAGCAAAGTGATTGATACCAGCAATCTTGAACTCGCTTTTGTGCCGCTTGATACTTGTTGCGAATTTGAAGTTCGGGAGTTGCTTTGGTTGATTCCAGTTACGTTGAGCTGCTCCCCTAGGCTAAATAGACCTGATGGATCAATGCGGTTCGCGGGGTCTCCAATTGTGTACAGATACTTATGGAAGTGTCGCGGGCTATGCGAGACGCCAGAGAACGGATCAAGCCGATTAAACCTTCCTGTTGCCGGCTCGTAGTATCTGGCGCGCAGGTACTGTTGTCCTGATGAATCAGTGAATTCGCCGGAATAGAGAAGAGAGGTGAGCGGATTCGGTGCTGCGACACTAATGTTTCGGCCGTATGCCTCATAGTCGAACAATTGAAGATTCGCACCAGAATCAACAACGTTGCCTGATGGATCAAGCAGAAGTCGAGTTGAACCGTGTGCATCGTACAGCAAATAGTAGTTTGCCGCCGCAACTGACGGATCAAACTGCTGGAGAACATCTGATCCGAAAACGTAGATTCGATCTACTTCGCCGACTGAAAGCTTACCATCCACTAGAACATTATCGACACCTTCTTCCCGAACTTGTGCGTAGCCCGTTGGGTTGTTTTCATCGACATGGAAAAGTGTCGTTTCGGGACCTTTGGTCTGGCTGATCCGAATGCCATTGGCGTTGTAGCGATATTTCAGAACAACGTCGTCAATAGTTCCGGCCTCGTTGATGTCGACTTGTGCCTGACGACTCTGCAAGTTGTAGCGGTACTCATCGGGGCAAGACACAGACCTGCTCAAGGCATGGACTGTGTCTTCGTTGTCTTTTGAGCGAATCCGATATTCGCAAAGAATACGGAATCAAAGACGTTCCGATCTACCACCCAAAAAATGTAAAGGTTTTTACCGCGATCACCGTACGTACTACTTGACCTCTAGAGACATATAGATGTTATCCCGCGATGTTGCAGGGCACCAATGGCCAATTAGCGATCAAGCCAAATTTCCAAGACACCAACGTCGTCAGTCGGATGAAATAGATTGTATCCGTCATGTGCATTCTTGGCGTGGAGATTCTGGTAGATGTTTGAGATTGTTGTTTGGGCGGTTTTTAGATCGTCACAACAATACAACCCAACGGTTTCGGGGGCTGATCGCAAAAACGAGGAGATATTATTCGCGAGCCCCAAGCCAGTTCGGAATTCATCGAGCTTCTGATGCTGCCGTTTTTTCTCTGGTTTTGCGATTCCTGATAGTTCGATGTCAACATGGGAAATCACCACTACGCGAGTATTACTGTCGCGAAAAAGCTCGCCGCACAATTTGATAGCGATCTCGTTGTGATTCATTGCTTAAGCGGTATAACTTGTACTTATTCGTTGCACGTGCC
>CAYYHV010000626.1:0-3020 GCA_964471695.1 uncultured Pirellulaceae bacterium
CTCTAACACCATCGCAATACACTCGATTGGATATCCGAGGGCAACCCGCTCGACCAAACCGGCTGGGCACCGCAGTTGGCTGTACCATCCTTGTCGCTTCGTCAGACAGATAGGATACTGCTCGACGACAAACAGTCAAAAAACCAATCAATAAGGTTGAACAATTATGAGCGAGAGAATCATCATGCGAACCGGCGAGTGCCTGGTTGCCGGCGGACCACCTTTCACTGCTGCGGAACCCGAAGTCGTCATTGGCGAGCTTGACGGTCCCGTGGGCACGGCGATCGCCACGTTAACGGGAGATCAGGCGGCTGGTCACTCCAAGGTTTTCGCCATCCTCAATACCGATGTGCAAGTTCGCCCCGTGACGTTGATGGTTAGCAAAGTCACCGTCAAGAACAGCCGCTATACCAACATCCTGATGGGAACCGTTCAGGCGGCGATTGCCAACGGAGTCCTGGATGCGGTCCGAGCCGGCGATATCCCCAAAGAAAAAGCCAACGACCTGGGCATCATCTGCTCCGTCTGGCTGAACCCGGGCGTCTCGACGGACGACAACCTCGATCACAAGGCGCTCTTCGAAATCCATCGCAAAGCGATGTCGCAAGCGATTCACAAAGCCATGCGCAACGAGCCGTCGATCGACTGGTTGCTCGAACATCAAGATGAGATCACGCACAAGTACTACGAACGTGGACTGAAGGGCGAGATCTAAATCCGATCATCCAGTTTCAGAAAAAAAGCCACGCCCTCAATTCATGCGAGGGAGTGGCAAATCGGCGTTAGTTGAAAATCTAAGAACCAGTCGACTTACAAGTCATAGTCGATGACCTCGCCACCATTCTTACTCATCATCGCGGCAAAAGTTGGAGCGTCGATGTCCGCGTTGATAAAGTGCACGCTGCCGTCGCAGAATGTCGCGTTGGCACCCGCAGGATGGAAGCTGAACGTCTCTTCGTTGGCTCCACAATTCACCGTGCTCCACGGACAATCAGCAGGGCCGCCAATCGGCGACGAGTTATTGTTGACGAGCATATCGACATTGTAAGCATTGTCTGGATCAGCCCAGGCCCATGAACGCCGTTGGGCACTCGTCCCGTCGTCCATCGACTCTTCCTTGATCAGCATGAACCCACCTGTGGCAACGTCGACTCGTCCTGCATCTTCGGCGATGGCAATCGTCTTGCTGGTACCGTCGGTTACCGAGCGAAGTCGTCGTTTGGAATCGCCATTGAGCACGCACTTAAAACGAGGCTGTGCAGGATTGCCGCTCAACCCCGGCTTCACGGTGACAGGGGCTGAGTAATCGGTAAACCCATAGCCTTCGGCGTCGACGTCACCGCTGCGGCCTCCCGTAGACGGGCAAAGATAAATCTTCATGGGAATCTTCGAAGCCTGCTGATTCGTCGGCGCTTCGTTACCCTGAAAATCATAACGGTACCGGAGATCCATCAGATCTGCCGCCGCTTTCTCTTCCACGTAAGGCAGAAGATACCCTTGCACCGAATGCGAGGCATCGCCACGCGATTCGAGTTTTCCCTTGTCGGTAAAGAAAACGTTCTGCCCCGAATTCGATCCGGTACCGCCACGCTTGGCTTGGCCGGCACTCGGGAACTGCCGCAGTGCCGATTCGTAATTGAACAATCCCAATCCGACTTGTCGCAAATTGTTGATGCAGCCTGTTCGACGAGCCGCCTCGCGGGCCTGTTGGACAGCCGGCAGCAACAGTGCAACCAAAATTCCAATGATCGCGATGACGACAAGGAGTTCGACGAGGGTAAATCCTCGTGTTTTTTTATGAGCGATAGTCATTCTTTCCCTTTAGTTCTCGTGTGTCATTCTTGCTAGACACGTAATGAATTGTTGGGAGCCAGCGGCCGGGCGACTCCCCAGAAAATAGCTTCTATTGAGAGTTCTCAGCGAGGCGATTTCAGTCGATTAAACAGGTCGAACTAAATCACAGATGAGAGAAAAGAAGAACTCAAACAACATCGAGCAACGGTCACGCCGCCTAAGAATCAGACGCGTCAGGTGAAACCCGATCCGATGATTGTGAGTTGATGCTTCATAGTCAAATGCAGAATGAGGTGACTTTGCGTGATGGATTCAGCATACAAATTAGCACGCTGAACCGCAACCAGCAGGCAATGTAATCGTGTGTCAGCTTACCAAAGACTCTGCTGGATAACGATTCTGGAAGCTGACCGCCTCATTCTCAACCAAGCCCACCCAAAACGATCGTTACTGACGAGACTCAGCAATTAGTTCTGTTGCCCCCTGCCTCTGCAACGCTTTGGCAACCTCCTCGCCAAGCTCCACCGCCTCGGACAAAGTCGCCGTGGCTGCATGCTCAATCCGCGACTTCCCCAATCCATCCAACACACAAGCCTTCATGGACAGCTGCCCATTGACCACCGAAGCATAGGCGCCAACGGGAGCCAAACATCCGGCTCGTAGAGATGCGAGCAATGTTCGCTCCGCCATCACAGATGCGTGCGTAGACTCATCACTCAAATGTTGAACCGCCGAAATCGTCGCTTCATCGCCGGAACGAGTTTCGATTCCCAAAGCCCCCTGCCCCACTGCAGGTAACATTAATTCCAAGGGAATCTGAAGAGCGATGCGATCGCTCCACCCCAGTCGCGAAAGCCCGGCTTCCGCCAAAATGATTGCATCGTATTGCCCGTCGTCAAGCTTCTTCAAACGCGTGTCGACATTGCCGCGGATATCTTGCACGTCCAATTCGGGAAAATGATACAGCAACTGTGATTTGCGACGTACGCTCCCCGTGCCAATCTTCGCACCTGCTGGCAAATCCTCAAGCCGCTTAACGTGATTGGAAACCAAGGCATCGTACACGCTGGCTCGGACGGGTACGGACGACAGCGACAAGCCATCAATCTTGTCCGTAGGCAGATCCTTGAGGCTGTGCACCGCCAAGTCGACTCGATCCTCAAGCAACGCGGATTGAATTTCGCGAGTAAAGACGCCAACGCCGCCCATCGAGTTGAGAGGTACAG
>CAYYHV010000627.1:0-1947 GCA_964471695.1 uncultured Pirellulaceae bacterium
GTATTTATTGGACGAGCCCGAGTCGGCGTTATCCCCGCAACGTCAACTGGTTCTCTTGGCGAAGATCGTTGACCGCGTCCGCACGGGAGCAAGTCAGTTTGTCATCGCGACCCATTCGCCGATTCTGCTTACCTACCCAGGTGCGGAAATCATCAGTTTTGATGATGGCACACTAAAACGAGTGGCACTTGAGGAGACTTCGCATTTTTATATCACCAAGGGGATCCTTGAGAATCCCGAGCAGTACTGGAAACATCTGCGAAAAGCCGGCCAAAAGAGCCTGTTTGACGAAGAATAGGGTATTGGGTACCCGTGAATACCCTGTGTCGTTCGCAGGGTGGCTGATTTCGGCGCTTGTGAAATTCACAGCTTGTCAGGGGCAGTAGCTTAAGTAAGATTCTGTGATGGAAATGATTCAATGTCCCACCTGTGGAACGAAATTTGACGCAGCGCACACGACAGCGATGCCGTTTTGCACGAACCGATGCCGACAGATTGATCTCGGCCGATGGTTCGACGAGGAGTACAGCGTCCCAGCGACTAGAGACGATTGGGACGAAGAAGATGACAACGAAGACGACGCCCACAACGATCATTACTCCAATCGGTTCTAGTTACCTGTATGAGCGAACAGAAGGCAGCAGGTCCACAGTCTTCGACTGCGGGCGCACGGGATTTGTATCCACACGGTCACGATTGGCGTGACCGTTATCCGTGGTTGATATTGTTGGATACCTTCAGGATCGCCATCTCCCCTCCAATGATCGTGTTGGCTGCGATCGGCGCATTGTTGGGAGCCATTGGTTGGCAACTGGCTGACGGGATGTTCGTTAGCGAGCAGATGAAAGCTGATGTGGTAACGCTCAAGGCGGATGCCGACTATTTTGGGGCTTTCCCCGGCGAGCGCACGATAGGAAATTGCCCGGTGGGCTGCTACGAATATCCACCCGGAAAGCAGATTGCGGCGTTGGCGGGCGCTTGGCCAGATGACCCGATGATTGCCATTCCGTATCGAATTGTGCGTCCTTACGTTCAGTTGACTCGAAGTCAGTCATGGGGTGAATGGGCTTATTATCTCTTTGGAGCCGTTTGGACTTTGGCCGTTTGGGCGCTGTTCGGATGCGCTATGACACGAATGGCGGTGGTGCGTTTGGGGCATGACGAGCACGTCGATGTTTTGTCCGCGATCAACGTGGGAGTCAAACGGTTCCTTCAACATATTATTGCAATGTGCATGCCCATCTGTGCTGTAGCATTACTTGCGATTCCATTAATGCTGCTTGGCGTACTGATGCGATGGAATCCGCTTGCGGCACTTGGTGGTCTGATCTGGATTGCCGTTGTCCCAGTCGCAGTCGTAATGTCTCTATTTGTGCTGGGCTGGATTTTTGGCTGGCCTTTGATGTGGGGGGCTTTGAGCACTGAGGGGCAAGATTCATTTGATGCTGTCAGCCGTTCGTATGCGTACTTGTTCCAGCAGCCGCTAAAGTACTTTTTCTATGTGATTGTCGTTGCAATCATCGGCTTTCTGGGATGGCTGTTGGTTTGGTTTGTCTCGGAACTCATTGTGAATTTTTCCGTCTGGGGCGTGCAACTCGGCTTGGGTGCGGAGCAGATGAATGAGTTGTTGACGGCAGCTAAAGGACAAGCCGTGGATTCGCGGATGGTGGCTTTCGGAGGACGCTGCGTGGGGTTTTGGCAGGGTGTCGTCCGTACGATTGGTAGCGCCTACGCCTACAGTTTTTTCTGGTCAGCCGTCGCGGGTGTCTATCTGCTTATGCGATATGCCGTCGATTCGGTGGAGACGGACGAATTGTTCGATCACGAAAACGGATACAACAATTTTGATATCGCCGAACTACTGGCTCGCGAAGAATAAGAATCGTCCCCGCCGTCGCCATAACGGCCTAGAATTTGAGATCGGTGTCAGGCAAAGCCGCTTTGAGT
>CAYYHV010000627.1:1957-3014 GCA_964471695.1 uncultured Pirellulaceae bacterium
GGTCAAATGCATCGTGACAAGATTCTTCAGTCCTTCCAGGTGATTGAGGTTAGCGTCCGAAATTTGATTCGAACCGAGATGGAGAAACGTCAGGTTAGATAACTTGGCCAACGACGGAAGTGTCGCATCGGTGATCTTCGTGTTGTCGAGGTTCAGGCTGTCGAGTTGAGTCATGTTTGCGAGGTGCACGGCAACGTTATCGTCGACTTGCGTCGCCCATAAGTTGACGTCGAGCAAACTTTTGATCTTCGCCAAATGTCCGACGCCTGATGAATCTACCGCAGTCTCGCTCACATCGAGTTTGACCAATCCGAGCAGCCCAGTAAGGTGAGCAAGTCCAGCCGATGTGACTTTCGAGCCTCGCAAGCGTAGGCTGCGGATGTTCTTTAGCGACTTGAGATTTTCAAGGCCAGCGTCTGAAAAATCCGTGCGTACCGTCGAAAGCTCGACCAGCAACGGGAGACGAGCGATGGAAACCCCAGCCTCGTTCGTGATACTTGTGTCGTCCAGAGTCAGCGCTCGCAGGGATTCGATTCCAGCCAAGCGTGCGACGCCAGCGTCCGTGATGCCGGCACCGGAGACTTTGATGCTGCGGATCTTTCCATGGCCTTGGATCGCTGCGAGCGTCGCATCTGTTGCGTTGGCTTTTCGCAAATCCAGTGTGACCAGTTCAGGCAAATTGGCGATCTTCGCCAGCAAGTCCGCGTCGACATTCTTGGTTAACGTCACGTCGGTGATCTTGTCGCCCTTGGTTTTGAGCTTGGCACCGGCCTCCGTAAGCAGCTGCTCGACCGATGATTCGGTTGCAGGCGGTGGTGGGGTAGTCGATGTCGGTTGGCATCCCGTGAGAGCAACCACCAAGCCAAGTAGGATCACCAAACGCATAGTGAATCTCGAGTTGAAGCATGAAATGAGTGTTAGGCAACCAACGGGAAGCCAGGACATCCTCACGTGTCTATCGTACTAATATTCGACGATCTCAAGGTCATCTTTCTTGCTCAATTCGTCAATGGCATCCGAGGTCGCTGACGTGTTGGAGAGATTCAGCCAAATGAGA
>CAYYHV010000628.1:0-3000 GCA_964471695.1 uncultured Pirellulaceae bacterium
ACGGAAGTATCTTGGACCAAACCGCGGCGCGCCGCCCCACGGGCTCAGCAACGTCTTCGGCGGTTAACGAAAACGGCATGGAAGCACGGACCGCAACTTCCTGGTTGCCCATTTTCGAATCCGTGATCTGCTGCCGCCAGCGGTGTAAGGCCACAGAGACTCGCTCATACGCGATGCGTGACCGATCTTTCGCCGCATTGTAATACACTAGCGGTTGCGACTCGCTACTCGCCTTTTCCGTTGGGTCACGCTTCAGCAGCTCAGAAAACCCGGCGGGCAGGCAGACGATGGCGTCGTAAGCGCCTTTGTCGATAGCCAGCTTGGCTTGCTTCTGCGCCTCTTGAAATTTGGAAAGTTCCGTTGTCCGTACATCGATGTCAATCAGCTCGGCTTCTCGCTCAGAAATAGCGGCAAGTCGCCCGTTGATAACCAGTGGTGGGTCTTGCGGCAACGATTCCTCGGTCACCAACAATACACTCGATGGATTCTTTTTCAAGAATTGCGCCAGTTGCATGAATGACATACCCATTAGTGGGTACAGCAACAACGGCAATACGGCAATCATGAACAACGTTCGTCGATCACGGAGCTGATCGCGTATCTCACGCATCATGATCAGTCGAACGTTGTACCAATTAATAGAGTTCATTGTATTGTCAGTCGCCCGTTATACTTCGAGGGAATGTTCGTCGCGTTTCTGCTGATTTTGAATCAGCTGGAAGAACAGTTCTTCCAAATCAGACTCGTTGTACTGAGCGCGGAGCTCATCGGGAGTCCCCTCCGCCAGCAAGTGGCCTCGATTGATGATCGCGACTCGATCACACAATCGTTCAATCTCTCGCATGATATGAGTCGAGAAGATGATGCATTTCCCCTGCGATCGCAGATCAGAAACGATGTCCAAAAGGGCTCGCCCCACAAGCACATCCAACCCCACAGTGGCTTCATCGAAAATCAGAACGGGCGGATCGTGGACGAGCGCTCGAGCAATGGAGACCTTTTGCTTCATGCCTGTCGACATTTTGCTTCCAAGCACATCGCGAATGTCATTCATCTTCAGGCGGGCAAAGACATTCTCCATGCGTTGATCGAGAATCTCTGGCTCAATACCGTGCAGTCGCCCAAAATACTGCACCATTTCACTGGCCGTCATCCGGTCGTAAATCGCGGTATTGTTCGAAACAAATCCAATCTGACGTCGAACCGGCGATGGTTGCGATACCACATCAAAACCGTTGATCGTTGCCGAGCCCCCGCTGGGTGAGAGCACCGTACTGAGAATACGCAGCAATGTTGTCTTGCCAGCCCCGTTGGGACCGAGTAGCCCGTAAATCTCGCCAGGCCGTGCGTCGAATGTGATTCCCGCCAACGCGACAAACTGCCCGCGATGGAGATCGGAATAGGTTTTTGTCAATTCGCGGACGTGAATCATGGTCAAGCCAATCGGCGGATCCGGAGGTTACTAAAGTGTTTTGCCGATTCGCACATCGATGCAGCGATGTATCGAGAGCGCAAGGGGCTAGGAGAGAATAGGTTACGACTTCGGCGTTCGACGTAGCCGTTGGGGGGAGATTTCTTGCGATCCATCATCCGGAAGAAACGTAGATGGGGTATTCAGGATTAGTCCAGAAATTACGACTGTTGACTTACCTTGCACCGCTAGGTATCATACCTAGCACCTCAAGGTAACATCCGATTATTCACGTTTCCCCGAGCTACAAATGGCATCCAAAGAACTCATGGCGGCTTCGTCGCGCCCCCTGGTGCTTTCCATCCTTAGCGAGAAGGAGAGCTACGGATACGAGATCATTCGACGCGTCAAAGAACTGTCCAAAGGCGAAATCTCGTGGACGGAAGGGATGCTCTACCCAGTCCTCCACCGACTGGAACGTGACGGATTGATCAAAGGAAGGTGGGTTGTCGCTGAGACGGGTCGCAAACGCAAATACTATCAAGTCAGTGCGGTTGGTAAGAAACAGTTACAGACGGAACGCCAGCAATGGGAAGCCGTCGACAGTATGCTCCGAAATTTATGGGGAGGCCTCACACCATGTTCGATCTAGAAATGCACATTCAGCAATGGCGCTCACGATTGCTCCAGACCGATGGCGTGTCAGCCGCAGAAGTCGACGAATTGGAAAGTCACCTCCGCGATTCCACCGAAGAATTAAGCGTCTCACCATTAACATCGGAAGAATCATTTTGGCTAGCCGCTCGTCGTGTCGGCTCCCCCGAATCGATTGCGCTTGAGTTCTCCAAGGTGAACGGCGCACGCACGTGGACTCGTCGAGCCCAGTGGATGTTGGTCGGCTACCTGATGTTGAGTGTGATACTTGGATTTCTCGCGTCCATGGGGCAAGCCGTCACGATGCTGGCGGTATACCTTCAACTCCCTCTATGGATTTCTTTTTCCTTATCCAGCCTCAGCGTTACCCTAAGCGTTGTTCTGCTGATCTTATGGGCTTGGAGTATCACCGAAGGGAAAACCAAGAGAATGCAGAGCCTCGCGACTCAGTTCGCCGGCATCGCTCGAGCCGGCAACTATCTCCCCATTTTTCTCTCCATCTTCGGACTGTTGGGACTGAAGTACGGATTAAATTTCATCATGACGATTGGTGCGGCCCGGATCATGGTGCCTCAGCAGTTTGGCATGGCATCCATTGTGAGTTCATCAACAGGCTGGCTGGGTAACGTCTTGTTATTTGGAACAATCATCATGCTCTTGTGCTGGCTGGTTGGCACCGACAATCGTGGTGAGTCAGGACGCTGGAACTCCAGAAAAGTCGCCACGACCGCCCTGGTGCTTTCCATGATCATGATCGGCGGATATGGCCTGATGAGTTTCGGAGTCGGCGCAATCTACGGTCGACCGTGGGTAGCACCCTACTAGATTGTAAGGAACCATTGCGAACGGCAAGAAAGTCACCTTGGTTCCGTAGCCACGGAAGCGAACGTTCCGACACTGCCCTACCCTCGCGCCCCGTCCCCAAAGAGTAGATC
>CAYYHV010000629.1:0-2954 GCA_964471695.1 uncultured Pirellulaceae bacterium
GGTTCTCTCAAAGCGAGGAAATATCAAAACCATGTTTCGTCCTCAGCATCCTCGACTTTCTGTACAACGTTGCCTCCTGCTCAGTTTCCTTCTTCTGGGTGTCATTCCTTCAACGACCTGCGCGCAGGATTTCAAAGTTGGAGACCGTGTCGAACTCGATTTTATGGGCGGTACTCAAAAAGGCGAAGTCACAGGAATCTTCGGTACTGGTTGGCCGATCGTCAGATTTACTTATCGTGGGCGAGTACGAGAAATGCCCCAACCACCAGGAGATCTGCGAAAAATCGGCCCAGCCAAATCAAAATTAAAATCTCGTACCTGGAACAGCAAGAACGGAAAATCCAAAATCAAAGCCACCATGATTGGCATTGAAGACGACAAAGTTCGCTTGAAAAAGACGGACGGCAAAGAAGTCTCCGTGCCAATTGATAAGCTGAGCGCTGGCGACCAAGGCTATATCGAGGCCATGCGTGAAACGCTCGGGGAAGGCAACATTTCCGACAAGACCAGCTCTTCTTCACCATCTTCATCTCAGCGAGGACGTCGACGCCCCAGTCGACTGAGAGATCGTTGGGGCGATGATGACGAGGACAATGAATCTCCTTCGTCGTCCGCACTTTCGGGTCTGCCCGAAGCCAGCACCCATTCAATGCAACCCGTGGTGTTGACCCCCAACAATTCATGGGAACTTGTCCCCGACAGGAGTGCCGCCAATCCGATTGCCAATCCAGAAATCATCTCTGTGAGCCGTGGGGACTCGAAAACGCACGCCATTCACGATCGAATAACCTGTGTTGTCAGCGTGGATGGAACGGGCATGGCCTTGAGCGTTTCCAATCCATTTGGCCATGATGGAGCGCTGGTCCGTACTTACGACTTGGAAATCGGAAAAGAGCTGGGCTCCCTAAAACTCGGTTCCGAACACATGGGCGTCCGAAGTGTTGGTTCCCACGGCGAACTTGTCGTAACGGCCAACGACACATTCTTTCGACAAGATCATATTGCTATTTGGTCACCCAAGAATGGAGTCCTGGAATCAGCCGGTGGTTGGATCGCTCCCAAAGGGAGGTCCTCCGGCGTCGATTTTGTCCACCTACTTTCGTCCGACAAGCTCGTCGCGGGCAACCGTAGCGGAGCCGTTTTCTGGGATATCCCCAAACATCGCGGGCTTGCTTCCTTGCCGATGAGTATACCTCGTTCTCCCGTCGCAATGAGCGCCAACAACAAGCACATGGTTGTCGTGCGAGAAGGCTCGGCATACTTGATTGACAACGAATCCGAAAAACGCATCGCTACGATTGATCTCGGCGACTTGAAGCCCAACTTAATGTCAATCAGCGATAGCGGTACGTACCTGGCGGGTTACGGAGACGATAACATTCGCATCTGGAGCCTCAAGGACGGCAGCCGGAAAAAAGACATCTGGCTGCTTCAAGACCGCCCCGCCAGGAGCATGGATTGGATCGGAAACAAATTCCTGCTCCTCAACCAATCGATTCTCATTGATATTCGCTTGGCGGTGACTGCGTGGGAATTCGAATCCCATAAAGTAAAGACGATCGTCAAAGGTGCGAAGAACCAGTTTTGGTACGTACACTACGATAGCGATGGGGGAAGTATCGTGCCGATTCTACTGCCGCCCTCAAGTATTGAACAAGCATGCGATGAGTACGATCCAGCCGATCTCGATTGGCATGAACCAGGTCCTATTTCCTTGGAGATTGGCGATCTGACAATGGCCCCTCATGAAGTTCGCTCCAAGCTGACCGAACGCTTGGAAGATATCGGCTATACGATCAATCAGGGCGCGCCGATGGTCCTTTCCATGAGAGTCGAACGCGGCAAGACCCAAACTGAAGGTGTGCGTGACTGGTTCGAAAGTCCATTCGGCAAACCCAACGAGACCATTACCTTCACACCCACGACATCGTTTATGGAACTAACCCGCAACGGAAAAGTCATCTGGAAACGAGTCAGCACGAACACCGTACCGCGAACGATCAAGTTGAAAAGAGGTGAATCAGCCCAACAGGCAGCGACTCGCTTGTGCAAACCGAAACCTGAATTCTTCACGAATGCCAACATACCCAGAAAAGGTTTCCTGTTTCCCAACGGCAAGTTGCCGATGGGACGATCGACGCTCGGGCCGAGGGGACTTCAGTAAATCTGCCATCAGCGAAATGCGCGTGCCACCGTTCAACGCAGAAGCAATTCTTCAGTTTCCAAGGAACGGTCGCGCAATCCCCTTCACAGCTTGTCCAAGATCGCACGTTGAATCAACTTCACGCGAGGCGGCTCTTTGATGCTCAACTCCAGACGATGAATCTCACGAAAGACCTGTTGAGTCGCTTCCCGGAGACTTTCAAACCGTGCGCGTTTGGAATCTAAGTCTGCTGAGAATCCGTGCATGTCCATGAGTTCCTCGGCCTCCTCCTCATACTTTGTTTTTTCCCCTGAAATGGCCTTGGCCAACACACTGGCTCGTTTCTCGGCTTTGCTGGCCGCCGCGGAGTCCAATTCGGCAAGCGCATTTGCATCGACATTGGCCATTACCAATTCCATCTCCAACTTCTCAATCCGTCTCATCAGCGCTTTAACGGATTCAATCTTGAGTTCGCGTTTGACGTCAACAAGTGACGAACCATCGCCAACTTGCGCGCTAAGCTTTTCAATACTCGCGTTAGCATCCTGAAGGGTGCGAATATCCTTCCGATACTGTCCCCGAAGAATTTCCAAACGTTGCGAAACTTCGTTTCGTTCAGCCGAACTGACTTCTTCAAGATAAGCATCCACGACAGCGTTTACGATCATCATCGCATCGTCTTTGGGCACCCCCGACAGACTGACTTCCATGATCTCCGAGCCACCGGGAAACGCGATTCTGACTTTGTTGCCGAGCCACTCAAGTGGTGCACGCTTACTCTTGAGCGTTTCGCAACTTTTCAAGCCCATAC
>CAYYHV010000630.1:0-2934 GCA_964471695.1 uncultured Pirellulaceae bacterium
ATCAATGACTGGGCGAGACTGATCCGAACGAGTCGTGGCATTGCAGACCTCCAGGATTATCGTGACCCTGAAAGATACGCTTTTGGGCGTAGCACTGTCAAAGTAGTCGATGTTCACGGTAGATTCGCAAAGCGACTTGGGTTACTTGGCTAACGGCCAGGCCAGTTCCTTGATGGATGCGGCTTGCTCGTTCCAGGCTTTTTCGAGTTCGCGAACTTTATCGGGTTGGGTTGTTGCCAGATTGTTGGTCTCGGTAGGATCAACCGACATGTCAAACAACTCCCAGGGGTCGTTTTTGGCGGCAACCAGTCGTAGATTGCCCTTGAGGATGGCACGATGACCTTCGTGCAACCACCAAAGCTGCTTGTGTTCCTCGCGTGTTTCGCCAACAAACAAAGGAGCCAGGCTTTTGCCGGGAGCGGCCGGTACGAGTTCTCCGTTCAGTTCCGCCGGACGTGTCGCGCCAGCTAATTCCAAAATCGTTGCCGCGATATCAATGACGTGCCCCGGCGATTTGTGCAGCCCACCGCCCTCCTTGATCTGCGCTGGCCAGTGCATAATCAACGGAGTCGACGCGCCACCGCGATGTACCCACGTCTTGTGGCGTCGAAACGGAGTGTTGCACGCGTTTGACCAACCTGGGCCCAGACAGAAGTAGGTTTTGGCCGAACCGGGAGTCGCCGAGCGGTCGTGTCCGTCATCGCGAACCATGATCTCTGCGCTGGCTCCGTTGTCGGACAGGAAGAAAATTAGCGTATTTTCCCAAGCGTTCATCGCGCGGACCTGTTTGAGAATACGACCAATGGCTTGATCCATACGATCGACCATGGCGGCGTGAATCTCCATCTTGGCGATTTGCAGTCGCTGTTGGTCCTCGGTAAGTTCGTCCCACGGTAATGGACGATTGACTTCGTTCGGCCCGAGTTGGTTGAGGTGTTCGGCGAAGTGGTATGGTGGACCGACTTCCCGTTCAACGTCCGAAAGCGTTCCGTCAACGATGCCCAACTCGCGGACTTTGTCCCAACGGCGTTGACGCATGGCTTCCCAACCTTCGTCGTACTTGCCGTCATATTTGGCGATATCTTCGGGTAGGGCATGCAGCGGAAAGTGTGGCGCCGTGAACGTGACGAAGTGGAAGAACGGTTTTTGCTCGTGATCAGCGGCATGTTCTTTCAGGCATTCAATCGCATGGTCCGCAATGAAATCGGTCACGTAAAATCCAGGCTCGGTAACAGGTGGAAGCGGCTTGTCATCTCGCGTGTGTTGTTTGAGACTGTATGAGCGATCGAAACCGTTCTCCATCGGTTGGCCGTCAATGTGCCATTTTCCAGAGTGATAATTCCGATAGCCGACTTTGCGAAGATACTCGCTGAATAGCGGAGCCCACTTAGGGCGCGGCCCGTTCTTCGATTTGCCGATTTTGTCGCGTCGAACCTGTTGCGCGTAAAATCCAGTCATCAACGAGCCGCGTGTGGGCCAGCAACGAGCCGTGTTGTAAAAGTTCGTGCAGCGGACGCCATCGGCGGCTAACCCGTCAAGCACCGGTGTTTGGATTTCGCCGCCGTAGCATCCAAGATCGGAAAAGCCCAAGTCGTCAGCCAAAATCAGGATCACGTTCGGCGGATCAGCGACGGCGGTTCGGGCTGTGAAAATGAGTAAGGTGAAGGCCAGCCATGCTGCCTTTTTTGAATTAAGAGTCACGTCTATTCCGAGGGTTTCTGTTCACATAGTGGTAATGAGTGTAGGTCGCATAGCGTAAAAGTATCGCCGCTTTTGCTTGTAGGCTAGTATATCGAGACACGGGAACAGAGTTACTATTTGAATTCGGGGGAAGAAATGCAGTTCAATTCGCGTCGATCCAATGGCAATCAGCGTCGGGTATCCAAACGAATCACTCTAGAGCAACTGGAAGATCGCCGCATGTTGGTCGGTGATCCACTGGTTGACCTCCATGATCTGGGGATGCACGTTACGCCTCTGGACTTGGATGGCAATCTCATCGAACCCGAGGATCACCACCGCGGCGGTTTGGATTATGGGGAGGTATTTAACCTGCAAAGTAAGCCAGGATCAGACTACACCATCTACCTCGACTTTGACGGGCACATCACAGAAAACACCTCGTGGAATTCGAGCTACGGGATTGATTCCATCGAGAGTCCACCGTTTGATCTCGATGGCGATCCTACGACTTTCAGCCAACTTGAGTTGAATCGAATTTTGGTATCGTGGCAGCGGACGGCGGAAGACTATGCACCGTTCGACGTCAACGTTACGACTCGTGACCCAGGGCTGGACGCGCTTTCTAACAATGGTGGGGGCGACACCACGTGGGGCGCTCGCGCGATTGTCACCGACGATACTTTTGCCGCGTGCGGGTGCGGTGGATTCGCGTTCCTGAATACATTCGACGTCGATGACACTCCCACGTTTGTGTTCAATCACGGTCCCGGTTCGCTAGGAGAAACCTTCTCGCACGAAGTCGGCCACATGGTTGGGTTGAATCATGATGGTGATTCCAATGGGCAATACTATTTTGGTCACGGTGCCGGAGAAACGTCATGGGGTGCGATTATGGGCGCGCCCTTTGATGAGAATATTACGCAATGGAGTCGCGGCAACTATTTTGATTCGTCCAACAGTGAGAACGATCTGTCCACGATTACAACGCAGAATGGATTTGGCTATCGCGCTGACGACTATGGCAATTCCATTGGTACGGCCTCTGCGCTGAACGTTGCTAACGGAACGACAGTCAATGAATTCGGAATTATCGACCGAAATACGGACGTCGACTACTTCTCGTTTGTTACCGGTGCTGGTCCGATTTCAATCTCGGTCGATCCGCTTGGTGGTCGTCCCAATCTGGATGCCTTTGTCGCCGTTTATGATTCGAACGGTGGGCTGGTTGCGTTTGATATTCCACAAGGTGAA
>CAYYHV010000631.1:0-2199 GCA_964471695.1 uncultured Pirellulaceae bacterium
ACCTCAGGCGCTTCGGCAGGCACGTAAGCATCTATCACAAACTATTATGCCTCGTTCAGCAATCGTCAGTATTTGCGAGGCGGCCGTTGACATGAGTATATCCTCTGTTCGAGCAAGCGTTCTGTGTGCGCGAGCTTGTCGCGGGTTAGCAGCATTAAATCATCGAGAAGAAGTCAGTACTGAGGATGTTGATACCGCAATCAACCTCGTTTTATCGTGGCGCGCAGCACCAACTGCAGAGCAGCTCAATTCATCTTCGGAAAGCACGCAGGCAGCAAATGATCAGCAGAGCGAACAGCCTTCCCAAACAACATCAGCACAAGCTACAACGCCGGATAAATCAACGGTGCCAGAAGTGGATCAAAGCGACACAAACGCGTCAGCCGCAGATGGGGGAAGGTTAGAAGAACAAACAGTCGAGATCACTCGCAGTGAGTTACCTGAGGGCCTACTTGGTACAATCGCACAGGTACCTGGTAAGACTGACAATACTAATCGAGGGCAACAAGGGCGCGTTGGAGTTGCTCAGCAATCGAGCCAACGAGGGCGACCAATTGGTGCACAACGAGGACGGCCAGAAGGTCACAAAAAGATACACATTCACGCCACGCTACGTGCAGCGGTTCCGTGGCAACGTGCGCGTCGACGTTCGCATCAGCAACACCAAGAAGCACGGCATCTCATTGTTATGCCGGAAGACCTGCATATAGCGCGTTACAGTGTGGTTCGACGCAATGTGACGATATTTGTTGTCGATGCGTCTGGCTCAGCCGCCGCACAGCGACTATCAGAGGCAAAAGGTGCTGTGGAGCTGTTGCTCGCTGAATGCTACGTTCGGCGCGACGAAGTGTCATTAATTGTCTACCAAGGCGCTGCGGCAAGAGTGGTTTTACCACCCACGCGCTCGTTGGCGAGAGCGCGTCGCGAGTTGGCTAATTTGCCTGGCGGCGGGGGCACGCCATTAGCCTCGGCTTTAACACTCGCAGCAGATGTCGCGCAGCGGGTTGTGCAAAACGGTAGCACACCGTTGCTGTGTGTTTTAACCGACGGCCGTGCCAACGTTGATCGTGCTGGGATTGGTGGCAGGGAGCGGGCGGAGCAGCACGCACTACTGGCAGCCTCAGAGCTTGGGCAATTAGGCGTTCGTACATTGGTAATCGATTTTGCCCTTCGCCCACGTGCGCTAAGTAAGCAATTAGCAGCTAACGCGAAAGGTACGATGCTAGCCTTGCCACGCGCCGATGCAGCAAGCATACACAACGCGCTGGCTAACGGATCAAGATGAATGCGCATGACACACGAGCATTGCAAAATTGGCCACTGCAAGAGCACGGTCAAAGCCTCACGATCAAAGGTGTGCACTGGTATGTTCAGCGTCTCGGTCATGGACCCATACTACTGTTACTTCACGGAACCGGAGCATCGACGCACTCCTGGCGCGACTTAGCCCCAAAACTAGCCAGGCACTTCGATGTCGTGCTGTGTGATTTGCCAGGCCATGGTCGCACGCGAGGTGCCCCCCAATCGTCCATGTCCTTACAAGGGATGAGCAAACACTTGGGAGGGCTACTCGACGCACTCGACATCGCGCCTGAGCATATTGTTGGTCACTCCGCTGGTGCGGCGCTGATGTGTCAGATGGTACTGGATAAATATGTGCAACCCAGCAAATTGATTAGTATCAACGGAGCGCTATTGCCGTTTACCGGTTTTGCGGGGCACTTTTTTTCCCCAATAGCCCAAACGCTCGCAACCAGCTCAATGCTGCCACGTTTTGTTAGTTGGCGAGCGGGTCGTCGTAGTCGGTTTGTCGATAGTTTGCTTGCTGACACTGGCTCGTTATTGAGTGCTGAAGGCGTACAGTACTACCGGCAATTGTTACAAAACCCTGAACACGTCGCTGGCGCATTAAATATGATGGCAAGTTGGCAACTCGAAACGCTAACAGAGCGATTATCTTCATTGAATACTCCGTTGTTGCTACTCGCCGGTGAGAACGATCGTACCATCTCGCCCTCGCAAGCGACATTGGTCAGTGAGCGCGTCGCTTGTGCAACCGCCGAACGGTTACCTAACGTTGGTCACCTAGCACACGAAGAAAATCCAGCACTTTTAGAAAATGCCATCTTCCACTGGTGCCTGCCAACCAACAAAACACGCTTATGTGAAGCCACGGAGAATTCATCTAATGAAAACTAA
>CAYYHV010000631.1:2209-2933 GCA_964471695.1 uncultured Pirellulaceae bacterium
CATTTGTTGATACAGACTTAAACGCCTGTAAGGCCACGCTGAATCACGGTTCGCGTTCGTTTTTGGCGGCTAGTCGTTTACTGCCCGTAGAAATGCGTGATGCCGCCACGGTACTGTATGCATTCTGCCGCGAGGCTGATGATCTAATTGACCTTGGTGATGACCCGGACGCCGCGCTGTGCAATATAACAAGCCGAATTGACGCACTCTATGCTGGAGAACCTAAGGCCTTTGCTGCTGATAGAGCCTTGTCGACGTTGGTACAGGACTACGCCTTACCGCGCGAGTTACTGGACGGCTTGGTGGAAGGCTTTGCCTGGGATGCTTCGGATCGTAAATATGCGACGTTGGATCAGGTGCATGCCTATGCATCACGTGTGGCAGGCACTGTTGGCGCAATGATGGCATTGCTCATGGGAGCCAGAGAGCCAGATGTGGTAGCACGTGCCTGCGATTTAGGTGTGGCGATGCAGTTAACCAACATCTGTCGAGACGTGGGTGAAGATGCTCAAGCGGGACGTTGTTATTTGCCCAGCGACTGGCTATTGGAAGAGGGGGTGGATGTTAATCAGTGGTTAGCGAATCCGCAACCGCTGCCGGGCGTAAGGCGTGTGGTTTCACGGTTACTGAACCAGGCAGATCTGCTCTATGCGCGCGCCGACTCAGGTATCAGTGCGTTACCGCGTAGCTGCCAACGTGGTATCAGGGCTGCGCGGGTTTTATA
>CAYYHV010000632.1:0-1405 GCA_964471695.1 uncultured Pirellulaceae bacterium
CCTGCGGCTTGAGTGAGTCAATGAAACCAATAAAGGCCTCAATGTTCTCCTTGAGCTTCTGTGGCTCAAAACTCAACTTCCCGACGACGGCATGTACAATTCCGGCACTATCATTGCGGAACTCGACTTTACCAGCCTTATACTCCTGCACGACCTTGGCAACGTCAGGCGTGACCGTACCCGCCCTCGGCGAAGGCATCAAACCGCGAGGACCAAGGACTTTACCAAGCGGCCCAACCAATCCCATCATGTCGGGAGCGGCAATGCACGCGTCAAAATCCGTCCACCCACCTTTGATCTTCTTTGCTAACTCTTCCTGACCCACTTCGTCAGCGCCAGCCTCTTCCGCCGCCTTGGCCATGTCGCCCTTGGCGAACACAACCACGCGCTGAGTCCGACCGATCCCGTGCGGAAGAACTACCGAACCACGCACAATCTGATCAGCCTGCTTGGGATCAACCCCCAAACGAATGGCGATCTCGACCGTCTGATCAAACTTGGTAGTATTGAATCCGCCAAGCAGCTTCACCGCTTCGTCGAGAGACACCGCCGCTTCGCTGCGCTTCTCAGCGTCTGCTTTGTATCGTTTTGATTTCTTTGCCATAGCTCTCAATCCGCTTAGGGCCCGCAACCAATCCTCGGCTGTCGCACCTTGACGATTAAATTATCCTTCGACCTCAATACCCATACTGCGAGCCGTTCCCTCAATCATGCGGCGGGCACTATCGATGTCCCGGGCATTCAGGTCTTCCATCTTTTTCTTACAGATGTCTTCAATCTGAGCCTGAGTCACCGTGCCGACTTTGTCTCGATTCGGCACGCCAGAACCCTTTGCGATTCCCGCAGCCTGCTTCAACAACGATGCGGCCGGAGGACTCTTCGTAACAAAGTCAAAACTTCGATCCGCATAGACGGTCACGATCACAGGAATCGGCGTACCGTTGTATTCCTTCGTGCGGTCATTGAACTGCTGAACAAATTGACCAAGGTTGATACCGAACTTACCGAGCGAAGTACCAACAGGCGGGGCGGGAGTCGCTTGACCACCGGGCACCTGAAACTTCGCTTCACCTGAAATCTGCTTTGCCATCTTTAATCACCAATGTGTTACGTACTGATTTGTCGTCCGCCCAACCACGGCCACCCGAAAGCTAGACCGCCTCGATCTGCCAGTGCTCCAGCTCGACGGGAGTTGAACGGCCGAAAATATTGATCGTGACCGTAACGCGTCCGTTCGCTTCATCAATCCCTTCAACATCCCCCTCGAAGTTCTCGAAGGTTCCCTCTTTGATCCGCACGCGATCACCAGCCGTAAACGGAATCGCCGTCTTGATCTGCTCCGAGTCGTCCTCTTCAGGATTCGCAGCCTTAACGATTCGGTCGACTTCCTCTTTCAACATAGGAG
>CAYYHV010000632.1:1415-2926 GCA_964471695.1 uncultured Pirellulaceae bacterium
CCAGTGAAATCACCAATACCCGATGTCTCGCGGACCAGAAACCAAGTCTCGTCGTTAAGCACCATGTGCGCCACAATATAGCCAGGGTAAAGCTTCCGCTTCACGACTCGACGCTTGCCATTCTTAAACTCAGCGACATCCTCGGTTGGCACCATAATGTCACCAAAGTACTCATCCAACCCCTGCATAGCGACGCGACGCTTGAGCCCAGCACAGATAGACTTTTCGCGATTACTCTGAACCTTGAGGATATACCAATCCATCTTCCCACCGGATGACGGACGTTCCTCCGCCTCATCCTCAGGGTCAGGCTGCGATCCATCGGACTCCTCTATCGGCTTGGCATTCTCATCGCCGCCGTACTGATCGTCGTCATCATCAGGATCAGCCAAGTCATCGTCATGGATTTCCGTGTCCAACTCCTCCTCGACATCAACTGCCGATTCGCCAGACTCAACTCCGCCAGAATCAACTCCGCCAGAATCAACTTCACCAGCTTCGACCTCAACAGCCGCAACCTCGGAAGCCGACGAATTCTCGTCGCTGCCGGAATCCACAGACGGTTCACCAGAATCCACTGACACCGATTCCGGAGCAGGCGCATCTGACGACGACCCTGCAGGATCAGATGAATCCTCCGGATTTGTCGTTTCGTCAATCATGCTGACCCCCCGTCAACCAGTGGCAATGCCACAACCAAAGTAATCAAAAATTTCCAGCAACAAGCCGACCCAAGCCACTGCTAATCGCCACCGGTCTTGAATGTCTTCAGGACACCCAACATCTCAAACAGGAATTTCCAAATCACGTCAAACATGAACAGCATCGCGGCCATCGCCAGAATCACAAACAAGACAACGAGAGAACTTCGTACCAAGTCACCTCGCGTCGGCCACGAAACCTTATTCATCTCAGCTTCGACAGCAATCAAAAAATCTGCAAACTTCGGGAAGTTCACCGCCCGATAGCTCAACCACAGACCCGCCGCCAAAACAATCGCGGCAATCGCATTCGCGGTTCCACCGTTCTCCAAAGCCGGTCGCAGCGTATAAGAGAGACGCCACGCTCCCAAAGCAACAATCACCGCCAACGCAACAAACGTCGACTGACGAGTCACTCGGCCCTGACTGCCCTTATAAACGCCCGGCTGGAACAAGCCGTGTAAGAAGTTATCTGACACAGCGGCTTTCCCTTTACCCATGGCCTAATCCCGTTCGTGACTGATGCCAAACAAACTGCAGAACACCAAGTCGTCCTGCAATCTCAACCAACAATGTATGGCAGGGGCGGCGGGACTCGAACTCGCAACCCCTGGTTTTGGAAACCAGTGCTCTGCCAATTGAGCTACACCCCTACAACCGGCCAATGCAATCCAACGACTGCATCGGCATCGGCAAACTCAAACTAATCGACGATTTTCGTCACAACGCCCGAACCAACCGTTCGGCCGCCCTCGCGAATAGCGAAGCGAACACCATCATCCATAGCGATCGGCTTATGCAACTCAACAG
>CAYYHV010000633.1:0-2923 GCA_964471695.1 uncultured Pirellulaceae bacterium
GGATTGCAGTATCCAGCCGACCTGGACGTTGGATTCCGCGACTCTTGCGCGGCACCACGATCGAGTCAACCAATACTCGCTTTCCATCCGTTGTCTGGA
This sequence comes from uncultured Pirellulaceae bacterium, assembly GCA_964471695.1. GTDB lineage: Bacteria > Planctomycetota > Planctomycetia > Pirellulales > Pirellulaceae > CAYYHV01. The sequence continues at coordinate 100 of CAYYHV010000633.1, forward strand.
CGATCGGGCTGGGAAGGGAAAAGTCGGTGTCGCGATAGAAGATGTGGTTGATGCGATTGCGAAGCAAAGAGGCTGGCGGGTCTGGACGGTTCAATAGACGCTGTTGGACGGCGATGTCCAGCTCTTTGGCTCGCGGCGTGGGGCCGACGAGGGGGTCGTTGGGGTCAATCAGCCGCAATCGTAATCGGTAAACATAACTCTGCCCAGCAGCAACGTCGAAATCAACGTAGCGAAACATCAACTGATCCGCCCGAACGGAGCGAATGGAGGTGCGAACGTCGTCTGTGTAGCTACCACCGTCCGCCGGAGTAATCTGCTGCCCGTCGCTTCGGGTGCCGTTCCGTGGCAGTTGCGGGCTGTTCAAAATGTCATCGATCTCGGGTGTGGGGTTGTCGGCGCCGTCCACCGATACATCCACCTGTGGTCGCTGATTGCGAGTCAGAGAACGCCGTTTGGGTATTTCGTCATGTCGCATGAGGAATTCCAAGTCCGCATTAGCAAGATCGAGTTTGGGGATGGGCATAGTCAGCAAGTGGTCGACGTACTCGTCGTTGACGAAATCATCGCCACTACGTCGCTCCCACTGTTTTGCAACTCGCATCGCTTGATTTCGATGACTAATCAAATTCCAGTTGCCGACCGGAACGCCGTTTCTGACATTTCTGCGTTCCAGCATCCAGTTCTCGTAAATCGGCTGATCGCGATCAGGGTTGTATCCGAGTGCGAGTGAAAGACTGCGCCGATATTCTTCAAGCTGCATTTTGTAGGGAATGACTGCTGTGATCGCGTTGAAGAAGACTCCTTTTGTGTTTGAGCTGGGCGTATCTTCGGCTCCAGGGAAATCGCGATTGGGTTCCACTGGGCGAGGTGAGAGTTTGACGACGCCGAATCCCGTCCGAACCTGCAGATGTTCCGGCGGGAGTAGCAGGGGATCCGTTCGACGTGCCCGCGGCCGCTGATAGGGCGGGCGAATCAGTTGTTCGAGCTCATAGGCCGCAGAGCGAATAGGATCGGGTTCTGGCGTGATAGGGCGACTGGGTTCGCGTTCCTGTCGAAAGTCCTCCCATTTAAACTGAGTGATGAACCTTTCGACGGATTCCGTCTTGTCGGCGAGCGACATCGGCGTTTGATCTGAATCCAATCCGGATCGAGTCCGAATGCCGGCTATGATCAGCCAGAGTGAAATGCACATCGCCAAAGCGAACAACGCTTTTTCCAAATGTGCCTTCAGGAATTCCAGGATTCTTCCGTCTCGTTTGCTTCCGTAATTGAACACGTTGCCCTCCGCAAAAAATTACGGCTTGGGGCAGCCTGAGAAGCGCGCGAACGCCGATCGGAAGATCGTTTCGTGTGTCAGCCGAACGCATTGCCTAGATGCTTCGGCCGTCACTACCTCTCAAGGTTTCCAAGCTCTGTTCCGCGCCGAAAAGATAAGAAGTCGGCGTACTTTTTTTGTATCAAGAAGTACACGACACTGGCAAGAAACCTGGAGTTACTGCGGATTTAGGCCGATTCTCAATCGCTAGCATAGGCAAGTCATGCGGCCCTGCCTGCGGGAGGACGCAAGCGTTGTTCAGGTACAAAAAAACGACCGGGGGCTCCCCGATCGTTTTTAAAGTTCTGAGTTCGTCGTTTTGGCGTTGGTTAACCGTCACCGCCGCGTCCGCTACGTCGTCCACGACCCCGGCCACGGCCGCCTTCGCCACCACCGTAGCCATCGCCGCCGCCTTCGCCGCCATAGCCGTCACCGCCGCCTTCGCCACCCCGGCCTCGACCACGTCGACCTCGACCACGACCGCCTTCGCCGCCGCCGTATCCATCGCCACCATAGCCTTCGCCGCCGCCGTATCCTTCACCGCCACCACGACCATAGCCGCCACCTTCGCCGCCGCGACTTTCTTCCTCCTCAGGGAAGTCGAATCGCTTGAAGAGTTCGGTATTGTCGAGTTCATTGACGACCGTCATGCGACCGTTGCGAAAGACGAGCAGTTCACCTGGCGCCTTGAGTTCACCAATATCAAGCGACTTGCCGCCCGAAATATCCATGATGGACGTATTCAGCTTGAACTCGTGGTCTTTCTCAGCGCGGAGCACATTCTGTGTCCAGTCCGGAACCTCAACGTCCATTTTTGCGTTGGCAACGCTACCGCGGTACAACTCGAGAATGCCCGGGATGTTCGTTGCTCTTTCGGCGTCAAACTCGAGCGCCAGAATCCTTGCTTTGGGTTCTTCACCCGGTTTGGGGAACGCACCCGCACGAATTTTGGGGGCAGTAACCTCACCGCACAGTAGGCGGCGCCCGTCGGTGACTCGAACCAGCTCGCTTGGTTCGGATGGATCGGTATCACGGTAGTAGATGTGATCCAATCCTTTGTCTTTCAACGCCTTCGGAGGCTCAGGACGCTTCTGCAATCGTTCCTTCACGGTTCGATCCAGCGTACTTGCAGCCGGAGCTGGTTTAACCAGCGTGTTGGGGTCGTTCGGGTCTTCGATTCTCAGTTTCAGTCGATAAACGTAGGAGACAGTAGGGCTGACTTCCATATCGATGTATCGAAACATCTTGAATTCCGGATAGTCTTCGGGATCAGGCATCGCATCGGGGATTCCGCCGCGACCGCCACCGTAGCCACCTTCGCCGCCACCATAGCCTTCGCCGCCGCCGTAGCCTCGTTCGCCACCTGCGCCTTCTCCTCCGCCGCGGCCAGAGCCGCCGGCGCCTAAAGTGGAAGGTTTCCCACGACGCCGGCGGCGGAACTCCGTTCACGGCACGTCAGAAACTCGTCTGGTTCAGGGGATTGTTATACAGCGTGCGGGGTCAATAGAT
>CAYYHV010000634.1:0-2912 GCA_964471695.1 uncultured Pirellulaceae bacterium
AATGCATGAAGGACATCCTGTCGGTTACCGATGAGATGCTCGCCAAGCCCTACGTTGATCGCAATCGCACGGCAGCGGTCGGAGCCAGCTTTGGTGGTTACACCGTTTACTGGATGATGGGGAACCACGACAACCGCTTTAAATGCATGATTGCTCACTGTGGCGTATTCAATCTCGAATCCATGTACGGCTCGACCGAGGAACTTTTCTTCGTCAACTGGGATCTAGGTGGACCGTATTGGCGAGGCGGCGAAATCCAAGCCGAGTACACCAAGTTCTCACCGCATCGTTTCGTTAAGAATTGGCAGACTCCGTTGTTCGTAATCCACGGCGAAAAAGACTTCCGAGTCCCCGTGACTCAAGGCATGGAAGCGTTCACGGCGGCCCAGGTTCAGAACGTTCCCTCGAGATTCCTCTACTTCCCTGAAGAAGGCCACTGGGTCCTCGGCCCACAGAATGGCGTGCTTTGGCATCGCTTGTTCTTTGATTGGCTGGATCGTTACTGCAAGGAGTAGCCGACGAAGTTCCGCGATTGCCCAATCGAAAGATTGGGCAATTGCCATCGTTGGAATGGCATCGCAATCAAAGGGTCCGCGACGTCTATTGGCATTCGCGATATCAGTGAGTCAACAGCCTCGGAGAGGCGACAGCACATAGCCCACGGCGTCAGCCGTGGGATTGCGTTGGTTCCAATCGAAAACCCAGCCCCGCAGGGGCTAAAGTGAGCGCTTTGAGTTTGGTCAATGAATCAACCGGCCACATGAACGCCTACCGCTCCACGGCAACATCAAAGTAGCCAATCATCATTTCTTCCCAAGTCTGATCTCCCCAATACACTGGCTTGTTCGGATTCGGGTTCGCCAGGTTTTTCGACGAGTTATCGAAGTGGGCGACACAGTGTATGCGAGTCCCCTTGGGGAGTTTACGAGCCTCGGAAAGCACATAAGCATTTTGCCAATTGAAATCGTAGTTTGGTACGCTCAGCAATTTCTCACGCTTGCCATTGGGCAATTCGATCTCGTAGCTAAATGACTTACCGCGGTAATGCATGTGCGGGAAGAGAGCCAACAGTTCAGCAGAGCGGCCCAAGCGCATGGTGGCTTTGACGCGATGGTTTTCCGCATTTGCCGGGATGCGAAAGTCCGTCTCCAATGCCATCTTCGTCAAGACGCGATGCGTGACCTCATCGGGATCGGCAAAGACAAATCCGACTTTGCTAATATCTGTCGTCTTTTTTCCATTGGGCGTATAGTGCATCTGGAAAACCAGCTTCGATCCTTTGGGAACGAATTTGGCATACCCCTTCGGCAATACCATAGGTTTGCCGCCAGGCGCAGTCGCTGCCAGCCATTCGGAATCCAGATCATCGTGGACTCCACGATCTCCAAAGTCGCCTTCGCCGCCGATACCGACAATGATGTGATGCACGACTTCGCGATTACCTGGCCGACACTCGGCTGCCTTCACCCACTTGTCTTCTTTGAATCCCGGATCAACAACAAAGTACTTGTAGGGAATCGTACCCCGCGAACGAACCTTAAATGGTTTGTCGTCCATGGCAACAACCAAGTCGGGCTCACCAATCTGCCATCCCTCGAGATACTCGCGCTTGGCCGGTAAGTCAGCAGGGTCCCCCTCGGGGGCTCCAGCCTCTACCCAATCGAAGATGAGCTGACGTTCTTCTTCGGTCAATCGCGCATCGTTGCTGAAATGCCCCACAGCCGGATCGGCGTGCCAAGGTGGCATACGACGTTCGCGAACAACTTCTTCGATCATCCCAGCCCACCCGGCGACTTCCTGGTATTCGTCAAGCGCAAACGGGGCGATCTCCCCGGCTCGATGGCAGCTCACACAGTTGTCCTGCAAAATCCGACTGATCTGGTTCGAATAGGTCACCTTACTTTGTGTCTTGGTTGGACGGAGTCGCCCAATAATGCATCCCACCGATTCCGTTGTTGGCGTTGTGACCGGCTTGCCGCTAGTGAGTTCCGTCAGGGCATCGATAAGGTAGTTGTTCCGCGATTTCGATTTTTGAATGCCGTACGTAAATTGATCATCGATCGCGCCGTGGTACACAATCTCGCGACTCTTATTCAGCACGAAAATTTCCGGAGTCCGCTCGGCATTGAATTGGTCCGCCACGCGATTCCCGACATCCTTGAGCACGGGAAACTCGATCTTGTGCGTTCGCACAAAGTGCTGAATCTCGGCGATCGAATCCTGCTGATTGGAGTTAATCGCAATTAGTCCCACGGACTTGTTTGCGAAATCCTCTCGAATGCCATCCAACCTGCGAGCGTAGAGTCTCACTAGAGGGCATTCTGTTCCCATAAAGGCCACGACAAGGAAGTCGTTTTTGGCATAGTCTTCAAGCTGATGATCCTTGCCGTCACTGTCTCGAAGCTGAAACGCATAGGGCGATTCGGAGCCAGTTTTTTCAGCTTTCAACGGGCTCGAAAACCCAGTTACGAACAGGCAACTTGCAAATACGAGTGCGATGGTGCGTTTCACAGCAATTCCGATGGCTTGGGCATATTCGGGTAAGTCGCTCACTACGATGTCAGATCCGAAACTGACAGGCAAGTTATTCGAGCTTGATTGCGTAGTATTGCTAATCAAATAACGATTTTCGGCTTCGCTAGCTGACAAGTTTTTCTATTGTCTGGAATCGTCGGAAAGAGAACAATTCCCGAAAAATCACGTATACACAGCAGACTGTCCTTCGCCATTCTCATTTGACGAAGGCAAACTCGTCCAAACGGAATAGATCATCTCGTTGTGACTCAACGGAACAAGGAGTTACTTATGAATAAAAATAGATACTTGAGCATTGCCATCGTTGCGGGCATCTTCGGCGCAATTATTGGCAGGTATGTGAAAAATCTGGACGGTGCCGGCACGGCTGTGGCTCA
>CAYYHV010000635.1:0-2882 GCA_964471695.1 uncultured Pirellulaceae bacterium
TTCTATGGTGGGCTGACTCGACAAGAGTACGCAACGGTTGAAGCACTAGTCCAAGGTCGCAAATTCTGGTCGGCCAAGGCATGTTGGCTCGTTGTGGCCATGTGCGTATTGGTCGCCTTGGCTTATGACGCCTTTGTCAGCGGCGAGCTGGACTATCTTCTTGAGAATACGTTTGTGCTTGTGGCGATCTCTGCCGTCGCGGGTGTCTATCTGTATCAACAGAGAAAGCACCGTCACGAAATGAATCGGCTCGTTCAAGAACAGCAGGGAATATTCGCGCCGGTCAAAGGTCAGTTTCGCGCAAATGGACTGACGTTGTGGGCAGGTGGACACGTGCCGGTCAACTATGGTTGGGACGACTTTGTTGGCTATCGCCGTGCGGGCGAAGTACTGATTCTGTACCTCGACTTTCCCGAGCAACTGAATATTCTCTCTGCTTCTCGCTTTGGTGAGCCGTCGGTTTGGAGTGAAGTCGTGGCGACGGTGATATCCCATGTTCCAGAGATCAAGTCGGGTGCGACGGAGGCTCCACGGCCAGTCAGTGCGAAACAGCGGATTGTGCAGGAGGCGTCCAGTCTAATGGAAGCCAGTCGCTGGAAAGAGTCGAGTGACTTATGGACAGAATTGTTGGCGATCGACGCAGACCACGTTACAGGATTGATTGGGCAAACCGTCTGCCTGGTAGCGCTGGGAAAAAACGAAGCGGCTTTTGCGTCAGCGAATCGAGCTATCGAGCTGGGTGCGGGAGACCGAACAACGTTGTGGTTGCGAGCCAACTTACGAGCCGAACATGGTGACTTTGAGGATGCGGTCGACGATCTAAATCGGTTGATTGAGCGCGATTCGGATGATAGTGAGGTATTGCGTGATCGAGGATTGGCCTACCTGAAGCTTGGGCGACTGGAGCTTGCTCTGAAAGATACGGACGCGGCATTGGAATTGGCGGCGACGGATGCTGTTGCCTGGAACAACCGCGGAGCGATTCTGATTGAATTGGGGCGGTTCGATGAGGCCACGGAGACTTTGAAGAAAGCGGTTGAACTGGATCCGGGTTTCGATCGACCGAAAGCGCACCTGGATCGTCTGGAAAGTAAGGATCAGAAGGCGCTTGTCGAATCCAACGGATCCGATTTTGCGTAACGCACCGACATGCTCCGCCATGTCTCGCCGGATAGCGAATCGCTCAGAAGCGTGGATTCGCCGTGTGAATGCAAACCAGAACTTCCACATTACATGGTTGGGTTGGCGAGTGCGGTCCCCAGCGTGGTACCCGGCGCTGGCAACGCACTGTGACCCATGAGGTAAGCGTCGATGGCGCGGGCAGCGCCTCGGCCTTCGTTGATGGCCCAGACCACAAGTGATTGACCGCGTCGACAGTCACCAGCGGCGAAGACTTTGTCGATATTCGTGCGGAAGTCGCCGTGCTCTGCGTCAAAGGTTTCCCAGTTGCCGCGTGGGTTCTGCATCTCGATGCCCAGCATCTCCCCAACGGTTTTTTCCGGTCCAACGAAGCCCGTGGCCAGCAGTACGAGATCGGCCGGCCAGACTTTTTCGCTACCGTCGACTTCTGAAAACGGTGCTTTCTCGCCGGGAGTCGACCAGTCGACGGTGACCGTCCGGACTCCCGTGATGTTCCCGTCTTTGTCACCGATGAATTCCTTGGTAAGCAACTCGTAGTTGCGCGGGTCGTCGCCATACTTGGCTTCGCCTTCGGCGTGGGAATAGTCGACTCGGTACACGCGAGGCCATTGCGGCCACGGGTTATTTTCAGCGCGCTGTTCTGGTGGTTTGGCGAGCAGCTCAAAGTTCACAACGCTTTTACACTCGTGTCGAATGGAAGTGCCAATACAGTCTGCGCCAGTATCGCCTCCGCCGATGACGATAACGTTCTTGCCTTTGGCGGAGAGGTACTTCTCGTCGGCCAACTTCGAATCAAGCAGGCTCTTGGTGTTGCGCGTGAGGAAGTCCATTGCGAAGTGGATTCCTTTCAGCTCTCTTCCGGGACATCGTCCGACGGGATCGAACGGTCGCGTGGCGCCAGTGGCCATCAGGACGGCGTCATAATCCGCAATCAGCTTTTCCGGATCGAGGAATTCAACGTTGCCATGTTCCATCATGATACCGGTCATCGAACCCGTTGCGAAATCTTCCTGCTTGCCGACGTGAGTCCGCGTGACGAATGTGACGCCTTCTTCGCGCAACAAGTCGACTCGACGATCGACATAGTCTTTCTCGAGTTTCATGTTCGGGATGCCGTACATCAGCAAGCCACCGATACGATCGGCTCGTTCATAAACCGTGACGTTGTGACCGACCTTGTTCAGCTGAGCTGCGGCTGCCAACCCAGAGGGTCCCGATCCAACAATGGCGACTTGTTTGTTAGTGCGACGTTCGGGGATTTTGGCGACGACCCATCCCTCTTCGAAGCCGCGGTCGATAATGGCGTTCTCGATATTCTTGATCGTAACGGGTGGGTTTGTGATACCCAGAACGCATGCGCCTTCGCAAGGAGCCGGGCAGGTCCGTCCGGTGAATTCAGGAAAATTGTTCGTCTTGTGCAGTCGATTGAGGGCTTCTTGCCAACGTCCGCGATAGACCAGATCGTTCCATTCGGGGATCAGGTTATCGATAGGGCATCCGGTCGTAGATTGGCAGAAGGGAACACCACAATCCATGCAGCGAGCCCCTTGGGTTTGCAGGTGCTCGGTTTGGGCGGGCGTGTAGATCTCCAGAAAGTCGCTGGCCCGCTGAAGTGGATCGCGATAGGGTACGGTTTCTCGGGAGAACTCTTTGAATCCGGTGGGTTTGCCCATGTCGTTACTGTTCGTGCTGTAGTGTTTCTGAAGTCGGAAGACGGGGACGGGTTCCGACCTCGCAAAAAG
>CAYYHV010000636.1:0-2873 GCA_964471695.1 uncultured Pirellulaceae bacterium
CTTTGGATAGCCGCGCCGCATCAATCTGCCCGTTAAAGAATCGCGAGGCTTTGCCCGCACCCGTCACGTCGGCTCCTAACATCAGCGGCAAAGAGTTTTTGCGACGCGTCCCTTTTGCAGCGGTTGAAGCTTCAAGCTTTCCGTTAATGTAGGTTCGAACTTCTTTACCATCGAAGACACCCGCCATGTGGTGCCATTGGTTGAGAGCGAGCTCTGCGCCCTCGGGGTACGGTTCGACGTATTTGCCGTCGAGGTGGATCGTGAAATACGGGACTCCACCGCCCACGAATAATCCGTACTCGGAAGATTCGGTTTTCGCGAACAGCCCAACAAGGTTGTCGAGCTTTTTCGGTTTGAACCAGCACTCAATCGTCATGGGGCCGTCGGGCAAGTCGATTGAAGTGTGGCTTAGCTGTACGCAGTGGCGGTTTCGAGTCACCAATGCTTGATTTCCCACGTTGGATTTGTGCGGTATTTGAAAACGGATTGGGATCTCGACGTTGCGTTCTGTAAGAGAAATACGCGTGTCTTCGGTAAGATAGTCGGCGTTGAGAATTAGGTCTGGTGTCTGGAAGGAATCGTCAACCGCCCATCCAAAACGTCGCAATTGAATTTCTGCCGTGGCTTTTTCGCCAGGTTGCAACGTTTTGTGAACGTGATCCGGAGTCGCCATCCAGCGTTGGTCGGTTGAGTCGACACGAACCGTGAACTCAACGGGACGAGTCGTCGGATTCGACAATTCGATCTGCAGCGGTTCCTACGACTTTCCCGTGGAATCAAACTCAGGTCGGGTGGTGAATACCGGACCCGTTTGGGCAAGTTGTTCGACTTCATCACTTACGGCACCGGTGATGGCGCGAACGTTCATGGCCTGACCAACTGGCAGGCAAGCCATCGCGATTTGTTGCTTTCGAACGGTGACGAGGTGGAATTGATGCAGGAAGCCAGCTTTGGGAGCGATTCCGCTTTGTCCGCCACCTACGGTCGCCAACGTTACATATTCGATTCCGTCGCGCGGCCCGTCGTATCGCATGCGGTGAATGTGGCCACCGAATACTGCGCTGACGTTGCCTGACTTAACCAACGCCCGGTGGACCTTGTCCCAGTCGTCACCGTAGTTTTTTCCGATCCAACGGGGGTGGTGAAGAAAGACAAATACATGCATTGCATCTTTGGTCTTTTTCAAAGTCTCATTCAGCCACTCAAACTGCTCGGGGCTCATTTTCTGCGATTCGGGTTCGTGAATTGCTTTCAAACCTGTGGCTGGATTCCCCTCATCACTGTAAAGCACGATGAACCAGCATTTCTTGTGTTGGAATGCGTACCACAGCGGGCCAAAGTGCATTTCATAATTGGATTCATGTTCTCCGGCAGGCTTATTGGGGCCACGCCAGTAAATGTCGTGATTACCGGCGACTGGGAACCAAGGACAAATCAGTTTGCTCATGACCGATTTGTACTCTTTCATTTGCGGTATCCAACTTTCCGTTGTGTTATAGCCTTGAATCAAGTCGCCAACCGTCATGACCAAATCAGGTTCGAATAGATTCGTATCCTTTACAGCTTGCTTGAGAAATCTGATTCCTTCCGGCGGTCCACCCGTACGATCTCCAAAAACACCGAACACGAACGCGTCCTCTTCCGTTGGAAGTGGCAAATCGACTTTGCTTGAGCGATTGGTGATGAAGCGAGCCGGATTCGATGTCGTCGGGTGCGAATGCGTTTGATACGTTTCGGTAGGAACGACAGTCTCGGAGTCTTGAGCCGCTACCGGCAAAGTTGCACCTAAGCTGAGAATCGCAAACGCAGCCAAAGTGTTAAGTCGCAAAGAGCAATTCATGATGTTCATTCCAAGGCGTAGTTGGCGTGTTGGTTTGCAGTTACTCGATCCCATCTGGGTCCGTGTCTTGTCGAATCAATCCGAGGCCGGGCACAAACCGGCCAACGCTTGAAGCGTACTCGCTGTAATTTAGTGAATGTTTTGACTCCATGAATGGCTCTTCTACAAATCGCACCAATAATAACATTCCCAGCCATCCTGAGATGAGCGTCATCAATGAGATGCACGTGGGCATCAACACAAAGTTGCCAAACCAAAAAATCGAAACGCCCACATAAATGGGATTACGAACGTAGCCAAAGAGTCCATGAGTGATCAGGTCAAGCTTCTCGGATTCATCGATGCCAATTCTCCATGACCTTCCCATTTGAATCTGAGCCGCAACGGTAATGGCGACGCCGAGAATCATTAAGACAGCCGCCAAGCAGAATCGGACATGATCTGGAATCGGTCGTAGAATCCCAATCCAACCTGCTTTGGCAGGAAGCGCCGAAACGCAGTGCAATGCTCCAGAGCCGATGATGGTCCATACGGCGAGTTGGTTGATTCGTCGCCCGCGAGCCGGAGGTCGAAGGCCATAGTCTCCTGTCTTGCGATGGCTTTGATAGGCTCTCCATAAGACGACCAGCATCAGAAAGGCGAGAAATAGAGCTGCGGCGAGCAATGGCATTGGATTCCTTTTCGCGAGAGCCCTAAACCTATGTTTCAAAAGGGTTTAGTGTAAACATGGTTGGTGAAATCACCGAGAATGCGATTTTTTGACTTTACTCGAATGGGTCATCTACCGTCAAAATCGTCAAAATCGGCTCAACCCACTTGACTGGGCTGCCCGATTTTACAAAATAGAGGGGCCCAGCGAGTCGCCGGGCTACCAAAAACAAAACATCGGTAATTGCTCGTGGACCTCCACAACTGAACCTATACATATGGCGTTTGGCCATGTTGTATCTGTTTGGTTCTGGAGGTCCATTTTTTATTGCGCATAAGACTTCGAGAGGGTGGGTAATGATTCAACGGTCGGCTTTTCGGAAGC
>CAYYHV010000637.1:0-2872 GCA_964471695.1 uncultured Pirellulaceae bacterium
CGCTTAGTTCGCTCGCACTTCCGCTGACTCATCGAAACGCTGGACCTAAAAAGGGTGGAAAACAACTTCCAGGCTCTCTGCGAATAGGTTGTCGATTCTGCGTAGGCTCTGGCGATCCGATTGCCGAATGCTTTCAACCGTTGACCTCGGTACTGGCGCAACGGAAGTGAACGCGCGGCTCGTCGTTTCCTCGGACGCAATGGCAATAGTTTCTTTGTTTGTGAGACGATTGTTGCCGGCGAGTCGCAAGGACGACTGGAAACGATTCGTATTCCAAAGATTAAAGTCCTGAACGTCTACGAGCCCGTCAGCGCTAAAGTCACCGGAACACCAGCCCGCCGACTCGGTAAACTTGTTGCGATTCCAAATATTAAAGTCGCTGATATCGACGACTCCGTTCAGATCAGCATCCCCCACGAGATAAGTCCGGCCTGGCCCAAGATTGACTTCGCCCGCTGCGGCCAGCCACAGTTGAACATCATTGCCATCCAGAACGGCATCCGAATTCAAATCGAATTGCACCGAATACGTTCCATCGGCCACCATCTCAACCAGCCCATCAATGTCCGCGCAGTTGTAAGCTGAATTTCCGTCGAAATCACCACTGGGCGCCAAGCCTAACTCGAAGGCGCCGATGTCGATCCGTCCCGCCTGGACGCGATCAAACGGAGAAAGACTGCGTTGATCGAATGAAAACGGCCCCTGTTCGTTGGGCTGCCCCGCATTGTAAGCCGGGCTGGTCCGCGCTATTGCGTGCGTCTTTGACCGGCCACCGTTGTCAGCCAGTACCGAAAGTTGCGGATCGACACCCACGATGTTTCCCGTACCATTGACGGCGGCACCAGAATCCAGGGTTTCGACGAGACTGTAGTTGGCTGAGAATTCCCCCGCCAGATCGCTATCGACCATCGTATCCCCATCGGCAACCTGATTGTTCGCCACGATCGAATGGGTCATCGTATGTGTCGACGAAAAGAATGATCCATTGATACCGCCACCCGTGCCTTCGCGAGTCGGATCAAGGTTTGCCACATTGTCGGCAATTGTCGAATGCTGAATGACGACTTCGTGATTATCACGATTGGCAAACAGATTGACGCCACCTCCCGATCGGCCGGCTTCGTTACCGGAAATCGTGCTATTCGTAATGGCGGCTCGAGCGTTAAGCTGGATCGCCTCGACATTAACGCCGCCACCATCAAACAAGGCCGAGTTGTTGTAGACTGCGGTATTGAAAATCGACGTGTAAGAATCGCTACCAACGAGCATCTCGACTCCGCCGCCATTCAGGCCATGATTTCCGCTCACGCGCGAATTCACTACGCTAACCCGCGAGTCATCGAAAGCCAGCAACCGCAACCCACCGCCGGTATAGTCAGAATGGTTGACGCGAACCGTCAGGTTGGTCGCACCGACCAACCCACCGTTGCTTCCGGAAAGCGTCAGTCCTCCTCCTTCCAGCCCCGCTTCGTTATGGCTGAATGTACTATTGGCGACTCGCGAATCGGCACGGCCACCGCGTGAAACAATAAGGGCTCCGCCGCTATCGGTCAAAGTCGCGTTCCCGACGACTTCGACATCGAACACGACCATGAACCCAAACCCGTTGGACAGCGTCGCCAAACCGCCGCCGGAAACCGCATAGTTATTGGAAATTGTCGTGCGTTCAATCTGAGTTATCCCACCTTCGACATTCAGCACGTTCACGCCGCCGCCTAACTGGGCTTCGTTGTCATCCACCATCGTATCGGCAATCAAGGTGAACGATTCGTTCGTCTCGATATCCAAAGCCCCGCCACGGTTGGCTTCGTTGCCACGAAACTCAGATCGCTCGACCGCGGAATATCCCAACGGATTGTTAATCAATTTGACGGCACCACCATCGAGGTTGGCAAAATTGTCGACGAATCGGGAATCACTGATGCCAAACCCCGAACCTTCCTGCGTGGTGAGATAGACTCCTCCGCCGTGTTCCGTCGCGGCATTGCTCTCGACGTTCACCTCGGACAAAACGATACCGTGCCGCGCCAAGATGGCTCCTCCCGACCCGGTGATGTCACCACCAGTCAACGTGACGCCGTTAATCTGGCTGGGAACAAACGCTGCCGTGAGCGGCAACTCGGCAAAATGAAACAGCCGAATACCGGCTCCATCAGCCACGCCCGGAGTCGGATCGGCATCGGCTCCGCTAATCGCAATGTCCACAAAGTCCGGGTTAAGCGTGATCGAGTCCGTAACGACGAGCTCGGATTGGAGCTGAATGATTCCACCACTCAGAGACGCGTCAAACTCAATTCGGTCCAAACCCGCTTCGGCATTAGCGGACTCAATGGCATCGCGAAGACTACCGGGTCCCGCATCTAGCAGCGTGGTGACACTCATGGTCGCCAACACCCGCCGATCTTCCAGCGACTCAACACTCAAGAGACAGCGTTGCTTCTGCGATTTGTGAGCAGCCCGCGAACGATTGATAGCCATGAATAGCCCTTCGTGAGACAAGTCGTATGCCGAATGAGAATCCTATCAGCTCATAATGTCGCGTACCTTCGGTTTTCTTGCATCGACTTCGGATAAATCTTCTACAGCCGCGAATATAGACATTTCGGCCGGGCCAACCGCGTCACGGCAACGCCATGTCGCCTATTCTACCGATTCCACTTGATAGATTCGCGTGGTGCCACTTACTTCGTAGGCGACCACCAGCAAGGGTTTTCCGTTGGGGCTGGAATCAGCCGAGATGAAGATCAAACCTTCCGGTCCTTGGTCAGCGATACTTTGCCCAACAGGCGGCGGATATTGCTTGAATAGTTGCTGAGTCACCGGAGCCTTGGGGTTAGATACATCGGCAACCAGAATTCCGCTGAAGCGTTCG
>CAYYHV010000638.1:0-2855 GCA_964471695.1 uncultured Pirellulaceae bacterium
CCTGCAGTGCTGTTTCCGCTTACCGTACTATTAGTAAGCGTCGCACTAACAAAGGTAAGCATCCCACCACCATAGGCACGGTCACCTGCAGTGCTGTTTCCGCTAACCGTGCTGTTGCTCAAGACAACGCTTCCCTCACTTCGTACGGCTCCGCCACCGAATTCGAATGTATTGCCCGTCGTTCGCCCGCCTGTCAGCGTTAGCGATTCGAGGGTGAGCGGCGACGTGTCATTGGTCACGTTGAAGATTCGGGAGTTGTCATCCAGCAGATCGCCCGCGGCTCCTGCCACCCCGCCGAAACTGGCGGCTACATCTGTGATTCCAACCATGTCGGTGACGTCGTCACCGTTGGCATCGCCGGTAATCAACAGACTGGGCGCAGCGGAGCCATCAATTGTCAGCGGGGAGGTAACCTCGAGTTCGCCACCGGTAAGACGAATGACCCCTCCGTTTTCGAAGGCTTCCCCAACTCCTGCGGCAAATGTAATCGTATCATTCGCGTCGCCATCGTTGTCGGCATCACCATTGCCGCTCAAGCCAGCAGATGTGTCATTCGCAAACGCAACTGCCTCTCGAAGTGACGTTTCGTCATCAAATGGGTCCACGATATCCTGCGCAATCGTGACGTGCAGGCTTTCTTGGACTTCTGCAGGTAGAAGGACGACATCGTTGTTGTCGCCTCCGACGTATGTGATTGTGAACCTCCATCCACCAACGGTAACAGCAGTTCCTTCTGGAAGTCCGTTGAACGTGCCGGCGATGGCGTCCGCCCCGTCGTTATTGATCACGACGAACGCTTCCGTTCCCGCAGCCGTAAAGCCCGCGTCGTCGATGTGCAGAGAGGCGTTGTTGATGTCGACGGTTCCGATCACATCAATCTGGTCATGTTGTGTACCAGGTGTGGTACCCATGATCTCGGCTTCGAACGTCGCTCCCGCGCCGAACGCAAAGTTGCCGGCAACGGCGAGAGTTCCTGGCGACTGACCAGGCGCCACGTTACCTACAAGAGTCACGGCGTCGTTACCAGCGGCAATGTCAGTACTGGCAGCGTCGTTGATTGTTCCACCGGCGATCGTAATCGGATCCGCAAAGGTTGCGGTATCGATATCGACCGTGCCCGTCCCGTCAGTCGTATCACCGATGGTGATGGAATTGAAGCCGTCGACGAGGAAGCCGAGTACTGCGTCATCCAGGTTGAGTTCTCCGGCGCCTCCGCCGAGTCCGATCGTCGTTTCAGGCGTCCGCGGTTGAATGATCAGATCGCCCGCAGATTGTACTGCCAAGTTGGTCCAGTCGATCGAGTCCGCGTTGATAGTCAGCGAACTACTGGACATAGGTCCGCCAATCACGTTGTTTTCATTTTCGACCTTCATATCCGGGCCCGCAGAGTTAGAGGTGGCCAAGATATTCACGGCGCCGTTGCCGATTGACTTGATCTCCCCCTGAAACAATCGCACGCCGGAGGCGATACCCCCGATACTCGTTCCGTCGATCAACAGGTTGCCCGCATCGATTTGCACGGTTGAATTTACTAAGGTCACACCGGTACTGGCAAAGGAAAGCGGATCAGCGTCTCCACCGGTTCCGATCAGGTTGATGTCCCCCTTGGCGCTGGTGATATTGACATCTTCTATCAATAAACCAGCGTTATTGAGGTCGCCGTCTCCAGCAGTCCCATTCAGTGTGATTTTCGCCGCGTTCGCGCCTGTTCCAGTAGATTCGATCCGATCGATGTCACTGAATCTAATGCCATACCTACCTTCGAAAGCGGTGCCGTTGTCGGCCACTCCGTTAATCGTGATGTCACCGTCGACACTAGTTATGTAGGTGTCTGGCTGCTCAAGTGAAACCCCGCGAGGACCATCACCGTCCAGCGTAATAGTGCCCGCATTGGGTCCGCTTCCTGATGACGTAATTTGACCGGTGAAATAAACACCGTAACCAAAACCGCTACCACGACCAATCACCATCACGTCGCCCATGCCGGTGGAGTCGACGGTGGCGCCGAACCTGGCACCTTGGTTTGCGTTTACGGTAAGATCGCCATCGACTAAGTTGATCAGCCCATCGCCGCGGACTGAGGCGCTCCCGGCTGATGTAACAGCGAAGTCGGAATTGCCCATATTTACGGGTGCATCGGTGCTGAAGCTCATTTGATCGTCGCCCGTGCCCCCGTCGATTGTTACTCCGCCAATGGAATAGTCGACCTCTGCGTTATTAACCCACAACACATCGTCATTACCGCCGAGCGATTGTACGTCCAATCCGGTAACACCCGTTGCGGGAACTGTCACCTGATTCGTCCCCGATCCGGTCGATCCGGGAATTGAAGAGGCGTCGATAACGTTGCTATTGGTGATTCGGTATTCCGTGCCGTCATAAATAGCAATAATGAAGTCATCGCTGATGCCACCGTTGATGTCTCTGACCGTCAAAGTACCATCTACCAGCGTAACCTCGGTTTCTGCCGGCGTACCGCGAAGGGCAGAATTGCCTCCCATCATTTGGATGATGTTCGCCAATTCTTGCAGGTCGGCCGACTCCCAGTTCTCCCCAATGACCTCCGTGTCTCTGCCGATAGCGTTACCTGCTGTATGTCCCAGGTTCAGTGTGGACGAGTTAAGCGTGAGAGCTGCCGGATCGTCAAACGTCGTACCTACGAAAGTCGTCAGCATCGCCCGTTGTTCGAGGCTTTCAACGCTCAGTCGGTTTTTTCGCAGCGAGTTTCGCCGTTGATGTTTTCGCCCGGCGCCGTTTCGCTTGGCCATGGTTATCCTCAGTTTGGATTTTGGATCTGGGAATTCGACTCAGCAAAGAGCTCGTGGAGACGAGTCTGCTGGCGGCCCGTCTATGAT
>CAYYHV010000639.1:0-2835 GCA_964471695.1 uncultured Pirellulaceae bacterium
CCAGATATCGACCTGTTGAGGCGCCATCCGACGCAGCTATACGAGTCGTTATTTCATTTTTCGGGGGCGTGCGTTCTGGCGTACTTGCTCGGGCGGGGGATGTTTCGGGGCAACCTGATCAAGCTCTACATCATTGCTTACGCTGTCTATCGACTGTTCACTGAGTTTATCCGTCCCGAGGCTCGTTGGGCGTTCGGGCTGACGGCTTATCAATTCATCGCGTTGGTGATGATCGCTGTGTTCAGTTTACTTTGGTATCGTGAACCGCAGGCTGACGAATGAGTCGTTGGATGGACTACGAGCGGACTTCTTCGTGGAAGGTCTGGCAACGCAATGGCGGCCGCATGATGATTTGCCCGACGAGGAGCATGACGGCAAAGAATGAAAACGCCATAACGGTGTGAATGAAATCTACGGGCATCGTTCTTCTCTTCGGTGAAAGGTGTAGTTGACCTTCCTTGTCATACCGTAGAGCCGTCCGTAGTGGCAATCGAATTCATCGGCGTTTGGTGAAGAAGAATCAAGATGTTTTTTTGGAGCCACTTTGTCCGTTTCGATACACAACGGGAACCTGTTACGGAAAGTTTTCCTAACCCAAATGATGCTTCCTTTCAGCCATGCGACTGTTCCGCTTGTGGAAAGCTGACGGGTGAGCAACCATCGGTTGGGATGGTTGTATGCGATGCGTCGTTGCGGAACCGCAGTCGTCGACGTAGAGTGGAAGCGTGCTGCTAC
This sequence comes from uncultured Pirellulaceae bacterium, assembly GCA_964471695.1. Taxonomy (GTDB): domain Bacteria; phylum Planctomycetota; class Planctomycetia; order Pirellulales; family Pirellulaceae; genus CAYYHV01. The sequence continues at coordinate 736 of CAYYHV010000639.1, forward strand.
GACCGCTTCAATCGTGAGGTTTTGACAGGTGACCGGATCAAGTCGAACAGGGATTCACGCCGTCGGGATTGATTTGGGGACGACCAATTCGGCCGTTGCCATGATTTCCGATGCCGGACGCAGCGAGATGATGGAGGATGAACTCGCCAGTGTATTAACACCGAGCGTTGTGCATTTTGACGACAATGAAATTGTCGTTGGACAAGAGGCGGTCAAGTCGCAGTTGTTTGTGCCGGAGCTCATCGCCGATGCGGCGAAACGAGATGTTGGCAAGCCTTTCTACAATCGGCCCATTCGCGGACGCTCGGTGCCTCCGGAACTGATTCAGGCCTACATACTGAAGCATTTGAATGCCGTTGCCAAACGGCGACTGGGCGAAGATTTCGCCGCGGTGATTACGGTACCGGCTTTCTTCGATGAGCGCCGCCGAAAATCCACGATGGACTCGGGGCGCATGGCCGGGATTGAAGTGCTCGATATCGTTAACGAACCGACCGCGGCTGCGCTGGCTTTTGGCGAACAGCTTGGCTATTTATCGCCCGTTGGCACCGTTGCGAAAACGCAGCGCGTGCTTGTCTTTGATCTGGGTGGTGGCACCTTTGATGTAACGGTGATCGAATTGCGCCCGACCGAGTTTGTCACGTTGGCGACGGATGGCGACGTGCAACTAGGGGGCCGCGACTTTGATAATCATATCGCCGCCTTTGCGGCTCAACGTTTCGAAGATGTGCATCGCATTGACCCGCGTGATGATCCACGGGCTCGAGCGCGACTGCATCGACAGGCCGAAGATGCCAAACACACGTTGACGGTGCGGCAGCATGCATTAATGCGCGTCACCCATGAAGGCAAATCGCTCGAAGTCGATATGACACGGGCGCAGTTTGAAGGATTGACAGCCGCTTTGTTGGAGCGGACTGCCTATACGACTCGCGAAGTTCTCCACCAATCCGGTTTGAAATGGACAGACATTGATCGACTGATCTTGGTAGGTGGCGCAACACGCATGCCGATGATCGGCCGGAAACTCAACGAGCTGTCCGGGTTGGTGCCTGAGCAGTCCGTGAATCCAGATGAGGCCGTTGCTCGAGGTGCGGCGATCTACGCGTCGTACCTGCTTTCGGATCGTGGCAAGAACAAGTTTCCGTTGTCTTTCCGGATTGTGGATGTCAATTCCCACAGCCTTGGAATTCAAGGTGTGGATGTTGCGACGGGACGCAATGAGAACGCGATTTTGATTCCTCGGAATACACCGCTGCCAACCAAAGCGACGTCGAAGTTCGTTACCAAGAAGGAGAATCAGCAATCCATTATGCTCAAGGTTCTGGAGGGAGAGAGCCTTGATCCAAGCGAGTGCATTCTGATTGGCAAGGCGGTGCTGCGAAACATTCCTGATCTGCCAATGGGACACCCTTTAGAGGTGACGTATTCCTACGGCAGCAATGGTCGGCTGCGAGTCGAATTGCGTGTCTCGGATACGGATAGTGAGATGCGAATCGAGTTGCAGCGCGGCGATAGTCTGTCCGAGTCCAAGGTGAATACCTGGAAACAGATAGTCGCTTCAGGGCACGGCTTCAAGTCGTTTGAAGCGATGCTCGAAGCCGTGCTGGGCAAGTTGGGCCACAAGCCAACAGCGTAGCGTTTGGGGGCCGTAGTTCCGCACCCAGGTATGTTGCCAAGTGTTATCAGCACCAGCGAGTACGAGTCGTGCTACAGCTTCAAGTGATTCGAGGCAACGTCTAGAATGAAGACTTCACCTCGATGATTTTTCGGAAACCGTATGAGCGACAAACCACAACACCCGGCCGTCGGAATCGACCTTGGAACTACGAACTCGGCGATTGCCTGGTTGGACGATCTGAAGCGACCGCAGACATTGATCAATGCAGAGGGGGACAAGGTCACGCCGAGTGCCGTTCTGTTCGAAGGCGACCAAGTGGTTGTGGGCAAAGAAGCCATCAAGGCATTGGCGACCGAAGCCGATCAAGTCGCTCAATGCGCGAAACGGTCATTGGGGTTTCGTTACTTTAAGCAAGACTTGGGTGGGCGGCAGTATCCACCCGAAGCCATTCAAGCGTTTGTACTCAACAAGTTGCGAGT
>CAYYHV010000640.1:0-2800 GCA_964471695.1 uncultured Pirellulaceae bacterium
CTTGGGGTCTTCGAATCCCTTTTCCATCCCATAAGCCGGATCGGTAAAGTACATCGAGCCGCTTGAGTGAATCACAACGTCATTGGGGCTGTTGAATCGTTTGCCGTCGCATTTCGCAGCAATGGTTTCGAATTCAGGTTTTGGCTGGGTCACCGGCGCCAACATTCTCGCCACCCGACGATCGCCGTGTTGGCAGAGGATTAAATGCCCCTTGGCATCCAAAGCCAAGCCGTTCGAGCCACTTTCGCCGCCGCGCGGATTGGGCCCAGTGAAACCGGCGGGCGACAAGTATTTCGTCAATCGATTCTTCTCATCCCAGCGCCAGATGGTGTTTCTGGGAATATCAGAGAAGATAACAAACCCACCGTCACCCTTAATCCACACCGGGCCCTCGCTCCACTTGAAACCAGTTGCGAGGAGTTCGATCTCGGCGTCCTCATCGATCAAATCGTTGATTGCATCATCCAATCGCTCGATTGACCCGATCATTCGTGTCTTTACCAACCCAGATTGAGCCTGCAGAGTCTGCCAGCCGAAGATGAATGACCACGCGATCATCATGCTCGTAGTTGAAAGGTACTTCATCTTGTTATGTTCCTTAGGTCCGTGATGCAGCGAATTCGTTGATTTTGGCGTTTGTAGTGCGGCGTACAAAATCCCCACCAGAATTGTCGGACCTCGCCTTTTGGCTGCAAATCGTATAGCGTGGAAGGCGAAGTTGTCGTCCATTGTCAGGAAATACCGTGAACGTCTCGATAATTATTCCCACTCTCAACGAAGAGTCGAATATCGCTGATTGTATTGAATCAGCCGTCGCGTCCAATCCATGGGAAATCATTGTCGCTGACGGTGGCAGCAACGACCGCACGATTGAAATCGCCTCCTCACAGAATGTCCAAGTCGTATGCAGCAAAAAAGGTCGGGCTTTTCAGCAAAACGCCGGCGCTGCCGAAGCCACCGGCGACATCTTGCTCTTCCTCCATGCCGATTGTCGCTTACCGTCCACTGCATTGGATCAGATCGCCGACGCGTTTGAAACGCGTGCAGCCAGGATCGGCGGATTTCGTCAACATATTGCCGCTAGCGGCTTATTGTTTCGAGCCCTGGAAATTGGCAACGCGGCGAGAATTCTATGGTTACGAACTCCCTATGGCGACCAGGGAATCTTCATCGCTCGTGAGTTATTTGAATCGGCGGGTGGATTTCCCAGGATTCCAATCATGGAAGACCTTCAGCTCATGCGGACTTTGCAACGCCACAATCGTCCTCACCTGCTCCCCGGGCCTCTGGTTGTCGATGCCCGCCGTTGGAAGAAGAACGGCATCATTCGGCAAACCTTGCGAAACTGGCGACTGGTGTTCGGATGGGCAACCGGCCGTATGACACCAACGGAACTTGGCCGTCGGTACCCCGTCTGCAACGACTCCCATTCTACTGCCGCAACCCGAGTCACAGCACAAAGCGAATGAGGAAGACGAGCAGCGGTGGGATGAGATTGAAGATCAACCACTTTTCATAGATTCAACATCGCTATAATGTAGCACGTCGGTACAACAACCACAGAGGATCACGGCATGCGACGCCTGCTCATTTTATTGTTCCCATTATTCATTGCCTTCGCTGGTTGCTCCAAGAGCACCAACAGCACGGATTTGGCAACCGAACCAGTGAAAAAAACTACGATGACTCAATACAACGAACTCTCTGAATTCGAAGAATACGTACTCATCAAAAAGGGCACGGAGCGCGCCGGGACTGGCGAGTATACCGATCTGGAGGAAGAGGGCGTTTACATCTGCAAACGCTGCAATGCCTCGCTCTATAATTCGTCGCACAAGTTCCACAGCGGATGTGGCTGGCCAGCGTTTGATGACGAAATTGAGGGCGCCGTTGAGCGACATCCCGATGCCGACGGGCGACGCGTCGAAATCGTTTGTGCAAATTGCCAAGGTCACCTCGGCCATGTCTTCGAGGGGGAACGCCTGACGGACAAGAACATTCGCCACTGCGTCAATTCCGTTTCCATGAAATTCATTCCAGCCGGTGAAGAGATCCCTGCAGCCATCAAACCCGAATAGTCGCCAGCGGGGCTGAGTGGGCACGGCGTGCTACGATTCGATTACTGGCTCCAAATCGAATCGAGAAAGGCGTCCATTTTCTTGATCGTGTCCGCATAGCTCGGACGGCCATAGTTGAAGAAACCGTGCTTCTGACCGGCGTATTCGACTAATTGGCATCTTCCACCCGCCTTTTTGACGGCATCTCGATAAGCCCGTGCATTGGAGATGGGTACGGTTGGATCATCGACTCCGTGAAAAACAATGCTAGGCACGATCTTGGCATCCACTTGGTGTACCGGCGAAATCGACTGCCATGCTTCACCCAGCGATTTATGCCCGTAGCCTCGCGGTGACGTATCGATCACCGGATTGAACAGCACCAGCGCAACGGGAACATGGCTCGCCGGTGCATAAGCCGATTCGCTGCTGCGAATCGCAGTACACGCCGCTACATGCCCACCGGCTGAACCACCGCTGGCCACGATCTTTGACGGGTCGATACCCAATTGCTCCGCATTTGTACGTACCCAGCGAATGGCATCGCGGCCATCCGCAACGCAGTCATAGGGCTTAACGCCATGTGAGCGACGAGTCCGATACTCCGCGCTGATGGCAACGATACCGCGCTGTGCAAGGTGTTTGGCTTGTGGATAAAACTGACTTGGAGTACCACCAACCCAACCGCCACCAAAAAAGAAGACGATCGTTGGTCGCTGATCCGACGACTTCCAATCGGACGG
>CAYYHV010000641.1:0-2783 GCA_964471695.1 uncultured Pirellulaceae bacterium
CGCCACCAAACAATATCAATATTCCCCAAGGAATTGAGAGCGCCGTATCCCAGTCCAAAAGCTTCTCGCCTTTCCCATTGGGGATCAGAAACATGGCGACCACCGCTACAAGAGCGACGCTAAAGTCTTGCGCACCGCCAAGCATTTCCAGTTGACCGCTCCAACCTCCAAACGGCTGTTTGCGAGTCACCCACAGAGCCGCCGCAATCGAAAACACGGCGAGCGTCCGAACCTCTTCGGCTCGCCACTTCCCTGGGCTTGGCAACTCAATTGGCTCCAGCCCCTTCAACCCTCGAGTCAACCAAAGCCCTATCAAGGGCACCATCACCATAACAACAGGTAGCGTCCAACTCATCCAGTCCGTAAACGCAGGTTCGACTCCCGTCGTCTTTGCATACTCCTGCATAAACACCAGATTCGGGGGCGTCCCAATCGGCGTCCCAACACCGCCGACACTCGCGGCGTAGGCAATTCCGAGTAACAAACTGACTTCTAAACGCCGATCGCTGGTCTGGTCGATCACCGCCATTGCAATCGGCAACAGCATCAACGTTGTTGCGGCATTCGAAATCCACATGCTCAGAAGTGCACTGGCCGCCATGAATCCGAACACCAATCGTCGGCCACTCGTTCCGCCAAACGCAGCCACCATGTTCAGCGCAATTCGGCGATGCGCTCCACTGCGTTCCATCGCCGCGGACAACATGAATCCGCCAAGCATCAGCAGTATCAGTTTGTTTCCATAAGCCGCCGATACCTCTGCCGCCGGCAGCACACCCACGAGAGGTAACACCGCCAACGGAATTAACGATGTCGCCGGAATCGGAATGGGCTCGAAGACCCACCACATTGCACAGATCACGGTTACGCCGACGGTCCAGGCAATCGCTGAACTGAAGCCAGCCAGGAGCATTCCGATTCCCAACAGGATGGCCGCAAGGGGGCCCAACGCCAGCGTCCATTGCTTGTTCATGGCTTTCTCCTTCTACGCAACCCGCACGTTGGCGTTCGCCATCATGGACACCAGAACGGAACGATGATTCGCCGAGCAAAACCACGAGCGCGCCACGGCCCAGAGCCCAAAAACCGCGTATCTTAGCTCGAATCGTTGAAACTCGCAGTCCCCTCTAACAATTTGGCTGATTGAACATGCGACTGATACGTTATGTTGATTGAAACGTAGAGGGCAATTCACCTGATGACTCAAGATCATTTATTTTCCCGATCCACAATGCTCGTGGTTTCGCTCATCTGCTCCGGACTAGTGAGCTTTTATGTTTCACTTGATTCCAATTCGCCATCGTTCTTGTTGCTCACCTTTGTCTGCACATTTTTGCTGTTCGCTGCCTTTATTCAGTTCATTCGCTACAACTTCCGTCTTGGACTTCGATCGCTGCTGCTGCTTATGACTGTCTCTTGCGTTGTCCTTGGTTTTGTCGGCCGACGAGCCTTCGTCGCACGTCGCCAGTTCCAAGCCGTCTCCTCCATTATTGGATTCGACAATCCGTGGACGAACTCCGCCGAAACTCGCGTCGACTATAAACCTCAACCGACCGAGCTTGCCGATGACCAGATTCAGATTTACAACGGCTTAGTCGTCCCCCAATGGGTCGAAGAGTTGGCTCCCAAGGATTTCCTTTACGATGTTCAGGGTGTCCAGTTTTCCGGCCAGGATCTGAGCGATCCCCAATCGCTGGCAGAGATCGACCTCGAATTCTTCGACTCGCTCATATTTTCGATATGTAACATCGGGGATTCCATAGATCGCCTTGCCTCCCTCAAGCGAGTCAAAACGCTCTACTTCTGGGATTGTGTGATCACGGATAGTGACATCGCCATACTATCCAAACTCGAGCAACTCGAAACGCTGTATTTCATAAGACGAAACAACAAATTACCATCACTCACGGACGAATCAGCCAATCACATCGCGAAGCTCAAATCCCTGAAATTTCTTTCCCTGGCCGGCTCCGATCTCGGCGGCGAGGGCTTGGCCAAACTCAGCCAGTTACAGGAAATTCAGGTGCTGGATCTCTCAGGAACACAGGTAAGCAACGACGACATGCAGCTTCTGCTTAATTTCCCAGAGCTTAAGAGTATCAATCTGGCTGACACCCAAGTCGACGAAGCCGCAATTCCTACGCTCCTACAATTAAAAGGCGAAGTCTTCGTCAGGTTAACGGCATCTTCCGACGAAGAGCGGATCATTGCCGAAGACAAATTGGCGAACGAACCTGTCTCAACGGGATCAAACATCTGGATCGAAATGCTCTCACCAGCGAAGTTCCGGCAAAAGTAGCTGACTTCAAATTCGTAATGCGGTTAAACCACGAGCCGAATCAACATATAATTGAGGGAAGTGCTCGTCACGACGACGATGCCGAAGCGTTCACTCATTTCGACGACGAATAGACGATGAAACTTCTTCGAGTCCGCCAGAACCTCATTTCGAATCCCATTACCGATATCGATGCGGCTGTCCGCGCGTCGCTGGACGCAATGTCTACCAAGACGACAGTCCCTCAAGGTGACGTGGCGATCACCGTCGGCAGTCGTGGTATCTGCAACATTCCCGCGATCATAAAATCAGCCGGCCACTGGCTACGAGACCATGGTGCCAAGCCGTTTATCGTCCCCAGCATGGGTTCGCACAACGGGGCGACCGCAGACGGCCAACGAGCAATGATCGAGTCGTTGGGATGTACCGAAGAAGCAATGGACAAGCCGGTGCCGCTGTAGGATTTTCCGATACAGTCGACGATCAGCACATTCAGGTTTTTGAT
>CAYYHV010000642.1:0-1373 GCA_964471695.1 uncultured Pirellulaceae bacterium
CAGGCAAACCATCCGGCATGAGTTCGCCGCGAACAATCTTGATTTCTTCGGGAGCGTCAATTCCGACTCTAACCGCATTTCCAGCGATCCTCAGAATTTGTACCGATATCCCGAGATAGGGAAACAGAACTTGTTGATTTTGTTTTCGAGATACGACGAGCATTGTGGGTCTCCTTTCCGGTCAACTTGCGCACGTTTCACGTACGAAATGATGACAATTCCAATCCTGGCAAGCGCTCAACTTCCTGCTGAGCGTATCTAAGACGGTGGAGAATCCTTCCACTCAACCTGCCGCTGAATAGCAATATGCCTCCAACGACGGCATTTGGACAAGGCCAATCTTTACTGGAGATTATTCCACTTTGCGTCCCAAAATCACACGACCTTAAGGGTCAGGTAAGCAGGCAGGGCCCCAAAAGGCAAGCTGTATTGGTCATTGCGATTTTGCCGATCCTTTCGATGTTGCGGGCGTACGTGTTGCATTCGCAGCTTGCAGTGACTGCTTTGAGGTTCTTCGGATTGTAGATTCTGTGTCGGCTTACCGTAACATCCCGCTTTGCCTGTCGAGGCCACTTGGCTTGCTATTTGTCATTGTGTTGACGCTCGCTTCTGGGTGCGCGGTCAACGGGCGGAATGAGGCGACACACAAATACCATCAGCTCGTTGCCAATGCGTCGATTCACAGCGGCTACGTGCCGTTAAAGACTGGTAAGAGAGCGGCAAGTCAAATCGTTCTCGCATCGGCGCAAGAAGAAGTCGAAAACCAGGCGAATCGGTTAAACAACGAACTCGATGGCTTGCCAGTGCCGGAGGATGGGGAGGACACAACGTCACAACGCGAAAACGAGACAAACTCAACAAGAACTGCACCAGATGATGCCCTTAAGAACAACGCGGTAGCCGACGACGAAGGCGATTTCACGGCCGAAGACGAGGGCAATCGCGACCCAAGATCGGACGACGATGGTAGAGATGAAGCTGCGTCAGATGGATCGACCGCAGATGAAGACGAAGAAGAAGGCGAATCCAAGGACGATGAGTCGAATAACGACCTCGAAGATCAGCAAAATAACGCTCCACTTTTCGATCGCACGTGTGTGGATATTAACCCGCTCAACTTGTCTGAGGTACTCGATTCAGTAGCCAATAGCTACCCACTGCTGGAAGTCGCGCTGGCTGAATTGGCGACAGCTGATGGAAAAACTCTTGCGACTTGGGGGCAGCTTTGACTCGGTGCTATCGGGATATTCAATCTCTAAGCCTCTTGGTTTTTATGAGACCTACCAAAACGGTGTTAAGCTTGCGCGGCCATTATGGAACGGCGGAGAAGTCTACAGCGGCTATCGGATTGGTCGGGGAGTATTTGAGCCGTG
>CAYYHV010000642.1:1383-2749 GCA_964471695.1 uncultured Pirellulaceae bacterium
GTTCAAGACAGGCATTAAACAACCGCTCCTTAAAGGCTACGCAATAGACGGCAGGCGTGCGGCAATTCAAACTGCACAGCTGGAACGCATGCGACTTGAACCAGATATTCAGTCTCGAGTGATCGGGATGCAATTGGCGGCAAGCCAGCTCTACTGGAAATGGGTTGCGGCTGGGCAAGTAGTACGAACGCAAGAACGACTGCTTGAATTGGCGCGTCGAAGAAATGAAAACCTCATCAAGCAGGTTGAAGAAGGCGACCTCCCCAAGATTACAGAAATTGACAATGGTCGATTTATCGCCAAACGCCAAGTAAAACTCGTCGAATCACGCCGCAAGGTTCAGGAAGCCGCAATCAAACTTTCACTGTTCCTTCGTGACTCTACCGGGCAGCCCGTTGTTGTATCGGATGATCGACTGCCGTGTGATTTCCCAACGCCGGAATTCATCGACCCAGCGGCAGTCGAATCCGATATTGTCGCAGCGTTGTCACAACGACCAGAGCTTATTGAGCTTGATTTCCAAAGACAACAAGTCGAAGTCGAGTTGTGTTACGCCAGAAATCAGACCTTGCCCAAACTGGATGCGTACGCAGAAGCTGGACAGGATGTCGGCGAACCAACAAGTAGCAAACGCGATAAGTCCGAACTTGAACTTGAGTTCGGTTTACTCGCCGAAGTTCCACTGCAACGCCGAGCCGCCTGCGGGAAAATTCAAGCTGCCCAAGGAAAGTTGGCCCAGATCGCGGCAAAGCGTCGCTTCACTGAAGACAAGATTCGCAGCCAGGTACAAGACGCAGTTTCCGCATTGCGGAATGCCTACGAACGAATTCAATTCAGCAAGCTCGTGAAAATTTGCGACTGACCGAGCAGTCGCTGCGACTCGGTCGATTGCGATTCGAAGAAGGCGACATCGACATTATCGCTTTGAACATCTACGAGACGTCCCTTGCGGAGGCTGAGCTTCTGCTGATCGAAGCCGAGTTCGCCTACTTCGGAGCTCTAGCCGACTATCGAGCCTCGCTCGCAGTGACTCAGTAGCGTTACTAGTGGATAGTGATGACATGTTTCGACTCGCTAAGCTGAAATTAACAGTGCCCAACTAAAGGTTGGGCACTCTGACTTCAAATGCTCTGCGACGACGAAGCCTAATGGCTAAAGTTCATCCTGAATGTCAAAACGCACTTCGTCTTGCAGCCACTCCGGCTTTGGTTCCTCACACTCTTCTTCAAAGTCACCAGACCAGTATTTTCGTTCTGCCAGCTCCGTCAACTGATCAAAGTCGGTATTCTCTGCGGCTTGAACGACAACGTATGAACCTCCCCAAAGTTTCTGGACAGTGAGTCACGTTATGTCAGAATGCTCTGGC
>CAYYHV010000643.1:0-2716 GCA_964471695.1 uncultured Pirellulaceae bacterium
AAGCCTCGGGCGCGAATGGTGTTCATGAAGAACTTCTTCAGAGAATACACCGGGCTGCATTTGCGATGATAGGAATTTTGTCAGGTCGGCTACCGAGGTGACGAGACCACCTGAGCCTGCTAGGCGACGGCGAAATGAATGCGTTCTTTCCTGGTTTCGGCCACCTTCATCGTATCCAGTCGCGGGACGAAGTGAGTCGTCCATCTGGAAGGAAGTCTGCTGTAGGGCCAAAGGCTCGCAGACAAACCGCTGTAGCAATTGGTCGAGTGACTTGCCGGTAGCCGTTTCCAAAGTGTGCCCAAGCAATCCGAATCCGAGGTTGGAATACTCTTCAGCCGTGTCGGGTTCGTATTCCAATTTGACTTTGCTCAAGAGCTGGTAAAGTCGTTGGGGTTCCAACGCATAGTAGCCTTCGATCGACTGGACGAAGCCTGGAACTCCACGTGGCAACCCTGAGGTATGCCTGGCAAGTTGACGCAATGTTATAGTGGCTCCTATGTCGGACGTCGTGCTGATGGTCACGTCCTCGGGCAAATACGTTGCGACAGGTTGGTCCAAGTCTATCGTGCCTTGCTCGTGTAACAACACAGCCAAAGTCGCCGTGAACGCCTTGGATACCGACGCTACGTGATATTGCGTTTGCAAAGTCGCTTTGGTTTGCTCCTTGACATTTTCATAGCCCAGTGATTTGTCGTAGACGATCTTGCCATCGCGCAGGATCGCTACCGTTAGGCTGGGGTAGCCGGCTTTTGCGAATTGTTTTTCCAGCCACGAGTCGATCACTGCGATGTCGCCTTCGCCGAAGGCACTGATGTCGGCAAAATCTGGCGGAATTAACCGGGTCGATTGGCTCGCTGATGAATGACCACGCGTCTGCCGACGGAAAGAGATAATGGCAACGATTGCCATCAGCGATAGGAAAAGGATCAAAAAAATGATGACAAGCGCCGGAGCACGCGGCAAAGCCTTCGGTGCCTTGTCGGTTGAGTCGTCGATGGCCATTGCCCGGGTCGCACTCGCGCCAAGTTGAGGGTCATCTTCCGCGTCTGAATTATTCGATTCCATGTCCGTCGCGACAGACGGCTTCTTCCAGAATTTCCACAAAACCCATCCTAAGGCTATCTCAAACGGAATGACGGCTCCAACGACAGTTTGAAAGAGCGTCGGCCCCAACTCCAATTGCGGGAGATACAAGCCTGAATAGAGACCGCAAAGTGCACCGCCCAATGTGGGCGCAATGATCACAGCTGCAGTCCACCAAGTTGGTATGATCTGATTCCAATTCTCTCCCCAATTGGTGTTGGCATTACAGTTTGGCATGGGGTCGGCAACTCCGGCAACCAATTCGAAGATGTCGCCGATATCTTCATCGCTCGCGTCTTCTTCAAGATTCGCGATTAACCTCAAAAGGTCCTGGCGTCGAGGCTCGAAATGCTCCCGAACAACGTACTGGTTCGCTCGATACGTTACCCAATAGACCACGAACACTAACAAGCCGAAGAATCCGGCAGACAGTCCGAATTCCCACCAATCGTTCGAGTTGCCCCATGAAACATGGAGAAAGAAAGCCATGATCGAAATGCAAAATGGCAAGAGGTACCACCAAAAAACGTTGCGCAACAACCAGATCTGATGTTCAACCTGAGGCAGCGATTCCTTCACGTAGTAGACGAGGGTTTCTCCGGGCTCGCTCATCCGTTGCGGGTGTCGGCGACGGTCAATCAAAATGAATGCCGCAACCCAGATCAGGGCAACGATCGTCAGATACCACGTCCACGGCACAGCCATGAAAACACCCATTGCTAACCAAATGGGAACCATGATCAGCGATGTTCCGGCTTCGCGAACATCTCGCCAGAAAATAGTCGAGTGAAAGGTCTCCTGGCCGCGCCGCACCTCTTTCGTCAACGATTCCGTATCGATCGTGACTCGCATCCGATCTGTATCGGCTTTCCACGCCTGTTGATAGCGATCAAGATTCATCGGACGCTCCTTTCAACAGTTCGTGTAATGCTTTCTTGGCTCGGTTCAACTTCACGCCCACGTGACTTTGCGAGATACCCAAAACTGCTGCCATTTCGCGATAACTCAATTCGTCCAGATAAAGCAACACGAGCGCCGCGTCCGTCTTGGATAATCGGGCAATGGCCTCATAGAGACGCTCGACCGTTTCACGTTGTTCAATCCGTTCGGCTGTATCTGAATCCGTTTCGAGAATCTGTACCTCCAGTAGCGGCTTTTGATGGGCTCGTCGCGGTTTGTCCTTACGGTGCCAGTTCATCGCGGTGTGTAGGGCGACGCGATAAAACCAAGTCGCGGGACTCGCCTTTCCTTCAAACTTTGGTAGGGATCGCCAAGCCTGCAGTAAGATTTCCTGGGCGAGGTCCTGACTTTCTTCATTGGAAAGCGTGTAGGCGCGTGCCACCTTTAAGATGGACGCTTTGTGCGCATCCAGCCATTTCATGAACAGCGATGTGTGGTCTTCATCAAGCAAAGAAAAACCCCCTCTCCACGTGTATTGGTACCGCGACGCAGCGATGCCTTACGGAGATTTTGGATTTTGACGAAGTTTTTGAGATCTGTATGCACGAAATGAAAGCTGTCAATTTATCAGGGCGGCATACCCGAAGCGAGTTCGATCTTTATGGCGTCGAAGCTTGCTTGGAATTTCACTTCTGGATGAAAGGTGTTGTCGTTTGTGACTTGCGAACCAATC
>CAYYHV010000644.1:0-2715 GCA_964471695.1 uncultured Pirellulaceae bacterium
GTTGTGAATGAATTGTCGGCATCGGAACGGCAAGCATCGACTCAGGTAGCATCGTCGGTCGAGTCGTTGGGTACGCCGCCAGTCGTCGAGTCGGTGCGGGACCATGAATCCACAATGCCAGTGGCGACGGCGCCCAAGTCAATTGACTCTGCTCAGGATCGCAAGGAAGAATTGGGTGTGTTGATCGACCGAGTCTTCGCATCGTCGATCATCGGCTAGGGGAAATGGTACCGACCGCACTTTTTTTTCAATTGGCAGGCAGGCCGGTGTAGCGGCGGTTCGCGCGTGGCCCAGGCGATGGGTTAGCTAAATATCATTGGTAACGTGGAAGGTACACGTTCCTACGACTTCGTTGCCGATTGTGTATTTAGTGATAAAGAAGGCGTTGGTCGAGTCGAGAGGTACAGTCACACTTACGGTGACTTCGCCGCTTGTAGAATCGTCGACGTCGATATCGGACGGCTGAATTCCCAGTGCACTGAGGATCGAAGACGAAGCCGCTTGGACTTTTGTGTTCGTCGATCCAGGAAGAACGGCCACACGACATCCCTCATAGGCGGCATTCTCAGCGGTGTTTCGAATCATATGGACTCGACTGAGTTCAAAAAGTGCGAAGACGATCAGGAACAGTATGCTGGCGGTGACTGCAAACTCAACCGCGACACTTCCTTTTCGGACTCGGCCAAACGTTCTACGTTTAGAGGTTTTTGTTGCATACATCATGGCTTGTGGTCTCTCTTCTTTGGTCGCCAACGCGTGGGACTGACCGTCTCGATTCTTACTGAATCATGGTGACCGGGATGGCACCAAGTTTTCGGAATACGGCTGCTAGTTGTGTAGCCGTATCTGCGTGGAAATGGGAGCCGCCGCCCGCTGCAGCCACATTTTGCATGGTTGCTTGATCTGCGCCGGCACTAAAAGTGATTGTGTAAATTTTGATGTCGTCATCGACTGCTGCGAGTACTTCTGGGTCCAGCGGTCCACCGTTGTGGTTACCATCAGTCAGGACAATCATGATTTTTTCAGCGCCATCACGTGCATTGGCTGATAGCGTCTGGCGTGCAATGCGTATTCCTGCGTCGATGTGGGTGTTGCCGTTCCAGAGACTTGTCGAAAGTGCTTGAACCGCCGTACGGACTGGCCCTGTGTCACCTGAAAAATTCAAGTCCAACGAAGCTTCCGAAGACCAGGTTTCGCAGAAAAACAGGTCGGCACCTACTGTGAAGCCGCCACCATAGGTAACGACAGCGACCCGTTCATCGGTCGGAGTATCTTCGATGGTATCGCAAAAAACTTCGACTCCATCAGCCAGTGCGGTCCAGCGAGAATTGGCTGGCGGTGGTTCGCAATAAGATATGTCGGGCTCTCCATTCAGCCTCGTTTTCATCGAGCTGGAACGATCTAGAACCAGACAGATGTCAACATTTTTGAAAGTCGATGTTGCGAATGTTTCCGGTTCGAACATTCGAGTCTCAAGGAATCCTTGGAACGGGAGCGGTACGCTTCCGTCAGCCGACTCAGCCGTTCTCGCTGAGTTGACACGCACGGCGTTGAACGGTGCTACGCCATCCTGGAAAGCAAAAGTCCCGTCGTCTTGTTTTTCGCTGTGTCCAATGGAAATATCATCCAGCTCAAGATTTAACTGTTCTCCAGCGACCGTGTTCAGTCTGGCAATCTCAATCGCTTTCAGCCTTGCCAGCTCGATGTTGCCAGAATTCATCAATGTTTGAGTCGCGGCTTGAGCGGCTGCATCCGTAGCGGCACGTAGCTCGGTTCGCACCATCTGCATATAGGCTACGTTGATTGCGAAAGCCGCAAGGATGAGCATGACCGGGAGGAGAATGGCGATCAAAGGAAGCATCGCGCCGCGCCGTGTGCGTCCCTTCATGAGGAGTCGTCGGTTGGTCTTGCTGCTCATTTTTTCGGCTCCAAATTCAATCCAATACAAACGATATCGAGAGTCGCGATGCGTGCATTCGGCCGTTGGTTACTGCTTCTGCATCACCACGGTCGCCGCAACATTCGTGCTACTAAATGATCCGAAATTCACCATTGAGTTCGCACTTGCGGGTGCGGAGACAGTGACAGCGATCTGATCCCCAGAATCAACAAGCGAAGGATCTGTCGGATTGCTCGAGTAAGAGAATTCTGCGACTCCTCGTGACTCAAGGACGTCGGCGGCTCGTTGTTCCGCGTCGTTTGACCCAGCCTCGGGCGAGGCGGCGACACGCGCTGCTTCGTAGGCAGCGGCCGTCACCATCTGTTTAAGGAAGATGACGTTGCACGCCTCAAGGGAGCCGAGGACCAAAAGGACGATCACGGGAAGGCACACGGCCAATTCAATGGTGGCGGCGCCCTTCTTTCGGTGTTTTTGTTTTTGTGCGAATTTAGTCATCGGATTTCACGTTATGAAATGCGTCAGCGTACCGTCATCAAAATCTAGGTTGCGCGCACAAGCAGGGACGGTAGGATGACGAGATTCTGAGGGCAAACCTCCGTGTCGAAATATCAATCTCCCAACAACCGTCAGATCTGTTGAAGTATGTTTCGCGAATGCGTCAGCCATGTTGCGGAGTGATAACAAACGGCAACAATTGCAGGTGGGTTTGTAGAATTGACTGGGGTAGAACGGTAGACTTGATACGTCCATATCATTCATCGGAGCGTTTCGATTCATGCTGCAATTCCACATTAGTCGACTATTCGGGACTCGAT
>CAYYHV010000645.1:0-2695 GCA_964471695.1 uncultured Pirellulaceae bacterium
CGTCACCATCCCCCCCCCAGCCATCCATTTCTTGCCCCGACGACTTGGGGATAGAGTTCGTCGAGTCGCCCGGACATGCCGCCAGCCATGCATTCCAACTGCTGCTTTAGCCACCCTTGGGCTTGAATCGTGCCGAGCGGCAACTCCGCATAGGGCGTAGACGCCAATGGTGCGCGGTTGTAGGGGTAGTGGGATTCGCTGGATTCTGCCTGCAAGTCGGCTGCGAACGTCATCAGCGACGCCGCCAACAAAACCAGCCGTATCGCGACTTTGAAACACCTGCATCGTGTTGTTTTACTCAACGCGTTCCCCATCGCCATCCTCGCTCATAGGCAAAACCCGACGACTTAATTAGAGTTCTCGGCGGTTCTGGCTTCTTCGAAGGTCACGTCGAGCTCAAGAACTCCAACACATTTGTCGGCTTGCGGCGTCATACGCAGGCGAAGCGCCTCACAAGCCAGCGGTGCGGCAGGCCGCACGACATTGAATTGATTGACGGCCAATCCATACTCGTCGGTAACATAAAGCTCAAACGGAGTCCAATGATCGCCTCGTTTGACTTCGAGCGACCATTCCGCTGGAAGCGCTACGTCTTCTTCACGATCAGCGAACCAATAGACGCCCACGCTACGCACCGTTTTCGTTGAGGCAAACGCGGCTTCAATCCACTGAGGCTTTCCCTTCTGTGGGCGACTCGACCAGCGCAGACTCTTTCTTCCACTCGACCAACGTGGCTGCTCTTTGTCGCCGACGGCAAAGACGGTGTCGTCCCGGAAGGTATGCGACGCCTTTACAGACTTGAAGTCGCTTTCGTCAGGCAAAGCCGTCGGGTCATAGTCAGCCAGCGAACGACTTTTCGGGAACCAAACCGTCATCGTCGAGACGCCACGGTTGTTCCATGCATAGTAAGGAGTCAACGTGAGAGTTGATTCCACAGACGCATCGCTTTCCGTTATCACTTGCGCCGGAATGAGCGACTGCATAAATGAACCTTCATTCGTCGATTTTTCCACGAGCTTTGTCGAGTCGGAGTCTGGCAATCGCTCGAGGAAGAATCGCTGCGTGGCGCCGCCGTTATCAACGCCCTCAGCACAGAGGACAATCGGACCACGCGTAGCGGCGACCCGACCACGGTTGGCGGTTACGGATGGATGACATTCGCTAAACCGAACGGGCATCGGCAAATTCAGTTGAACACGATCGCCCGCATTCCATTCACGATCAATCACGGCAAACCCTCGATCCATCTCTGCATCTTGATCTTGACCGTTTACGGCAAGCGTGAATTTCGGTGATTTGGAACCAACGTAGTGATAAAGTTCACCAGGGACGAATCGGTCCTGTGACCACGTTGGAATCCGCAACTTCAAACGAAACCGAGTCGGCTTTTCAGGATTCAAGACGACATTGATCAACCCATTGTTGGGATAATCCGTCCGCTGTTCGACGCCGACCTCGACGCCGTTAAGATCGACTTGTGTGCGACTCGCCGCAAAAAACGTCACGTACAGATCGTTGCCATCGCTGGCGTATGTCATCCCTGGTACTTGCGGCAATAATCGAGCAAGGTTCGACGGACAACAAGCCGTGCCAAACCAGGGAGCTCGCGCAGCCGTACCGTGATTGAACGGATACTTGCCATCCGACTCCAGTGGATTGACATAAAAGAAGCGATTCCCTTCCAAGTTTACCGCTGCCAGAACATTGTTGAGCAAAGCAGCTTCAGCGACGTCCAGATACTTCGCATCTTTGTTTAACAGGAACATGCGAAAATTGAAGAAGACGTTGCCAACGGCAGCACATGTTTCGTTAAAAGCGTGTCGATTGGGCAACTCGTACTTGGGACCAAAGCCTTCGATTCCATGCACGGCACCCAATCCACCCGTGATGTGCATCCGCGAGTTGACGATATTGCCCCAAATGCGCTCGAGCGCCTCGGCATAAGCCGGCTCTTCGGTCAACGTCCCGACATCAGCCATGGCCGAATATAAATAGGTGGCTCGGACCGCATGACCGACGGCTTCAGTTTGCATCTTGACGGGTGCATGCTGCTGGGCGTAGGTGGGCGCCATAACGCCTTCACCCTCCGGTACATAAGTGACTCCACGAATCTCCAGAAACTTGCGAGCCATATCTAGGTACAGCTTCTTACCGGTGACTCGATACAACTTCACCAAAGCCAATTCAATCTCTTGATGACCAGGCGCTTGTCGAATCGGTTTGCCCTCGTTGTACTTCGGGTCCCCTTCGAAAAAGACTTTGTGCAGGTGCTGAGCACTCTTCTCAGCAACATCGAGGAGTTTGCGTTTTCCGGTGGCTTGAAAATAGGCGACGGCTGCCTCGTAAAGCTCATGACTGTGGACCACAAAATCATACGGCCGGTCTCCCATCATGTTCTTGGAGCTGCCAACACCCGTTGTATGGGAAGGATAGAGATACCCATTGGAATGTTGAGCATCGGCTATGACATCGACGATAGCGTCAAACTGGGCCTCCAATTTTGCGTCCGGCTTCAGTTGCACCAGGTACGCGGCGCCTTCCATCACCTTGTACAGATCCGAATCGATAAAACGATGAGCACGATGCCCGTCGACTTTCTTACCCTCCAAAAAATCGGCAGCGGCTTGCAAATGGGCAACGCCGCTTTCGGTGCGCTCAAAAGCGAACGGAACCAGTGTTTCTCGCTGAGTCACCA
>CAYYHV010000646.1:0-2665 GCA_964471695.1 uncultured Pirellulaceae bacterium
TTCTGCTTCCGTACTTGCTCTACCTTTGGGTCGTATGGCACCTAATTCGTCTAGTCTCCCGCGAACCCGCATACAACACATTGGTCGACGGGGTCCTTATCGGTCGTCGCCTCCTTTCGTCAGAGATTCCTGTTGCTACGCAAACGGTCGTTGACCTTACTTCTGAATTTCCCGAACCTGTAGCATTGCGATCTGTCTCCAACTACGTCGCCGCACCAATGCTTGACGCATCCGTGTTACCGCCACAATCCTTGGCTAATCTGGCCTCCCGAATCGCGATGGCCGATACGCCCGTGTACATTCACTGTGCGCAGGGCCATGGCCGCACTGGATTGGTGGCCGCGCTTTTGCTTCTCGCACGTGGTGACGCTGAGAATCCCGACGCAGCGATGCAAATGATTCAATCTTCGCGTCCGCTTGTTGGCCTCAATGGCGTACAACGTGTTTGCTTAGTGGAAGCGGCAAAACTGATTCAGTCCAGCGCGGTCTGACCGACAACTTTGTTTTTACGCCAAGGCCCTCCGGGCACACCTTCGCTCTTAGGCAACGATCATTGGCTTTGGTACAATTTCCGTAGTTCAGGCATCGCTCGCTCCGTTCAGGGCGGTGTTGTAAAAACCTTCCGTTATGCGACGCTAGTTTCCCCGAATGGACAGTCCATACGACTCGCCAGAGCCAACAGCTTCTCCGCGACGCGGCCCGGCGTTTCGTCGCCTCGCCGGCTGGGCTTTCGTCGCTGCTACAGTTTTCGCGACGCTTGTCTTTTTCCTCAACTTCATGGGCTGCTGTCTTTATCTTTTCACAAACATCGGATCGAGTGATGCGATCCTTGGCGGTGGCATTGGCGTTTTACACGTTGCGATTGCCCCGCATCAGGACATGACTGATTTGGCTAACGACCCGATGATGCAATCACTTGGACCGATACCCGGGCTTTGGCACACCGACTTGCTAAGACTAGGGCCGTTCCATCTGTTCGCCGAACCTCCCGGTGAATCGTTTCAACCGCTCCGGTTTGATTCTTCCTCCGGTGACGGCTACACGGCGGTCGAATTCCCGCTGCTGATTCTGATTGCGGCATTTGGCGCGCTGGGCTGGCTCCTGCTCAGGCGTCGCCGCGTCTTGAACTAAATCTGAAGCACAACGATTGCCGACATTCTATCACGCCTTTACTCGCAAAGGTCGCCACTGGGGCTTCACGGATGGCGAATCGCGCGCGACGTTGACTGTCTTCGAGACGCGTGAACGCCAAGACTTCTATGACGATCTAATGGACGCGGGCTTGACGCCCGATGATGATCCGGAAATCGTCTCGATCGCATTCCCATCAAAGGCTGATCGCGACGCGTGCGTGCGGCTCGCTGGACTTTTTCCTGACCTGCTGGCCGGCCTTAATCGCGGGGCAGGGGACGGCTAACATAGTGCTTACGCACAGGCCCTTCGGGCACACACTCGCTTTTTGCTCAACGTGCTTTCTCTCGTTACAATTTTCGATGATCCGACATCTTTCGGTTCCGTTGGGGACGGGTGTCGTAAAAACCTTCCGTTGTGTGCACAGGCCTCTAACAAATGGCGTATGTTGGCTACACCTTGTTCACAGTTGGTTGCTTCTTTTGCCTGCTAAACATCTACATCAGCTTTCTGCGTTTCCCACTTCACCGTTTGCGCGGCGGAACGCGTGACGACTTCAAATGGAGTTCGGGCGCACCAATAATTGGTTCGCTAATTGTGCTGCTGTCAATTGGATTCGTTGCGTCGGTCCCATTGCTCCACGGGTTCGGAATCTTCTGCATGATCTTTGACACTGGCGGGCTACACTGGTTTGCCGGGACAATGGCATACATGTACCTGAGTGGAAAATCTTAACCCGCTTCAGTGGCACACAACATGGTTTTTACTCTAGGCCTTCGGAACACCTTCCTTGTTTGGCTACGCGGGCTCGAGGTGGTACAATCTTCCGAGTTCAGACATCGTTCGCTTCGTTTAGCGCGGTGTCAAGAAAACCTTTCGTTGTGTGCCACAGTTGGATCGACGCGAACCTCTTTCTCTCACCGGTGTCGTATTTGAATTCAACGACTATCCCAAGGATCACCGGCATCTGAAATGTCACTTAAACATCACGCGAAAGAAGTCCTGAACCTCATCGATCGCGGCACGTACACGGCTAACGGCTCAATAGTGTCCATCGAATCCGCGATTAAATCATCGCTTGATGGATCGCGCCTCTATTCCCCTGACGAACTGGCAGTTTTGCGAACGCGACTTCCCACTGGTGACAGACCGAAAATCGACGTGGTCAATGGTACGACTCAAACTGTCGCCCAAACAATGTCGGAATCGGATTCTCTCGTATTGCTAAATTTCGCGTCGGCGCGAAATCCCGGTGGAGGTTTCCTGAATGGTGCAAAGGCTCAAGAGGAAGACTTATGCAGGTGTTCCACCTTGTACGCGACCCTCACCCAGCATCAGGAATACTACGATGCAAACCGCAAACAATCGTCCTTGCTTTACACAGACTACGCCATTTTCAGCCCGACCGTTCCGTTCTTTAAAACTCGCGGCGCCGGTGCCTATCTCGACAACCCGTTTGTTGCTGCAGTGATAACGGCGCCAGCCCCAAACACCAAACCCTATCTCGCCAAAGCCGGCGATCCGGAACTGCTCA
>CAYYHV010000647.1:0-2662 GCA_964471695.1 uncultured Pirellulaceae bacterium
CGGTTGACTCGCTTCTTCACCAGCGACTGAACCATGTTCACGCCTCGCTGTAGATATTCCGAGTCCGCGAAGTCGAATGGCCCCGAGCCGTAGTACGGCTTCCAACACCATTTGGCAAAGTCGCAGCACAGCCGTAAAGCCTCCGCATCCCGCGGATCGTCCGTCAACCGCTGCCATTCCTTCATCACAGACCGAATCGTCTCTTCGTCACCGGAGAGCATTGCCTTGTTGACTCTGCCTAATAACGCCCAATCGGCCTCGTTGTCGTATCGCACGACACACCCAAAGTCGATCAGCCCCAATCGGCCATCAGGAAGGAACAGAAAGTTGCCCGGATGCACGTCGACGTTGTTGAAACGTCCCCGGTACAGAATCCTGGCACTGGCTCGCATCATCTTCAGTGAGAATTCATTACGCTGCTCCTGGGAAGGATGCTTCGCCAACAGTTGGTCTAGATGGTCGCCCTCGATAAAGTCCATCGTCAGAATTCGATCCGTCGAAAACTCGGGATAGACTCGAGGCACAACGATGCCCTCTTCCTCGTAGAACATCTGCCGGATTGCCATTTGCGTTTCGGCTTCACGAACATAATCCGTTTCGTGTTCGATACTCCGACGGACAAACTCAAACTGTTCCTTGATACTCTCCCAGTCACGAGTCAGCCGGGACGGCAGCAATAGCGGGAGCAGGTTGCGAAAGTCGCTACGAATCGTGGTAGCGATGCCCGGATACTGAATTTTGACGGCAACCGGCTCACCTGATTTCAATCGAGCTCTATGAACCTGCCCCAGCGAAGCAGCCGCAAAAGCCGTTTCATCGAACTCGGCAAAAACCGACTCGGGTTCGTCTCCCAACTCGTTGATGACGGCTTCGCGCAACAGCGAGAAGTGCATGGGCGGAGCCTGAAAGTGCAGTTGGTCGAGCGTCTGAACAATGCCGTCGGGAACGACGTCCGGACAGTTTGCGAGCAACTGACCGACCTTCATCACAGCGCCACGCATGTAGCCCATCGAATCGAGCAGCTTCAAAGCAGCCCGGAGATTCGTCTCCGCCAAATCACGTTGCTGCTGATCAGCCGTCTGGAACCATCCTCGCAGCCAATGAAAGAAATAGGCGACGGCAATTTTGGCTTGAAGCCCGCCCAACAAGGACAACCTTCGAAATCGCCCGGTCGGCACGGGCTTGAAGGAGTCGGCCGGAAGGCTCGGCTGGGTGGAAGGCTCAAGAATCGAAGACTCGTCCTGCTCTACGACAGGTAACGCGTCCATAAGTTCGCGGATACTGATCGCCATGGCAAACGTTCCTTAAAGAGTTCTCAGTTTATAGAGTTTGAATGGTCAGTTTTGGTTCGTATTCAACCAGGACACGAACATGTTGAACGATTGGTCCAACAGGGCGAGCGTGGCTTCCTGTTTGCGTGATGCGTCTCTGGCCCAGAACGCCAGGACTCCGGAGTACAGCAGCCAGTACATCTGCAGTTCTGTTGCCGAGGCAGGTTCGGCTCGTCCATGCTTGGCGAGCAATCCGGAAACAAACTCCAAATGAGTCGAGCGAATATGACTTCCCAGCTCGTTGGCATCGCCGCCGCAAGCTGGCCCCAGGTGTGTTTCGAAAACGGGAGCCGCAAAGCTGCGGAGTGACTTGAGCTGCCGCAATCCCGTGGCGACGTACAGGAACAAATCTTCCTCAAGCGTCGCGCCCTCTTTGGCTCGACGCTTATACGCCGAGTCAACTTTGTCCAGTTGATCTGCGATCAACTGCATCGCAATGGCTTCTTTTGACGGGAAATAATTGAAGATGGTCCCCGCAGCGATCCCGACTCCATTGGCCAAATCGCGACTGGTCGTCTCATGAAAACCCTTTGACGTGAAGCGCTCCTTGGCAACCTCAAGCAGCTTCAAACGCGTGGCTTCTTTGGTTTTGGCGGTAACTCGCACGTTTCGCTCCCATCAATATGAACGTGTTCATATTATTTCGGCGACTGCGGCACACGTCAATACATAAAATGAGCGCGTTCATAATGTTTTCCTCGATTGCAACTCCGCCGGGATTCCATGTTTGTAGTACCGCCTTCAGGCGGAAGACTTCCGGCTAAGGCCGGGACTACGAACGACTCACTGCCGGAGAGGCTTCTCAAATTAGTTTGTAGATTTTCTGTAACAGTCGGCCTATTCCTCCGAATGTGAATAGTCAGCGTGTCGGGAGGCTTCCACGCACTCCCTGTACTTATTCACTTCGAGGGGCATCCGATGAAACGTCACGATCTTCAAAATGCTGCAATTTTCTGGGTCGCGACCGTACTCATTGCGACTCTGGCGACTTCCGCTTCGGCCACCGATCTGACTTGGACCGGTTCTGGCGGAGTCTTCTTTAACGACTCGGGCAACTGGACTCCCGGCCAGTCACCCACCGGAGCCGACGATCTTACGTTTCCAGCGACTGCCGACAAGTTTTCACTTGTCATTTCTGGTTCTCAGAGTGGGCGGTTCTTCTCGTTTGAAGGTGGCGAATACTCCATCGAAGGCGGCACCTCCAGCCAGCTAAATTCGACCGAAGCCTACGTGAACAATGGCGGCACTCTCAACGTTGCGGGAGCCGATTCCCAATGGAACATCCAGGGAGTACTTCGCGCGGGTGACAGTACGGAAGGAACCATCAACAT
>CAYYHV010000648.1:0-2658 GCA_964471695.1 uncultured Pirellulaceae bacterium
TAGCTCTGTGCGGCAATTGAGGACATAGTGATGATGGAACCACCGCCACGATGCTGCATCAATCGACTGGCGTGCATGGCGCACTGGTAATGGCCGGTGACGTTCGTTTGAAAGGCTCGGTTCCAGTCTTCCAATGTGATCTCAGTAAAAGAGCCGAGTTTTCCGTCGGACGCGTTGCATATTAAGATGTCCATGAAACCGAACTGCCGTTCGATCTCGCCAAATATGCCCTCAACCTGTTTCGGATTCGCGACGGAACCCCACATGTGAATCGCCTTGCCGCCGGTTTCTTGAATCTCAGCAACCGTTCGATCCCCCATGTCTCGGGAGTGGAACGAGTTGACGATGACAGTGGCCCCTCTAGCCGCCAAGACTCGTGCGATTGTACGCCCAACACCACGTCCCGAACCCGTAATAAGAGCCACACGGCCGTCGAGCGATTTCGATTGTGTTTGTGGCAATGGTTGTGGGATGCGGCTGCGGTCAATTGGTTGAGCCGGCGAAAGTGTCGTTCGCTGGAGGGAAGGCGCAGGAGCTGAATGTGGAGGCGAGAACCGCGGGGTCGGATTCGAAGGCGGTTGGATTGCCGTCGGTCTCGCAAGTGGGATTTCGTTAGCCCGAGCGTGCGAGATTTCTTCATTGACTGGGCCGTTGGTTTGTGCGCCCGGATTATCCAACGGGGTTTTCGGCGGCGAGTCCAGATGTTTTGTTATCCAGTCTCCGACCTGCTGAATCGTCCGTATCGACGGATCGCGCTCTTGCGACAATAAGTCAAGTTGAAATTCATCGGCAAGCGCTGTGACAATTTCTACACGCTTCACCGAGTCAATACCTAAATCGTTTTCCAAGTCCGCTGTTGGTGTCAACAATTGCTTAGGGTATCGCGTTGTTATGGCGATACATTCGATTACGCGATTTAGTACGGAATCAGTCATCGTTTCGAACCCTTCCTATCGTGTCGCCGCTCTGGCATCGCTCGATTCTAACAAGCGAATTTACTGTGAAAAAGCCAAAAAGGTGCAAATGTGAAGAGATAGGGATGTTTGAAGATCTTTTGAAGATAACAAGCGTCACGACTGTGACGCGTAGATTGAGTTCGCTGAACGTTTTGTTATCTGGGAGGGTTTACCGACTATGTTAGCGACTCTTGTGAGTCATTTTGTCGGTTCAGCAATCGATAACATGTTTCGTGGGCGTGGGGAGCTCAGTCCCACCACCACGCTGGGGGGGGATTGCCTTTGTTGATGGAATCCACCAGTCCTTGCTGCAGTTTTTCGCTTACGCTGTGCCGGTTAATTGCATCATAAGGATTAATAGAGACGCCTCCGCCGGCTGGAGCAAGTAAGCGGTTTTTTCGCCAAAAGGTATTCACGACGCAAGGGACTTTCGTCGCGGTGGGACGTTTTCTCTTACCAAGCTCAAGCAGCGAACTGGGCTGCCAGCCAACGACTTGCCACATGTCGGTATGCTCGACAATGGATGCAACAATCAGGATATCGATTGCCGTTCTCAATTCCGCAAAGCCTTGGTCTGCTCGGGCGATGTCCTGAAATTTGCTGGAAAACTGTTGGGCGTACAGCTTGTTGGCTCGCCCCGGTGCTGTAGCACCAGCCGCCAATTGTCCATTTGGGCCAATCCGATAGTTTTCAGTCCGAAGGATGACTCCTTGGCTAGTAAGCTGCCACAACGTCTGCGTCGGGTTGGTACGCAACCCCTCATAGTCAGGGGTGAGCCACCAACGTTGCAGCTGACTGTTAGGTGGAACACGTAGTGCCGCCGCAAAAGTCATCATCTTCACCGGCGGAGGTTCGACGCCAATCGCGATACGCTTCATTCGATAGTCGGCTTCTACGAGTACGCGAGCCATTCTAGTGGTAGGGTTCAGCCCCATGACGCGAATGGTAGCGTCGCCCAGCGCATTGGTCAGTCCCTGTTGCATCGCTTGTTGTACGCGTCCGCGGGCTGCGGTGGGAATCGTTCTTGGAATGGTGCGGTTGAACTCAACCACGTTCTGCAGGGCATCAGGAGTTGGGTCAATAGTACAACCCACCCAATGCGTTCCCCCGTTGATGGTGCGGAGGCCAACTGCCAGATCTTCCAACTGGAGCGTTGGCAAACCGGTATGTAGCCCGACATGACGATCCCCCAGCCCAGCGACCCATCCTTCGGCAGGGCCCGCCACGATCACGTCTTTGGTTTCTGGCGATGCAATAACGTATTCAATTCTCTGCAAACCAGCCAATCGTAGCATAGTCTCCGTTGGCGGCTGTTCACGGTCGTGACACTCGGACAGGGCTTCATCGAGACGACGTAAAGAAACCTTGCGTAATTTCGATACGCGTTGCACTCCATCGGGTACCTTAACGCGAACCGCTTGAATCTTACGAAGGACATCGACTTTCTCTGCATCAGAGAATCGCAAGGATCGGAGGACGCCTTGGCTGTCAATCGAGACACCGAACGTTGGTTGCTGAATGACACTGGGGAATTGAGCTGTCAGCCGACAAGGCCACAGTAACATTGAGAGAAAAGCGATGACCCAATAGGGTCGTAGATAGAATTGACGATGCATGGTTACCCCTTTTTCTGTTCCAAGTCTCTTTTACGTGAAGAGGAAGAGAAAGGTCAAACATTCGTGAGATGGACGAAGTTATGGAG
>CAYYHV010000649.1:0-2642 GCA_964471695.1 uncultured Pirellulaceae bacterium
AAGTGTGCAACCGATCGGTCGAGGCGTACGATGGCAGCATCATCGCCGTCAATAATTCCTGACTTCACGTCGTTTGAGATGACGATATGGTCAATGAGTGACTTTGAGTTTCCGATAAATGAGGCTGCGCCGCTTACGGCATCGTCGGAGGTTATGGCGAGCAGATCGGGTGCATTCTTAATCGAATCAAGAACGTTCGTTGTCAGCTTTTCGTTAAAGTCTCCACCGAAGACCACGGGTAAGTCCAAGTCGTTTCGAAGCTCTGAGATCACGCGTACCATGGTTCTGCTGGCACGACGACGTCGTTCTCGGCTGAGCGAGTCGCCAAACGCTTTTAGGTGAACGACGATCATGATGAATTCTGCGGTGCGGCCATCCGATTCCGATACCGAGCACTTCGCAAACATCGGCCGCCGCGGGAAGACTCGCTTGCCGCTTACCCGCTCATCGAATCCGTCATCATCGACGACAAGGTGCTCCACAGTGGTTGTGTCGGCGTCGTAGACGATCGCCAAGTCTTGGCCGCCCGTAACGTCCTCGACTTCAAAGTCGAGGTTGAAGCCATGCGTCGCCATTTCTTCGACAAGCCGATCGAGTGCACCTTCTTGCACCTCGGACAGGCCATAGGCGTCTAGGCTGAGTCGCCGAAACACGTCTGCGACCCGACCGATACGATCATCGCTTACCCCATTGTTGAAATGCTCAATATTCCAGAATCCGACATCCGCAAAGTCTCTGTCCCCTGTGAATGTGTCTACCTGGACTTCGGAGCTGTCGTCGAAAATCCCCGATGTGTCAAAGAAGCCCATGAACGGCGAAGTCCCAACGGTTCCTTCTAGCAATTGGGAATGGATATCTGATCTGTTGCGCCGCGGATTGGCACGCAATTGCTCTGTCAAATCGTTGACGATTGCAGAAATGAGGATGCCTTCATTCTCGGCGGTTCCATCGGGATCTCGCTCGCCAGCGTGGTGGAGCGCAACGAGTTCCCATGCGTTGTTGAAAACGGGTGAACCCGATGAACCAGGCTCGGTGTCGGTACGGTACCGTAAGACTCGATCAAGAAGGTTCGTTACTCGGTTGTCATGGAGTGCCACCTCTTTTTTGCGAGCCCGGGGGTGTTGTATGACAACGACTCGTTCCTGTTCCGTAATCAGCGCTGGGTTCCGTTGGAGCCTGATGGGGGAGATATCATCGAGTCCCTGATCATCACACCCCACAATGGTATAGTCGAGGCTTGGGTTGGTAATGAAGAAGCGATCTGGGGTGATCGCGATTCGCCGGGTCTGTCGGCCTTCTTCAAAGTCAAATTCAGCAACACTCTGGTCGGCGGCAGCTTCCGATTTGATCACATGGTTATTTGTCATGATGAGCCCACGACCGACGAGAAACCCCGTCCCAAATCCCGTACCGGTTCTGATGCGACAAACTGCGGCTGACTTGAGACTGCCATCTGTCAAGAAGCTGGCTGGAAGAAAGTCCGGCTCGAGGTGGACCTTTTCGATTCCGGCGTGAATCTCCCTCGTAGATCGGTCGCGAATCTTGGTATCGGTGATGCCATACGCCCTCGCGCGACGGGAGGCAATTCGACGCTGAGTCGATTCGCTCAGTTGTCGCGCATTCTTCAAGAACATCTCTTTGCCAGGGCATTGCGCCTCGTAAGCGGCTCGATCACGTTTGGCCATGGTTCTGCCTTCAATATTTGGATTTTGGGGATCACAGCGCGTCGTCAAACGACCGCCCTACATGAATGGTGAGGACCTTTGTTGAACACGGCATCCTGTTAATATTGAATTGCAATTACTGGCAGATCTGCGACACCTTTTTCATGTTTTCGAATATTCTTCCGCATGGCTGCGGTTGTGCCCTTGTATAGGCAGTGGAATTGCCAAGCCGCAGGGGAAGTTTTTTTGAGTGCCAACCAGTGTTAGGCATCACAGAAAAGTAGCTCGTCACAAGTGGGGTAAATTACATTGCGATTCACGACCGGGTGTCATTCAGTAACAGCTGATATTGCGTCCAGAGGCGACGGCCAAAGGTATGCTCCGACGAAATCGAGTCGATGGGCTCTGTCCGGATTGGGACGTGGAGATTGAGGAAGCTCTGATGGCAACTACTGCGGAGGCGTTCTTGATTGTGACGCAGGCACCGCAGGTTCGCGGCGGCTCAAGCAATGACAATACGATTGGTCGAACGGGACTCGACGCTCATCCATGCACCAAGCTAACAAGTCAAATTGGTAGGCTTATTGCAGAAATTTAAGAGAGCTGAGGGAATCGAAACGGTATCAGGCGAAGGGTGGGGCGTCGTCCCCATTGCTTGGTGCAGATTGATAATTCATCAATTTGTCTTTGACGTGAGTTCGACTCATTTGGCGACGGAAACCTATGTCGATGGAATAGTCGACGTAAGGAGGGATGCGCCAATTCGCCCAGAGATAGGCTGGTGAGAGATAACAAAGTGGTCAGGGGCGGGTTCGAACCGCCGACACGTGGATTTTCAGTCCACTGCTCTACCAACTGAGCTACCTGACCTCCATCCAGCGTAAAAACGCCAGAAGCAACGCAATGTACGTCGCGCTGGGCGGTGTGTCAATTCGCCTTAGATGGTCGGCAAGCCTGTACGGTCAAACGACTTGGGAT
>CAYYHV010000650.1:0-2629 GCA_964471695.1 uncultured Pirellulaceae bacterium
AAAGGAACAAGCCGACTATATTGGCGTTCCCGTCGAAGGGCCTTACAAGCCTAATCACTACCGCTATTAATCCAAATCCAGTCGGCTTCGGTCGACGGACAACGAAAAGCAGAGAAGCCCCCGTATCACTACGGGGGCTTTTTTTATGGATTCTGACGATTATATCGGTCCTGCCGTCTCCGTCGGGAATTCGCCGTTCAGCCTCTATTCATGCTTTGCGAGAGTCGTTCTACTTATTGGTTCGGCTATAGAAAACGAACTGAATTTGCAGGAATACGATCGTGCCTACAATCCAAGCCTTTCACGGAATTCGCTACGACCTTGGCCACGTTGGCTCGCTAAGCGATGTCATCGCACCGCCGTACGATGTGATCGACGAGGCGATGCAAAAAGAACTTTACGAAAGACATCCGGCCAACGCCGTCCGCTTGATTTTGAATCGTAGCGAGCCTGGTGATCAGGGCGACGAAAAATATAAGCGGGCTGCTAGCTTTCTCAAAAACTGGCAGCAGGAAGGTGTGCTGAGTAAGGAGCCTCAAGCGGCGATCTATGCCTATCAGCAGATTTTCACTTGGGAGGGCGAGGAATTTACGCGAAGTGGATTCATGAGTCGAGTTCGGCTTGAGCCATTTGGTACGGGAAAGATCTACGCTCACGAGGAAACCCACTCCGCAGCCAAACAAGATCGTTTGAAGCTTTTCAATGCGTGTAAGACGAACCTCAGCCAGATTTTCGGTGTATTTCCAGACGAGGAAAACGAAGTTCGAAGCATACTGGATCAAGCCACGATGGGAGTCGCTCCGTTGTCTGCGACCGACCATCTGGGAGTGGTGCATAAGCTCTGGCCAATTTCCGACTCGAACACAATCAGCAAGTTGTCGACCATTATGGCGCCCAAGCCTACGTTCGTCGCGGATGGGCACCACCGCTACGAAACCGCCTGCAATTATCGTGAGGAGTTGATGGCGCAGGGAGACCTGCCCTCGGACCATCCAGCCAACTTCGTGTTGATGATGTGCATCGGGATGAGTGACCCAGGAATGATCGTGTTGCCGACGCATCGGCTGTTCCGGGGCATTCCGGAGATGTCCAGCGACGATCTAATCGAGAAGATTCGCGGCTGTTTCGATACGAGAATCGCGGGTGAAGGTTCTGATCTGGCGACGATGATTTGGGATGAAATTGCGACGGAAGACAGCCAGGGAACTTTGGGACTGTTCACTTCTCTCGACGAACGATGGGTCGTCGCACGAATCAACGAGGCTGGCCAAAAGCGACTGGCTGAGTTGGCAAGCGACCATTCAGCTGAATGGCAAGGATTAGGTGTCAGTATCCTCCATCGGCTTCTGGTTGAAGATCTGCTGGGACAAAAAGACTTGCCGAAACCTATGTACGTTCACTCTGTGGATGAAGTCATTGCGGGGTTGGATGCTGGGGACACGGTGGGCCGAGATGCCACGGGGCAGCAGGGACAAGGGGGCAAGTTTCCTTTGGCGGCTCTGGTGATGCCAGCCACCCTGGATCATGTGCGCGAGATTAGCGAGCACAATGAACGGATGCCTGCAAAGAGTACCTACTTCTATCCCAAACTGCTCAGCGGACTGGTATTCAATCCCCTGTCATAGTCAGAGGTTTGCCTGGTGTAAGAAGTGGGGGACCTCCGGGCAGCGCTCTGTCGCCACGGGAACTCTAGGATCTATGTAAACGATGGCGAACCAACCAGCGAACTCTTGTATCTGATTCGCTGGCCCGCCGGTGAGGGTTGCTAGCACACCTGCACCTCACGGATGTAGAATCTGAAGTCTGTTTCACGTGAAACGTATACCTTGTCAGGTTTACCTGTTTCACGTGAAACGCATTCTGTGCACAGTGTCTCAAATGCACTCAGTAGCCCCCGCAGCTTCTCTGGTTCCACGTGAAACAGTTTGAGATTGGCATTCCGAATTGGGTGATTGAACTCCTACAATTTTGAATTGTCCGAAGTCGGAAGAACTTCAAGTCGCCCTGTGAGAACCTCAAAGTGGCCAGAACGCTGTGCATAGCAAACCAGAAAGGCGGTGTTGGAAAGACAACTACCGCGATTAATCTGGCAGCGGCTCTGGCAATGGCAGGCAAGCGAACCCTTCTGATCGACTTGGACCCACAATGTAACTGCACTTCGGGCTTAGGACACGAACCTGTGGGCAGACACCCATTGGTAGTCAACCAGAGTTTAGGGGATGCAATTAGCGAAACGAGTACAGAAGGGCTGGCTTTGCTTCCAGGAAGCCGCAGCTTTGATGACGTGACCGAGCTGGCTGGCGGCGAAGATGAGATTGAAGAGCGATTGAAGGTTTACTTGATCGAGGCAGCAAGCCGATTTGAATTTGTTATTATCGACTGCCCACCCTCGCTAGGCAAATTGACGGAAGTCGCCTTGAGGGGATCCAATGAGATCCTGATGCCGATACAGTGTGAGTACTTTGCGATGGAAGGCCTGACTCAGATGATCCAAGTGATCAAACGAGTCATGCAGGCGCCGGGTCAGAAGTTGGAGTTTGGTGGGATACTCTTGACGATGTATGACCACACGCTTGAGTTGGCCGCGGAAGTTGATGAAGAGGTCAGAGATTTTTTTGGGGAGATTGTT
>CAYYHV010000651.1:0-2628 GCA_964471695.1 uncultured Pirellulaceae bacterium
CGTGTGCGGTGGAATCTGTTGTCCGTTCTGATAGTACGCGCCATTTCGAGGCTGGAACGAGCCGCCTTTGTACTGAATGCCGTAACCGCCGGCGATATTCTCAGCAATCTTGGCATTCACGACTCCCGCCAAACGGGCGCGATCGGTGGGAGAGCGCTTACTCGCATCAGAAGGGTTGTCGTGATCGAAGAAATTGTCGCGAACCATGTCATCGGCATGCATTTGTGCGGCTCGATCAAGCGTCGCGTTTCCTCGCACCGGGCGCAGCCCGTTTTGCTGGCGAATTCGATTTACGCCATCCAGCATAAATCGTCGCACGCTGGCGGCATCGAGCGACGAGCCGCTGCCGGGCGGTTGTTGGCCGGCAGTGTTGCCGATGGTCGGTTCCAACTCACCCCCTGGTTGTTGCCAGGGCTGACCACCTTCACTGCCACCCTGTTGAGGCCATGCTGAATCGCCACCATTTTCTACGTAAGGCTCGCCTTGGTCGCCCCACGTATCGTCTTGATTGCCCCACGGCTCTTGGTCGTTTCCGTTCCAGTTATCATTGCCATTGCCGAGCAGTTCTCCACGCAATTCGTCTGGAAAGTCGTCGGGCAAGTCGCCACCTTGAAGTCCATCTTCTTGAGGAAATTGCTCGTCTTCCCAGTTGCGACTGACGCTGGCCAGCATTTTCAACGAATCGGCATGAGGAAGAGACTCGGTTGAGTCGTCTAGTTGCTGAAGTAAGGCCTTCTTACCGTCCAACTTGCAACCATTGATCACCATGCGAGTCGCTTTGATCGTCGATTCAGCACCGATAGCGCGGGCACGATTCACCGCCGTAGTTATACGTTTTGTGCGGGCAAAGTCGGCTGGGTGTGCGAGCAAAGATACCATGACGGCAGGAGCCACCGAGCGAGACTTTCCGCCTAACTTTGCGGCGTTCTCGACGACGGTTTTCAATTCGTCACGGCCACTGGACTTGGCGGCTTTTGAGAGTCGTTGGATGGATTCCTGGTCGCCAGTGGATGCGGCGAGGTTCGCGGCTCGCAGGAATAGCGACTCAGCCGTCACGGCTTTGTGCGGTCGCTGCAGGGTTTGTTCCGCTGCCAAGAACTGCAAGGCACAGGACGTCAGCTGCTCTGTATCGCCATGGTTCATGGCACTTCCAAGCAGTCCGAGGTCAACAAAGGGGAGGAAACTGCTGTCATCCCAAGTCTCATGAAACTCGGCGGGTAGTTTTGCTGCCACATGTCGCCGTGACCGGATAGAACGTGAGGTTCCTCCGAGAGGCGAATCTTCGTTCCAAAGGTAGTCGTAGAGTTGGTCGTTATCCATTTGACTTGAATCAGGACCGGGGTTGTTCCCAAAGTCCAAATTGCCAAGATGCACTTTACGTTGCTCACCATGGATGTTGTCAGGCCCATCGTAGGGAACGTTGTTGGCATTCTTGACGCCGGTGTTGTTGCCCATGGCAAATAAATCGACTTTGCGCTGTTCGCCATGGACGTTGTCAGGCCCATCGTAGGGAACGTTGTTGGCGTTCTTGACGCCGGCGTTGTTGCCGGGGTATTGGCCAAGGTCGAGAGCACCGGGGGTGAAGGTCTTGGGGCCACCCTGAAACTGCTGTTGATGTTGCGCCGGTCGCGGTCCAGGTAAAGATGCTGCCAGGGCAGGGTTGGAAACGTGACCGTGGGGTGGAGGAGGTGGAAGGACGTTGGGCCCGGGGTCGAAGTAATCCGAATGTCCTGGCGGCGGTGGTAGTTGGATTTGTCGACTGCTGTTGGCCAGCATTGACAAGGAATCCGCGAACGGCAGATCACCCGAACCTTGCATTAACATCGCCATCAACTGTTTTTTGATATCTCCTGGAATTGTCGCGTGAGCGATTTCCTCTTCAATCGCCTTCCTCGTCGCGGGATCGCCGATCAGCTTCATGCGCTGGATTCGAGTCACCAGTTTGTTGATTTGTGAGAAAGTCGAAACGCTCACCTCATCCGGTGAGACGCCGACGCTCGACGTTCCGCGACTGGCTTTCGCTAGGCTCTTGGCGGCTGTTACCAACGAGTTGAGTTTCGCATTCTTCGCATCCTCGGCAGCGCGACTGAGTCGATCAATCGACTCGGCATCGGATTGTTCTGTGGCCAGGTTCATCGCGCGAGTAAACAGGGCTTCGGCTGTTACGGCTTTGTGAGAGCGAAAGAGAATCGACTCGGCGTGGAGGAACTGAAGCGCAGCCGACGTCATGGCTTCGCTGTCGGCCTTGTTGATGGCGCTTTGCAGCAAGCCGAGGTCGACATGCCGATTAAAGGCGCGATCGTTCCAGCTTTTCTTTTGATGCTGGGCACTCGCCAGCGATTGAAGATTTTCATTGACGTCCTCAGCGACGACGGTTGTGGCTAAGAGCACTACCACCAGCAAGCTGAGTCCTGACTTCTGTTTGAATTTCACGGCCTTACCCTCACGATATTGCTTGACGGATTGGAAAATACGCGTGCATCGGTAGACAAGGATGAAACGACTTGATGTGATCCTGAAAACCGATAAATGCCTAAACGACAGGCCCTGACAGAAAAAAATGGGTTTGTTACTTTGCCAATCCGTCAAGCTGGCGTGCTCTGATTTGTGCCGAATCTTCAGTTTGTT
>CAYYHV010000652.1:0-2623 GCA_964471695.1 uncultured Pirellulaceae bacterium
CCCGACGGCTTGGCGAACCAGGTTTACCGATTGGTCAAGAATGATGCTGGAAGTATGCGTGAATTGTCCACGACGATTTTTGGGGCGAATGCGGATACGCGAAGTCGAAGTTGTCGTGGCTTGCCAGTGCGATTTGTATTCCTCGCATCCGCGCATGAAATCGAATTCGGTCTTGCCAGATTCAATAGCGCTACGGATTCGATGGAGCAATGACAAGGAGCCCGGCGAATGTTCCTTAGCCGACATTGCGATACCCGATTGATAAGCATAAATCGTGTCGGTCCCAATCAGCTCAAACTCGACTGCGACCACCTCCCCATCCAGCCTAATGGCGCTGATTTCGACTTGTTTTCTTTCTGCAAGCGCGAAGTAGGCATGTCGTAAGAAGGCTGCACGCAACGGGGATTCAAAGAATCCGCTGTCACCCACCTCGATACGTCGCTGATTGTGAAGTTCACGGAGTGTTTCGAATGCGATGCCTTCGTTCCACCCGTTCAATGTGGATTCTGTGGTGATCCTGCCCGATTCAAAGTAACTACGCCACCAGCGACGGCATCGTTTTCGATGGTTCTTGCTGAGCTGACCAAGGTACTCCTCCCATGTTGCCGGTAATGCGACTTGGCAATTTCCAACGAACGGTGTTTTTCGTCCCAACGCCGACTTTTCAAAGGCGGGCGAATCAATGGCCAGTTCGAGTGGACTGAAGCGATCGATGCACTCCAAATCGAGCAGGTTCCAATCTTTTGGGCGACGACACATCCATTCGATGAGAGCCAGTGAAGTGTTGGGATCGTCGGTTCCAACAATCAGCTGTTGATGATCCGTGCATATCGTTCCACTACCCAGCAATCGCAGAATCCCGTTTTGCCGATACAGCGGGGAGATTCCAACAAGCGTATCGTCGTTGTCATAGACAGCTACGAGAAACAGAGTGCGACCGTCTTCGGCCAGGGAAAATACATTCCACCAAGTCAATAACCAATCCGGATGTTCCAACGGTGATCGAGCCAAGTTTGACCAGCATTGATGGAGCTCCCCGTTGACTTCACAATTGTGGTGAACTTCAAATTTCATGGACGTGCCGTGTGTTGGACGTGAACTTGCAGTGAAGTTTGGCGACAAATCGGTTGATCTGACGAGTTCCCTCCCTTGCGAGGTTACTCGTCCTATCTGACCATCAGGGAAACTTCGGCTAGACGGCTTGAAGTTCTTCGGGAACGACCGTCTGCACATCGAGCATCTCGATGCCATTGGGAGCCGATGGCACGACTTGAAAGCTCTTGGAGTAAACGAACTGGTCTTTCTTCTTGCCGAGAAATTTCTTTCCCAGTCGCACCGAGCGAATAAGAGACTGCTTGATTTGAGCGTAAACTCCGTCAGGGTTCGTGCTCGTGCAGAATTTGCCAACACTGTTTCGAAGAACATAGTTCGCTTCGTGAACATTGATGCGGCGTCGGGCTCGCGGGTTCTTATGCTCGGTGGAAAGCGAAACGCACATGCCACCGAGGTTCTGGACACGGTGGGGAGTCAACTGTGGCCAGGTCAGCAATTGTCCAGGCTCGACATCGAACGTCAAAGCGAACTGGTCGAACGATGGGTCGAATGGGACATCTTCGGAAAGCTCGCCCGCACACACCTTCTCGATGACTGATTGGGAGACGAAGCGATAGTCGAAGTGTGGGTAAACCCAGACACGCTTCTTACCACGGATGTGCCACAGCATGTTGACTGGCATATCTACGTGATAGTGAACCATCGCAGTCGAAGAGGAAACCAGAAGATTTGCCGAGCGGTCCTGCGCCTTGAATCCTGGAGATTTGGCTTCAAGCTCGTCATACATGGAATGGACGGCTTTGGCGACTTCGGGGTGTATATCAAGAACATTGCGAAGGTTCAGCCACAATCGGCCTTGCTGAACCAATCGAATAATGTCGGCTCCAGAGGTGCCGTTACGATCGCCTTCGATCCATTGAAACTTGGTGGGATCTTCACCCATGGTCGAAATCGTCAAATGCCTGTCTGGATGATTGTCCAGCATCTTCGCAAGATTCTCGTCGGAGAACAGGCCTGTGTCGGAAAGCCCGTGGGACGCCAGGATTACGCCCTTTTCCAAAGAATGAAAGTCATCGTTGGTCCAGTCGTTTAACAATGAATTGGTCATCGTACGGCTTCTCTCAAATTGCATGTGGATCGCGAAACGAACTCGGGGCAAAGCATTGCAAAGGACGCGCCAAACGTTGGTTTCGCGGATTGTGTGGGATTTACACCTTGAATCGAACCAAAAGGACTTGAGCGTGTGGTCAAACGTCAATTGTTGATTGTTTTTCGCATCTCCTTGGCGAGAAAATCTTTTTTTGATTCGACGTTGTTTCTCAATAATTCACACGAGCATGTTCCGAAGCATCGTGTTCGGATTCATACTACTCTGCTGGATGACGGGTTCCCAAATCTCAAAGGGCGAACGAATGTCTCGTAGGGACTTTATTGAGTTACAGTGTGAGCGGTTGGAAAACCGCGAGATGCTTTCGTCGGTTACGGTACTGGCAGCCGGGGCCGTTGGTTCCGAGTCGATGCAGTTGTTGATTGACGGTCAAGTAGAACGCCAATGGGACAACATCGGTGG
>CAYYHV010000653.1:0-2606 GCA_964471695.1 uncultured Pirellulaceae bacterium
TCCAATGAACGCGATGAAAACGCAGTACTGCAAGACATTGATTTGCACCTGAATTCGATTGATCAATTCGTATCTCACCTTGAACGATGGGTGAAAAGTCCTCAGGAAATGACCCCAGAATTCACGGAAGGTGTCGATAGATTGCAGAATCTGTCCGTCCAGCTGCCGCGACGACTTCAGGATCGAATGGCGAATTTCCGTGCGGAAGTAAAGGCGGAATACCACTCCGTATTTATACTGCTTACCTGTTCCAGCGCCTTGGCGATATTCTTGTTGGTCGTTATGGCAAGGCTACTTTACGTCTGGATTCTAAAACCGTTCCGCCAGATCCTTCATGGGTCGCGGCGAGTCGCGGGTGGCGATTTCTACCATCGGATCAATCTCGAATCACGCGATGAGATGCGGGAACTTGCCGAAGCCATGAACCGCATGACTCAGGAGTTTTGCGATATCCGAGATGGACTCGATGAAAAAGTTCGAGTCGGTGCCAAGCAAGTCGCGCAGAGCGAACGGCTGGCGAGTGTTGGGTTTCTTGCGGCGGGTGTGGCTCATGAAATCAATAATCCGCTTCAGTCCATTGCGGGTTGCGCGGAAGGCTTGGAAGACCGACTGGATGAAGTAATCCAAACTGATGACGCGTTGCCGGATGAGGAACATAACGAAGAGGTAACTGCGATTCGTAAATACCTGAGAATGATTCAGGATGAAGCATTTCGCTGCAAGGGAATCACTTCCAAGTTACTGGACTTCGCCCGCATGGGAGACACTGAAAAACAGGCTGCCGATTTAACTCAGATCGTCGAGTCGGTGGTTGGCATGGTGGGGCACCTTGGCGAATACAAGAAAAAGAAGATAGTTTTCGAATCGACCGAGCCGGTCATTGCTGACGTCAATGAACAGGAACTAAAGCAAGTCGTGCTCAACCTGTTGACGAACGGATTGGACAGCCTCGAACCTGATGGGATCGTCACCGCACAGGTTTCTGTTAGTGGTCAGCGAGCGCAGATTACCGTGGCGGACGATGGTTGCGGGATGTCG
Source organism: uncultured Pirellulaceae bacterium (assembly GCA_964471695.1). Classification (GTDB taxonomy): domain Bacteria; phylum Planctomycetota; class Planctomycetia; order Pirellulales; family Pirellulaceae; genus CAYYHV01. The sequence continues at coordinate 1,039 of CAYYHV010000653.1, forward strand.
GACGAAGTCAAAAAGCACCTCTTCGAGCCTTTCTTTACGCGTCGTCGTGACGGAAAAGGTACGGGGTTGGGTATGTCCATCACCTACGGAATCGTCCGGGACCATGGTGGGGAAATCGAAGCACACAGCGATGGGGCGGGCAAGGGATCGACCTTTACGGTGACGATTCCGCTGTCCGGAGCGAGTGAAAAGGAGAGTCATTATCAATACGAAGCCGCCTAAGAAAAAATCCGATCAGAAGCCAAAAATGTCGGTGCTGATTGCCGACGACGAACGTTCCTGGCAAGAATTAATGCGTATGGAACTTCCGCGGAAGGGGTATCAAGTGACCGTTTGCCCCGATGGACTGACGGCCGTTGCAAGCCTCGACATGAATACCTACGACTGTGCAATTGTCGATCTCGATATGCCGGGGATGTACGGTATCGATGTGATCAGCAAAATCAAGGATTCGTCTCCTACAACCGAAGCCGTGGTCTTAACCGGCAAAGCATCGCAGGACTCTGCCATTGAGGCGCTACGATTAGGTGCCTTCGACTATTTGACCAAACCTTGCAAAATCTCCGACATCATTCGGCTGCTCGAGCGAGTCGAAGAAAAGCGGGCGTTGGTAAACAAGTGTCGTGCTCACGAGCATCGTTTGGTGCAAAAGGAAGGGACTCCTCAAGTCATCGGCAAGACTCCAGCGATGCAGCGGATTCGGCAATTGACTGACCGAGTCGCTCCGACCAATTCGACCGTTTTGATTCGAGGGGAAACGGGTACGGGAAAGGAACTTGCGGCGCGAGCCGTTCATGATCAGAGCGAACGCGCCGACGCTCCATTCGTCACTGTGAATTGCGGCGCATTGCCCGAAAATTTGATCGAAAGCGAACTGTTCGGCCACCGTAAAGGCGCCTTTACTGGAGCCGATGAGCAACGTGTAGGGTTATTCGAAGTCGCTAATGGTGGCACCCTTTTCTTGGATGAAATTGGCGAGTTGCCCAAGTCGATGCAAGCCAAGTTGCTTCGAGTCCTTGAGTCAGGTGAGGTACGCCGAGTCGGTGACAACCAATCGTTTTTCGTCGATGTGCGCATTGTGTGTGCGACGCATCGGGACCTCGGGAAAATGGTCGAAGACGGCGAGTTTCGGCAGGACTTGATGTTTCGTATCAATACTTTTGAACTGCAACTCCCACCGCTTCGCGACCGTATTGCGGATATTCCAGAACTGGCTGAGCATCTGTTGCGACGTTTTGTGCCAGGTGGTGGCCAAGGCGCAGCGTTCTCTGAGGCCGCGATGGATAAGCTGTTGTCCCATACGTGGCCTGGAAACGTACGCGAATTAGCCAACGTTATCGAACATGCGACTATTCTTTGCGACGAAATGCCCATCGGCGAAGAGCATCTGCCGAGGCTCTATCGCCCGGCGAGTGGTGGACTGATGTCAGGGGTCATGACGCTTCGCGAGCTGGAGCAATTAGCCGTACAACGCGCTTTGGAACGTAACGATGGCAGCAAACCGAAAGCAGCAGAGGAGTTGTGTGTCAGTCTCAAGCCGCTCTATAACAAAATAAATCAAGTTGATG
>CAYYHV010000654.1:0-2597 GCA_964471695.1 uncultured Pirellulaceae bacterium
CTTGGCCGTATCGCAGTCCGGCGGAGTACGGGCGGCTGTAAAGGATGCTGATGGCCTCGATTTCGCCCAACCGGGTGACGGGGTTGGGCGTGACGTTATCTTGTACGATCCAACCACACTCAGCGAGCTGGCGGTCGATGTTCTGACGTGCAAGAGCTTCCGGCGTCATAGACCGTGCCTGGGGCGTCGTGTTGAAAGAAATAAGATAACCGCTTTTGGGTGCCTCAACCATGGCTTGGACGATTTAAACGTGCCCAAGTCGCTGACTTTTGTCATTTTGACGGCGAGGCAAAGATTGCCGACGACAGGTGCATCGGCCATTGATGGCGAGCTAGGCTTGAATAGAACGCCTATTTAGGCAGATCGAAACGATTCGTTGGCCCGTCGCGAGTTCGCAAATCAGGCTTGCTCAAGAGACTTGCAAACGGGCGATCAACTCCAGTTCAGGTGGTTGGATTTGCCTTGCTGGTCAACGTTGGAATCATCGTAGACCGAATCTGCATGGCAGTCAGCGCCGCCGGTGGCGTAAACAGACGCTACTTGAATTCCCGCAAGACTACCGCGGGCGTTTTCATACACTTTCGAGTCGCATCCATTGACGTTCCTACGGAATCAAGTGAGATAAGACTTGTTTTGAACGAGCCAAGGCAGAAAGACGAACAGCCGGGTAAGTGTGACCTACCCGGCTGGCGAATGTGCACGGCAATTGCTACCGTCCGCCAAACGGATTGGCGGATCTGAGAGTTAGCTTTGTCTTTTGCCAACGTGTCGTCTGAGGCACAACAAGCATAACAGGCCGATGATCGAACTCACTTGCGCATTTGGCTCGGGCACAGGCATGCTTGATCCTGAGCAAGTTGGATGTTCGACCACGCAGTGCATCACAAGGAACGGGTCAATATCCAGAATGTCAACTTCGTTGTCCTTCATTTCTGAAAACTGAATATTAGGATTTCCAGGATCAAAAGGACCTCGAATCAGGTCTGCAAAGTGAAATGACGCATTGGCTACCCAATGAATCAGAGGATCAGCCGGATTGTTGTTATCAACATTGCCAATGTTATCTAGATACTCAACAAATTTTGCGAGGTCGCCGTCATCGCCTTCAAAATCGAGTTCCCCGTTAAGGTTCGTATCGACAGGGAGAAGGTCAATGGGAATGAGAGACAAATCGAAGAAGCTTAAATCGAACGTCGAGAAATTGAAGAAATCCCCAGGGAGAAGATCGCTTGCCATTCCGTGTTCGTTCTCTTGGTACGCCCACGTTCCCAGGTTGGAGTCATCGAACGGGACAATCGCACCCCTACCATCGTTGTAAACTCGATTGGGTCCAGCCGTCATGCTACGAACAGCGTTAGGCCCAAAATCGGTTCCGTCTTCAAACGAGAAGAGGTCAAGAAGAGTCGGCGTGAAAGTTCCATTGCTAAAGCTGCCTGAACGAAGCCCAAGGCCCCGGGTGATTTCTCGCCCAACAACCGATTCCAAATCCCATTGATCTGCCCCAATCCCATCGTAGCGATTGAGATCGTACGTCCCGGCTCCGCCGCTAATCATGTTAGCGTTGAGGATAATGTCGATGGTGGGATCGGCCGCAGTCGGGTCGATTGCTCGAAGCTGCGTTTCGCTGATTTCAATTAAGTTGCTGGTCAAATTTACGTTCCCCGCGACGCTTAGCTCGCTCAGATTCGCAGGAAGCGCGGAGGTTCCTGCGCCTATTAGACCACTGGGGACGTTCAATCCCAAAGTTTGTACATAGTTCGTGTAGTTAGTCGTGACTGAGCTGGCGTAACTCGAGCCTAAATTTCCACGCTGAAGTGACTCAACCGATACGTTGAGATTGACTGTGAAATCGCCACCGAGCGCGGTCGACCAACTGTCCGCCATACGGCTCACAGACGCCTCGAATTCTTGCGTAAGCAACGGATTTCTAGGTGCCGATTTGTAGTTAAATGCGACCTCGAAATCGATGGCCAAAACCGATCCAGACATCCCAATAACAAGCAGACAAGCTCTTTGAGCAAGACTCTTCCAACTTAGCATTCTTACCTCCAATTAGTTCCAGGCCCCGCGTACCTTTGACGCAGTTCAATTTGTTATAGCTATCACTGCGTCGCGGTGGGAAGATTGTGACATAAAACTTTCCGAATTTCCGAATTTTGCGGAAAATGGCAAGTCTAGTGCGAATCGTCCGGGACTCGAACCCTCGTCCCATTTGCGCGAACATCTCTCGTCTCATCGAATTGATCTTCAATTCACCAATGTATCCAAATTTAGCCATATCCAATGACCCGCAAACTCGAAAATACACAGTCGCGATGCCACCTTCTTGATAAACTAGGATTCGAGCACCCGTAATTTGTTGTGTTGGCAGGACAATTGATGAAAAACTCCAAATCGAGTGTCAGGCTCGTCTTTGACGAGGTTTTTGAACTCCAGGCGATTGATCGACGCGCTCAATTAGATCGACTTTGTGAAAATCAACCGGAATTGCGTAGTGCAGTAGAGAAGCTTCTTGATGCACATGACAATGCCAATCACTTACTCGACATGCCTATGGGCTATTCAGAACTCGCCAATCCGCCGTTGCAATTCCAAAC
>CAYYHV010000655.1:0-2591 GCA_964471695.1 uncultured Pirellulaceae bacterium
GTACAAACCGAGATATAGATGGGCGTACATTTCTGCACTCGGGAGTTTTGATTTCGCGGCGGCTTGAAGTACTTCCTTTGGACTCCCTTGGCCGGCGTAGAATGCGTACACTTCGGTCATCGGTACACGCGTATCTTTTTTCGTGTCGATCGGGATCATTGCCTTGCGAGCTGCCGTGACTCCCTTGGCTTTTGCGACACAGATAAAGTGCCAAGTCGCATTTTCAACATCGTTGGGATTCACTCGCCGGTGGATTTCAAATTGCTTGCGACCCAGTTCGAACTGCTTGGCGTAGTAGCGACTGATTCCCAGTTGCCAGAGGTACGGCGACAACGTCGGATCCGCCTCCTCGGCGGCTTCGAACGTCTTGATGGACTGAGTCACTTTGCCGGCCTGAAATTCGCTCATGCCTTTCCCGACTTGTACTGCGGGATTGGCCTGTCCCCAAGTCGTATGAGCTAAAGCAATGAAAATGCTGGCAGAGATAGGCAACAACCGGTGGGCAATGGTGTGGCGATCGTTCATGCGATTATCGTAACGCAGTGACGATCTGTTCGCATCACCAGGCGGGGGAACACCCTGGGGGAGTTCTACAATACAAATTCAGGCCCCAGCTTCTTCGGTGGGAAGGCGTGGGGCTCAAGAGCCTGTTCCTCGGTGAGCTCACCGCGCAGGACTCGAACATCCCGCGGAGCGTCAATTCCGATGCGAACCTGTTGTCCGCCGACTCGAAGTATTTGTAGTGTTATCCCTAATTCGGGGAATGTGATGGTTTGATCTTCGCGACGCGTTAGGACGAGCATTGAGTTCTTTCGTACGTCATGAGACAAGTGTATAAGCGGTCTTTCAGTATTCTTGCCTCTGTCGTGTTCGCGTTGGAATCACACTTGGCGACAATTCATCGAATTTTGTCGCTGCGACGGACGTGTGACGCTGCGTCGGCGTGGTGTCGCCTTATCTGCGAGCAATGCGACGTGAAGTTCGCTTTTCGCGGCCGTGACGCGTTTTACGGATACTGTTTATCGTCCAGTCCAATGATTGACCGTCAGGTGAATCAACTGCCAGCCTGACTGCCAGGCTTCTCGAAGCGATGCTTTTGTCGAGCCTCTTCGACGGTCGGTGAAGGTGATCGGCAATTCTTTCATGGTGGCCCCCACGCGATGCAAGCGAAACAGCACCTCCTCGTAGAACGAATAACCGCTCGATCGGAAAGTGTCCCAATCGACCTTCTCGAGATACTCGACTCGATAACATCGAAATGACCCACTGGTATCGCGCACCGGAATTCCCAAGCCGAATCTTGCGACGCTGTTCACAATACGGCTGAGCACTCGTCGGAATAGTGGCCAGCCCTCGATACGTCCACCACGGACATAGCGAGATGCGACAGCCACATCGCAATCGTCTTGCCCTTGTACCATTTTCACCAAATCTGGAATTGCGGCGGGGTTATGGCTGTGATCGGCATCGAGGTTGACGAGCAATTCGAAACCGTGCTCGATCGCGTATTGCACACCCGTCACGGCTGCGGTGCCTAATCCCATTTTCTCAGGGCGATGCAGGCACGTGAGTCGCGAGTCGTTTTGGGAGTATTCCTCACACCACACGCCAGTGCCGTCTGGTGAGTTGTCGTCGATGACTAAGATGTGGCAATGCGGGATGGCCTGAAAAATCTGCTCGACAAGCGAAGGGAGATTTTCGACTTCGTTAAAAGTCGCGACACAAACGAGTACGTGAGAATCATTGGCTGGCATGAGTCGTCGGGCTCGCCGGATTTCGATACAAGACGGTCGCAAGATATTCAGGGGAGTGTTCTTGATCGGCCGGGCGATCGTAATGCCAGCGTCGATCCGTGGGAATCTGCCATGGATGGTAAGGCCACACATCAAAGGGCGCGACGCCAATCTCATCCGCCAGCTTGGTGGAATTAAGACTCACGTTGCCGGCTCGCGGAGGCATCGGGCCGGCTTCGACGCGGTAGCATCCTTGCAGCAGATTAGGGTCGTATCCACCGACTCGATTGACGATCTGAGCGATCTGGTAGAGGCTCAGTCGCAGCGGCCCGCCAGAATGGTATAGCCCAGGGAGATCGCGATTCAGGAAATAGTGAAACACACGATTCAGGCAATCGGTGTACGTCGGGGTTCGCACTTCGTCATAGTAGAGCGTCGCAGGCTTGTTCGCCTTGAACCTTGCTTGAATCCAGTCGATGGCTCCGGCGTGGCCGCTGTAACTGATTCCCATCGGTAGCGAGATTCGCATAACGCTGGCGTCAGGTCGCGCCAGATGTACGAGGTGTTCCGCAGCCGCCATCGAGTCGCCATAAACGGTGACGGGGTCGGTTTGGTCCGATTCGAAATGCCCGCCCTGCCCTCGCCCTGAAAAAACCAGGTCAATGGAAACGTGGATGAATCGTAGATCGCGATCACCGATCACGTCGAGCAGATTGGCAACACCATTCAAGTTGATGCGATAAGCCATATCCGGATCCAGCTCGCAGGATTTGAGCGCACAGTTGCCGGCGCAATTCAAAACGGCTTTGAACTGATATTCATCGAACAATTTGCGAAGCCCATCGGCGTCCTCTGCGT
>CAYYHV010000656.1:0-1849 GCA_964471695.1 uncultured Pirellulaceae bacterium
GCCATGGCAAAGCCCATTCCTAATCCCATTCCGTCGGCAGCACCACCACCGGATGGGTTTTCGGCGGCTTTGGTCATTGCCTGGCCCATCTGGTATTGCTGGAACTGATTCATGTCGCCAATGACACCCATGCTGGTTCGGGTGTCGAGGGCTTTTTCAACGGCCTCAGGCAGAGAGATGTTGACGATGAACAGCTGCGTGCAATCTAACCCATACTCGTCATCAATCTTCTCGCAGACCTGGATTCGCAAGTCCTCGGACATCTCGCGATACTTCGACGCAAAATCGAGCGCAGCCATTTGCGATTCGCCCAGCAAGTCCGCCATCGAGCTGCTGATAATGGAACGCAGGAGCTCCGTGACTTCGTCCGTACTGACGTTGCTGTCGGTGCCGACCAATTCTTTCAGCAGAGCCGTGGGGTCGATGGCTTTGAGAGCGTAGGTGCCGAACGCGCGAACTCGAATCGGACCAAACTCCGGATCGCGGAGCATAATAGGATTGGGGGTTCCCCATTTCAGATCCGTGATCTGTTTGGTGCTCACGAAGTAGACTTCGGCTTTGAAAGGACTGTTGAACCCGTGTTTCCAGCCTTTGATCGTGCTCAGGATGGGCACGTTTTCCGTGGTTAGTTCATAGTGCCCGGGTTCGAACACATCGGCAATCTGGCCTTGGTCGACCATGACAGCCATCTGACCAGGACGCACAATAAGCCGTGCACCATGTTTGATTTCGTTTTGATACCGCGGAAATCTCCACACTAAGGTATGACGTGAGTCATCGACCCATTCGACGATGTCGACAAATTCAGCGCGGAGTTTATCAAACAGTCCCATTAAGATCCCCCTCTGGAAATGGACCGATACGCGTTGGGTTGTAAACGAGCCCCAACGGCGATTCAAGATAGCGTACGAACCAGTATTCGCCCAAACCCAGTGTTTCTTGAAAAATGCGTTTGAACAGAAGGCGATTCGCTCGTGAGAATTTCTTCCCCCAATCTATTAAAGCGATGACCGCTGGATTCTGACGCCAAGCAACAGAATGGTGGGTTGGCTCGTTGGCTGAATCAACGAGCCTTGGCGAGGCAGCTCCTGCATTGTCGCCATTTGCCTTTTCATTTCGTCGTGGAATGCGAATGCGTTTGGCGCGTTCTGACTCCATTGGCTAAGGTGGATTCTGACGGGGTCTGATCGTTGGAGGAACAACATGAAACTGATTCGAATTCTGGCCGTCCTATCATCTATCTTGCTGGCGGCTGGATATATCTACGTATCTGCTGCCAGTTCTCAAGATCAGGGCTCTTCGGGACAGGACGACGTGATCATGTCCAGTTCCAAGAGTAGGGTGCTCCTTGATTCAGGACTGTCGCCGCCTGACGACATTGTCATTCCCGGCACCAAGAGCGCTCCGATTTTCGTGCCGGAGGCAAAGGTCGTGCCGGAGTCTAAGAGTTTGGGGAATAGTGACTCGGAAGAACCCCTTGAGTGGCTTCAAAGCAGCAGCAAGTCGGTAGTAATTCCGCACACCATCAACACGAAGGCTCTGGAGATTGGCGAATCGAAGCAGGCCGAGAATCTGCTCGACGAATTGACGCGACAGAATTAGGAGAGCGCCTGATGTTCGATATGAGTCCGCTGGCTACACTCGGCGCGACGGCACTTAGTTTTCTTTTTCTGTTCGTCGTTTTTCGTCCGCTTGAGATTCTTTTCCCAGCTAAAACCGATCAGAAGTTTCTTCGGCCCGAATGGTGGCTGGATCTGTGTTTCTTCCTGGGACAATACTTGTTGTGGGGAACCGTCGTTCTTTTTATTTTGGACTACTACAAGTCGTTTGTTGTATGGGTGGTACCGAC
>CAYYHV010000656.1:1859-2583 GCA_964471695.1 uncultured Pirellulaceae bacterium
GCGTGGCAGGGCAACCGCTGTGGCTTCAAATGATAGAAGTCATCATTCTGAGCGATATCCTGATATACTGGGGGCATCGCCTGCAGCACCGAGTCGACTTTTTGTGGCGATTCCATTCGATCCACCACAGCGCAGAACATCTTGATTGGCTAGCCGCTCATCGGGAGCATCCCATTGATACGGTCTATACAATGGGGCTGATCAATTTGCCTGCCTTCATTTTTGGATTTCAGCTCAAGACGCTTGCCGCGTTGATCGCTTTTCGTGGGATCTGGGCGATCTACATTCATTCGAATGTTCGACTTCCACTGGGGCCCATTCGTAAACTGATCGGTGCCCCGGAGCTTCATCATTGGCATCATGACAAAGACCGCCGCGCCGGAAACTACGCCAACGTTTCTCCCCTGATGGATATTCTCTTTGGAACGTACCGTTGTCCTGACCACGAACCCGAATCGGTCGGCATCCACGAACCGATCGCACGTAGCTATCTTGGGCAATTGCTGCATCCATTTCGCCGCCGTTAACCAGTTATGTGGTGGTGTCGGCTGCGGCACGCTGTCTCATCGGAGCATAGAATTGCGGCTGGAAATCCGAGAATGGCTCGCTGGTTAGGCAAAATAGGCCGGTTGAAGCCGTCCTTGCCGTCGGGAATTGACGAAAATCACCGGGAAACTGGGGATTGATGCCAACCGCGGTTGCGGATGTGCCGAGAATCGGTAGA
>CAYYHV010000657.1:0-1530 GCA_964471695.1 uncultured Pirellulaceae bacterium
CCGCTTTGAGTCGTCGCACCTCCAGGTCCGAGAGCCCATGCCAATCGGGTTCGGGGAGTGTCTTTCCTGCGATTGGCACAGAACAGCGAACGCTGTTTTGAATAGTCACGTAAGAGCGAGATGTTTGGAAATATCTGATTGGCTGCAATGGAATCATTGCGTAGAGACATTGTACTTGTAGTTCGGCGCGGATTCGTGTTTGAAGACGTTGGACACAGCCGAGGCGACCATGCGACAGTGACACGTAACGGAGCGATTATGAGCTGAAACCAGCCCAGGGTGGAACGTCACGTCCTTCCAGGGAATCGCGGATGTGAAGCCTTGGGCTGGCGGCTTGTTTGGCTTGTAGCGAGCAGCGCCGGTTAGGGATGTGGATTTGGGGTTACGTCGAGTTCCAGGGTGACGGCCATGATGATGGGAGACGAATCATCGTCGCCTTTCATGAATTCAATGCCCACGATCTTCTCTTGGCGGCTGATCGGAATCGAAATGTTGCGAACTTGTTGTCCGCCAAGATCAAAGGCAAATTCGCTCTTGGGCACGTCGACTCGACGGATATAGTCGGCGAAGTGAACGCCGTTGATCATCTCAAAGTCGTCGTATTCTCCGTTGGCAAAGTGGACTCGTACCACCATCGAGACGATTCGCTTTTTCTCGAAGGGGTAGTTCCAGCCGCCGACGCCGCTGAGCAGGTGAATGGCCGTTGCGGGGACGTTGCAACGAAGCTGAACGGATTTGGGCATCTTGGGAGGCAGAGTGCCCAAGGGACTGTGTAACAGGATGATATTGGGTTGGGTTTTGTTTTGGGGGTCGGTCAGGTGGTAAGGGATGTCACCGTGTGATTTGGGTGTCCAGTCCTCGAAAACCATGCGGTCGGGGCCGTCGTCACTGGATGTGAACAAGCCCTTGGTGCTGATCGCCGTGGCGTACCGGTCGAGCGGAATTGGTACAAAGCGCTGTCGGGTTGTAAGGAACTCAAGAAGGTCGGTCATTGCTGATGGGTCGATCGAGTTTTCGAACCCCTCAGGCATGAGTGACTTGTGTGACATGGTTAGGGCTTCGGTGTCTTCTCGTAGCACACTTTTGCTTTTCCCTTCGGCATCGAAAAGTTCGACCGATGTCTTCGATTCGGAAGCCAGCATACCGGAGAGGACCAGACCGTCGGCTGTTTCGAGGCTGTAGGCGCGGAAGTTACCCTCCACGCTGCGGCTGGGATCAAGAATGTGAACCAGCAATTCCTCCTTGGGGTGAACTGCCATACCGGTCAGGTCTGGCCCGACAGCGGCTCCCTCTCCGTTGTGCATGTGACACTTCGAGCAGTGTTTGGCGTAAACTTCTTTGCCGCGATCGACTTCGCCGCTTTGTTTCACGATGGCAAGGTACTGGTCGACGACTTTTTGGCGATCGGCATTGGGGAGCGAACCGCCGTCCTTCAAAATGCGCGCGGCTTCTTCGCGAATTTCACGGTTCGGGTGCGAAGCCAGCATCTGTTGCTGATCGAGCGGCAGGTCCAGCAACGATGCCTTGCCG
>CAYYHV010000657.1:1540-2568 GCA_964471695.1 uncultured Pirellulaceae bacterium
TGGCTGCGCTGAGCAAGATTCGAGTCGAACTGGGACGCTTGAGCATCAGCCCCAAAGCGACTCGTTTCAAAGTCGGCGTCATGTTGGGAAGTCGTTCCACGATGGCCGAGCCGACACGTTCCGATTGGCTGACCCCCAAGGCTTGTACGATACCCTTGGCTAATTCCGGGGCAGCCTGGGGCGTGATTTCGTTCATCAGCGAGGTGACGACGTCGTTATCGTCTTGGCGAAAGTCGACGAGTTGCGTGGCAGCGTCGGCTCGATCTTTGTCGGATGCGTTCTCATCGCGAACCTGATTAAGCAGCGAGGCGGCGACTTCCTCACCGTACTCAACCATCTTCTGACTGCCCCAGCTCGTCGCCAGTTTGACGAGTGTGCCGCGCGAACGGTTCGGGACTCGATCAATCAGCTGCACAAAGCCCGCGTCGATCTGTTCGTCGAGGTTCACTTTGTTACTCTCGTCCCAGCCGCTTTCCATGCCTTGAATGACGGCCGCAATAATGGTGGGATCGACGTTGGTCAGCCCAGTCAGTATCGAAGCCGCGTCTTCCGTGTCGCCACTGCGTGCGTAGTGTCCGGCGACGCGAGTCACGATGTCAGCTGCATTGGACGGAAGCTCAGGGAAGTCGACCAATTTGCGAAGGAATTGTCGGCTGTTTTTCGCCGCTGCACTGGTGAGCGCATCCGGAATCCACCGATCGGCGAGTTCGCTGGGGTTGGATGTGACCTCGAGAATCGCTTTGGCTCCCACAGTCGTTGCTGGCGAGTCGGCCAAGGCGAGTATCGCAGCCAGACGCACGTGAGCGTTGCGATCTTTGTGCATGCGGGCCTCTACAAGCCGCTTTACGGAGCCTTCATTTGGCGGCAATACCTGCAGCGCGTTACGCCTCACTGCTGCGGAAGGGTGGGCGATAGCCGCCAAGACCGCGGCCCTTGGTGCGTCGTGTTTGCCGTTGAGCTGACCCAGCCCATGCAGCGTCCACAGGGCGTGAATGGCTGCGGTATTCAGTCCGATCTGGTCGACAGTT
>CAYYHV010000658.1:0-1194 GCA_964471695.1 uncultured Pirellulaceae bacterium
TTTAGGGCGATGTCCCAAAAACCTTCCGTTGTCCAACTGAAATGCACTGATGATGCATTCAAAAAACGATCTCTCGAATGGCCAAAGACTTTCCTACCGGTTCAGCCTTTTCGTTGTTGCATACCTGGCCTTACATTTGATTCCACTGCCCCATCCTGCGCGGCCAATCAAATCTCAAATTCCCGACGCACACTGGCAGGCCCTAAGTTTGACGGACGCTCCCTATGACTTCGGATATCCGTGGTTTACGCATACACTGGGATGCCTACGCAAACCGTTGATTTTCCTTTCGTTGTATGAGGGCGTGCTTCTTGTCATGTCAGCCTGTTGTGGATACTGGCTTCCATTGCCGTGGTTTTGCGGTCGCCCATGATAGTCCTTGAATTAAATTCTGAAGCGCAACGATTGCTGACATTCTGTCATACGGAAAACTACACTATGCGCGTGATAGCCACCTGAACAACACGTCCAATGGCTATGAACACATTCGGAATGACGAGCCGGAATATGGCGGCTTTCTTCGTGGCCGGGTTGTGCGTCAGGTCACGGACCAACTGATCGTTGTCTACGGTCGTGCAAACGCATTGGTAGATGACCACGCTCGCATCAACCAATTTCTACTCGCAATGGCTCAAATGCCAATTCCTCTCGACGAAGACGCGCTTGTCATTAGTGACAACGCTGATATCTACGGCACGCTTTACGACCTTCGCGAGCGACTGCCAACATAGATTTTACGCAAAGGCCCTTCGGGCACACCTTCCGCGTTTGTTCACGCCTCGATCAACTGGTAAAGTATACGGCAGTTCAAACTTGAATGGCACCGCAACGGCGGTGTCGTAACAACCTTCCGTTATGTGCCCGCGACTATTGAATTTCGAGACCTTTAAATGCAGCGATTGCCAGACGTCTTTCGACTATAGAGACGTTTACGGGTGCTACATTCTCGAAGACGGATACGAAGTTTCCGTCCACTGCGAGCATGCTTGGTGCCCCAGCTGCGATAACCTTGTCGCCGCTGAGTACATTCCTGACTTGGTGTCCCTTGAACGTGCCCTTTCTGACGTAACGGAAAACGGTCTTGATGACGATGAGCGAGAATTCGCAGCCTTAGTGGAGACAACTCCCGAACAGTTACTGGCCGATCGTGCATCCCGGATGCGGCGGAACTTTAGAGAGCGAATGGTTAGGCGA
>CAYYHV010000658.1:1204-2556 GCA_964471695.1 uncultured Pirellulaceae bacterium
TTACTGGCCGATCGACTCGCGATGTGGCGTAATTGCATTGCTTGGCGTTCACGTCGGGTTTCTCCGCCGCGCTGCCTCGCGTGCGGAGACACTAGCGTATCGCTCCTCGATTCGCCGATCGTGCATCCCGGATGCGGCGGAACTTTAGAGAGCGAATGGTTAGGCGACTATCTACCTGCTGCAAAATGGCGATACACTCCAGAGGGAGAGCGTATTGGCGATTCTACGGTCATATAACATGGTTTTTGCGCTAGGTCTTCGGCACACCTTGGCTCTTTGGCAACGGGCCTTGGCTTTGGTAGAATCCCCCGTAGTTCAGGCATCGTTCGCTTCGTTTCGGGCGGGTGTCGTAAAAAACCTTCCGTTGTCGGGTGAAATCTATCGTGGGCGAGCGAACGTTCCTACTATGCTTGCTCAGCTACCGTCAACGACGTTGAACGCTTCTTTCTTTGGTTTTCCGATGTCGTGGACGGCGTTGAATTGAACGGTGACCGAATTATCACCTTTCCATCGCGCGATTCGTTCGCTCAGCATTGCTATGACGCGAAGTTGAAACTCTCGGATGAGTCAATCGCCTGCTACGACTTCGACACCCAAGAGATGAAAAATTAAAGTCATCCATCATGTTCCACGTATTGAGCAGAGAATTAATGTCCATTGAATGAACGTCGGGGCTGTGAATCCACTCATCATAGTGCAATATCAAAAGACGACCTTGACCTTCATCATAAACTGATTCTCTCGAATTTCACGGATTCCATGCCGGGCGCATTGGCCGACGAGAACTACGATGCCGAATGGACAACTTCAGATTTGTCGCGCACGGCCAAGATTCTCAAAGAATGTACCACCAAATTCAAAGCCGCACTATAACGAATCGCCCGACAACATGGTTTTTACGCACAGCCGCGGTTTCGTCCTCGGAGAGTCGTTTGGTTTGCCAAATTGCCTTACTTCGGTGATACCTTTTGGTTTGCCACGCCGCGGACACCGCCTCTTTGGCAACGTGGTTTATTTTGGGTAAACTGCTTTGGTGTTGCGACACTTGCTGGCTTCGGTAAGAAGCGGTGCCGTAAAAATCCTCCGTTGTCGGTCAGAGAGTGAATGAAATACGGCGCTTTTTTTTCAACGCTGTCACTCCTTTCGGCCTTCCAAGCATTCACGTCTGGCGGTTGGTTCCTTCTGCTTGCGTGGCCCGCGATCAGCTTCGGCGCTATTGGGCTCGCTTACCTAACCTTGGGTCATCGCGTATTTGGGAAACGCTCCGATGGATCAATGACGTTTGCTTCGGTTGCGATTCTGCTTCCGTACTTGCTCTACCTTTGGGTCGTATGGCACCTAATTCGTCTAGT
>CAYYHV010000659.1:0-2554 GCA_964471695.1 uncultured Pirellulaceae bacterium
TTGTACATCAGCGCACAGTATCATTGTCTACCAGTGTTAGACCAACCATTCCCAAAAGTTCCAACGGATGGTTCTTCTGCATTGTTGGTGTTTCTGTCATGGCTGTTGCTCGCTTGAATAATGTCGTTCGCAGTTTTTGTCTTCTGAATGTAGCTTGGAAGAGGGCAATCCGGATCTTTATTATTATTATTAGCTTTAACCTATTGGATTTTGGTAGCCTGTTGCAATTGTTAGTAAAAGTCATTGGGTTTATTTTGATCAGTTTGTGCACGTACATTTATGTTATAAAATGCCGAGAATGCGATCGCCGCAAGGCCGATAGTTTTGTAGTTGAAATGAAATCGTTGACCCATTTTATCTCTAACCTCAGTTTGATGATTTTTTCAAAAATGCACGCACCTCATTTATACCAAAAAGTCGGCCCGACTTAAAGGTCGGCGCGCACAACAGTCACTGGATTGACAGGGTCAGGATCGCCGCCGCGCAACCGTAAGCCTTTTAGCAGCAACTTTATCGCCTCCCAATGGATGCCCGCAACAATTTTGAGTACAACTTGGCCGGTATTAATTCGACGTCGAACAATGGTCGATTCATGGAAGGTAGCGGAGCCAGTTCGACCGTTGGGTCGGGCGGTGACGTCGGAACGATCGCCTCTCCTGGAGACGACGGTCCGGGCCTTAAGATTGGTGGCGAATTGGCAGATGATCCAACGAATCAGATTCCAACAATGCCGCATACACTGATGCTTGAAATCGAGCGCACAGCAACTTCGCTTCGCGTTTCTTCATTCATCAACGGCGCGCTATCGTTGAGCGATGAAATCAGCACAACCAGTGACTCGTTAGCAATCTTGGGCGACGCTCCGGATTCCTTCGATTACGTTGCATTCCGAAATACCGGAGATAGTGGCGATTGGGATTTCCTGATTGACAACTTCACTATTTCCGCCGTAGCGGTACCAGAGCCTGGTTCGATCAGTCTGCTTTTTGCAGCCATGATTGGATTGGGGTTGATGACGCGAAAGCGTCGATAGAAGTAATAGGATAAATTTGCAGCATGGCGGCGAACGTTCGCCGCCGTGCCGAGAATGGACTCTCATCGTGCTTGGGGCGGCTAAAAAGGATTAGAAAATGATATCGAGAAAGCGAGATGCGGCGGGTTTCACCCTCGTAGAACTGTTGGTGGTGATTGCCATCATTGGTATTTTGGTGGCTCTTCTTTTGCCTGCCGTACAACAAGCTCGTGGTGCTGCCCGACGCATGCAGTGCTTGAATAATCTGAAACAAATCGGGCTGGCAATTGCAAACTACGAATCAGCACAGAAGAAGCTCCCCCCCGGAAGGCCGGGTTGTGATGCTTCCAACTCCATTCTTTGCCGCTTTCAACCGCGCGATGAAAAGATGGGGGCCAGTGGTTTTGTCTACATGCTTCCGTACTTGGAAGAGAATGCACTCTTCGAACAGTACGAGTTGGACGGCACTGGTATCTGGATGAGTTCGGCTTCCGGCGTTAACTGGAAGACCGTCGAGAAAGAACAAGCGATATCGCAACGACCTTCGGCCTTCATCTGCCCAAGCAGCGGAACAGAACCCGAGTCGCAGCGACCCAATTACGTGAACTGGACGTTCAAGCCAGGCACAGGCGACTACGCAATGGTAGCGGGCCACCGTGGACCTCGTTGCTGTCACGTCGATGCGTGCCTCGTGAAACTGCACAACACGGGAATGTTCCTTTACAAAACTGAAATTGCCTACCGCAAGGTTAAGGACGGACTTAGCAAAACGATGGCTGTCGGCGAAACTTTCGGCGGACACACAATTGCCGGCTCGAACATTTGGACACATACGCGGCGTCACTCGGACGCGATCCGTTCAACAGAGTCAGCTTTGAACACGCCACTTGAGATTACCGAATTCGTTAACGGTGAAAATCTCAACGGAACGTTCGGCAGTAAGCACACGGGTGGAGCGAACTTTGTGTATGGCGACTCCCATGTGGAATTCCTAACCGATTCGATTGATCTTGAGATTTATCAGGAAATGTCGACCATCGCTGGTTGGGACAACGGAAAGTGCAACTAGTCTGTATCTAACGCCCCGTAGTGAATTGGATTCGAGCGTCATGCAACGAATGCTTCGATGGTTTTGTGTTTTGGTGTTCATTTCGGGGCTGGCTGGATGTGACAACCGCCCAACGCGAGTTCCGGTCGCCGGTCAGGTGCTGATCGACGGCGAACCGCTTAAGCTCGGCAAGATTACCCTGGTTCCGCAAGGCGCTCGGCCATCAATGGGAACGATCGACGAAAATGGTCGATTCGTCTTACATTGCTACGAAGGTGACGACGGAGTAATCCCGGGAACTCACCGCGTATCGATAGCCGCAAACAAAGGAATCGGCGATACTGGTATGAAGTGGTTTGCGCCAAAGAAATACGCCGACTTCAAGACATCGGGTCTTGAAGTAACGATCGGTGAAAAAACAGAAGACTTGAAGATTGAACTCACTTGGGATGGTGGCAAGCCGTTTACCGAAGGAACGGTAAAACCCGGCGAAT
>CAYYHV010000660.1:0-2550 GCA_964471695.1 uncultured Pirellulaceae bacterium
GCCCAGGACTCACCCGGCTCGAGTTCTTTCAGAGCCGTTTCTAACTCGCCGCTCGGCGGTTTGATCATGGGGCCCATTTTCGTTTTTAGATCCCAAGCCGACCCAACCTGGAGACTGTTCACCGCGTCGCAAAGTGTCTGTTTGAATTTCGCGTCGTCAAAGACCTCCGCCTCCAGAATCAGCAAAGAAGTCGCCGAACACTTTTGTCCCGCATGTCCAAATGCGGAATGTAAAACGTGCTTGATAGCCTGATCGCGGTCAGCCAGCGCGGTCACGATCGTCGCATTCTTGCCACCGGTTTCTGCCAACAACCTCGTCTCGGGGCGATGCTTGAGCATTGCCAGAGCCGTATCGGTTCCGCCAGTGAGAATGACGGTATCCACAGCTTCATTGGCCACCATTTGCTGGCCCTCGCGGGCTCCTGAACACGGCACGAATTGCAGCGTCTTGCGTGAGACGCCACCATTCCAGAAGCATTTGCAAAGCTCATGAGCCACCAACACAGTGTCCGACGCGGGTTTCAGGATCACCGTGTTCCCAGCCGCCAAAGCGGCTGCGATCCCGCCACACGGTATCGCGATCGGAAAATTCCACGGCGAGACAACCACCACTACGCCGCGGCCTTTGGCTGTGACACCCGGCAAGTCGCCAAAATACTCGGCCGTCTGGGCATAAAACTCGACAAAATCCACGGCTTCGCTGACTTCCGGGTCCGACTCAAGCAGCGTTTTGCCACCATCGGCCAACGCGGCTCCCATCAATTGTCCTCGGCGACTGCGAATCTGTTGCGCGACATCACGTAAAACTGCGCGACGTTCCGATGCAGACTTTTTCCGCCAGCCGGCATCGTCAGCAACCGCAGCTGCCACCGCCTCTTCCACGTCATCCGAATTGGCCTGTCGATAGCGACCCACGATTGCCCCCGGCCGAGATGGATCGCGGCATTCTCGAATGTCTCGATCCGACGTGATTTCTTTTCCAGCGATAACCAAGGGAAGTTCAATGGCGCGGTCACCCTCATACTGCTTCCATTCGCTAAGAATCGACTTGGACCACTCGTAGTTCTGAACGAGCGAAAAATCGGTATCGCTTTCGTTGGTAAATTCCTGCCATGGTTCGTCCGCGTTGTCCGGTTGCTCAGTCGGCACGTTGCGATCTTGAGTTCGGCGAGGTGCATCGGAGAGATCGTCCAACAAGCCAAACGCTTCGACAAATTGCTCCTCCAGTCGCTCCCACTCAGGCGTATCGACTTTCAGTCGGAATGCGTGTCTGAGAAAATTGTCCTCGCCGGTATTCTCATCCAATCGTCGAACGAGATATCCAATCGCGTGAATAAAGTCTTCCTTCTTGCAAGCCGGTGCATACAACAAGAGCTGTTCGCAAAGCTCAAACAGGGCTCGTCGCTGATGGTTGGCCATGCCCTCTAGCATTTCGAATTGAATCCTATCAAGCGCACTGTGTTCGATCGCCATCACCAGCCCATAGGCGATTTCGAAGAGGTTGTGCGATGCGATTCCCAGCTTGGCGACTGAGACGTTCTCTGGTTGCATGCCGTATTTCACCATGCGACGATAGTTGGCGTCGGTTTCAATTTTTTGCTGATACGGCGCTTGCGGCCAGCCGTACAGGGAGGCTTCGAAGCGTTCCATTTCCATGTTCGCGCCCTTAACAATTCGCATGGTAATGGGCACTCCACCAGCCGCGACTCGCTTCTTCGCCCATTCCACGAGTTGCCGCTGAGTCCGATACGCATCGGGGATATAGGCCTGCAAAACGATTCCAGCAGAGACGTCTTCCAAACCTGGACGATCAAGCGTTCTCATGAAAGTCTCGGCTGTCAGCGACATGTCGCGATACTCTTCCATGTCGAGATAGACAAACTTCGGAACCACCGTCCCGTCGGCATGAGTGAAAGTCGCTTTCGCTGCAGCCCGATAAAGCAACTCCAGGCGATCACAAAGCACCTTGATGGATTGCTCGCGAGCCACCGTGGAAATCTGCGAATAGATCGTAGAAATCTTTACCGAGATGACTTCGATATCTGGCAGTTGCAGTGATTGCAGATAACCGCGCAACCGATTTTGAGCATCCTCTTCCCCCAACAAGGCTTCGCCAAGATAGTTGACGTTCATTCGAACGCCTTCCTCGCGACGGTTCTTTAAATGCTCCACCAACAAGTCTTGTTCCGCCGGCAAGATGACATTCGCTGTTTCCTGTTGCATCTTGTCTTTGACGAGCGGCACCGCGACTCCGGGCAGGTAGGAGCCAAACGACTGAAATCCCTTGAGCAGAAGTTGATCAACAGGAGTGAAGAAACGCGGAATCCCCTGGACATCAAGAATGTGGACGAGCTGATCCACAGCGCGATTGGGCATGTTGGAACGGAAAGCTTGGTCGGTAAGCTGAGTCAGCGTGACTTTGTCACCAGGATTCTGAATCATGCGATCCAACTCGGCCTGCTGGCGTCGCTCTTCCGGAGTCTGCAGATCGTTGGCTCGCTTCTGCAGGTGACGAGCGAGAGCGATGGCTTGCTGCACGGGGGCGGAAAGC
>CAYYHV010000661.1:0-2534 GCA_964471695.1 uncultured Pirellulaceae bacterium
GTCGACGAATGACGAATCGGTACCTGTCAAGGACGAAGGCGGCGAAGAAAAGTTGCTGGCAGCCCCCAGAGACGTTGTCGAAGTTATCTACCGATACGGGCAACACCCAGCCGAAGTCCAAATCACCGCCGAACTGTCGGAAACGTCCGTTCTGGATGTCGTGGCACGCTTGGCAACCGCCGCCGAGCTCCAGGTGATTTGGTCGGATGGAGCGTCGGCATCAGTAAAGCGCCGTTCGTTGGCATTCAATTCGATGCCCGTGACACTCGCCGTGGCGTTGGATCGTGTGCTCGATATCTTTGGGCTGACGTGGTCAGTGAGTGACGACCAATTGACGATCGCTATGTTGAGCGAACGTACGGAAGAAGAGTTGGTTGAACTCAATCGGGAAGTGTCGGGCCGGCTTTTGCGTCATGCTATCGCGACGCACACCGAGCACCCGCTTTCCGTATACGGTTATATGGCGTTGGGGAATCTGGCCTTCGAACAACATGCTTATTCGGGTGCGATTTCCGTTTACGATCAATTCGAGGAGAAGTATCCTCGAGCCCCGGATCTGGTTGTTGTTCAGTACAATCGTGGCAAAGCCTATCTAAAAGAACAGCAGCGTGAGGCGGCTATTCTGTCGTTCTTCCAGTCGGCGGATGGCGGCCATGGGCATCCACTTCAATCCTCAGCAAACGTATTTGCGGGTGAGTTGCTTCTGGAGGCCGGCAAGATTGCCGACGCACCTCGGGCATTGATTCGAGCCGTTTCAAGCGCAACGACGCCAGAACATAAGGCGCGGCCGATTCTGTCGCTGGCTGCGGCTTACCTGTTGGCAGACAACGCGCACGCAGCGGCGCAGGTTCTGATGGAAGGTCGCGATGCGATCAAGGCGCGAGAGGACATGAAGCACCTGGCGGCTTTCGCGAACTGCTATGCACAATTCAAGGTTGCCAAGGATCAATTGGATATATTGCGAGCGGGTCGCAACCTGGTCGACACCCTTAGTGACTTGCCTGAAGTCGGAGACCTGGGGGACTACTGGCATTTACTCATCGGCGCTGCGTTTCGCGAAGTCGGTTTGTCATCGCAAATGGTGACGGTATACCAATCGGCGTTGAAGAAAAATATTTCCGAATGGGTTGCCACCGAGATTGGCGAGCAGCTCGTTGCCTATTGGAAACTGAATGGCGATCACGAAGCGATGCGTACGTGGCTGCTTGAGAACCAGAGCAGTATCCAATCCAGCCTGCGACTCGCCGAGGTTAGCCTGCGGGGCGAAAGGTACGAGGAATGCCGAAATACCTGTCGGGAGCTTCTCAAGCATGATGCGGCTCCCGAGCAAAAACAGCAGGCACTACGACTGCTTGGGCTGGCGTATCAGGGAGAAGGCGAACATTACAAAGCGGCGCTTTGCTTTGCCGGGATGTTGCCTGGCGAGCAACCCGGCTCCAATCCAGAACCGACGTCGGCTGCCGACGAGGTGTCTGGAGGCAAGCAGAAGACAAATCCTGACCCGCAACGAACCCGTCAGAGAGGTGGGCATGAAAACTATAAACGATGCACTGCGCATTCTGATCATCGTGACATGCTGCGTGAATATTTCGCAGGCGGTGGCTCAAGAAGAACTCGACGGTGTGATTGAATACCGAGGCTCGGATACGCGAATTCCTCCCGATCCACCTTTATTTGACATTGAGGAGGACAACCCGGCTCGTCCACGCTCGATTCGGATTGATCCCCACGTTTCTGACGAAAGACCAGCCGTCTCGATCGAGTTTGATCGAGCGAATCCGAGCAAGGTGGTCGACCAGATCACCAAAGATATGACGACGTCGAGTGTGAGAGAGTCCAATCACCTCAGCAATATCCGTAACGGTCTGAAGCTGCTCAGGCAGACGAACGAACGACTGCGAAATACGTCAGACAGTCACGCTCGCATGCTGGAAATCGAGCGGCAGCGAACGGAACGTGCTGAACAAATTGCGGAAGATGCCAAACGCAGCGCAGAGCGATCTCATTCGATCACCGTCGAAGCTATGCGGCGAATGGTAGAGATGCATCGCGAACAGCTTGAGCAATTCGAGCTGCAGAAAAAACAACAGATGAAGTCATTTTTGGATGAAGGCCCGGCGTTTCCCGCCGATGAAGGCATGATTCCCGCCGAGCAACTTCCACAGCCGCCGACATCGTCGGTGATCGTGACTCCCGACGAAAATCCACGAGTCGCCGAAGTGCCGACGCCAGCTGTGGAGAAGAAGACTGTGGAGAAGCAGACGCTCCCGCCGACGCCTACGACCCCGATGACTGATCAAGCCGTCGATCGCAACGCACTGGCGGACAGTCTCTTCGGAGCGCAAGAGTTTCGTTCCGCAATCCACGTTTACTACGAACTGCAGAAGGACCCACCAGAGGGCGGTGATGTCGATTGGTACAACTACCAGATCGCATGCTGCAGCCGCAATCTGGAGGATTATGACACCGCTGAAAAATACTATCGTCGAGTCGCCGCTGCGAAGGAATCGTTCCTGGCGCCGACGGCTCGTTGG
>CAYYHV010000662.1:0-2533 GCA_964471695.1 uncultured Pirellulaceae bacterium
CTTCAGCATCGGTCTTTTCTGAAGCGACATGATGGCTAAAATACGCGGCGAAAGTGCCGAAGGAACAGTCATCATGGGACGTACGGAATGTCGGAAACAATCTATTCATTTAAGTGCAAACCTCTCACGGGGCCCATTAAGGAACTCTCCCTCCTTGAGCGTTCTTTGATGTTCGCTGAGTTGTCTTGGGTTGCCTATCTCGCTGAGGAAAGTGCCGCGACCGTCGTTGATGATATCGGGTTGAAAGAAACTCTGTTCTTCGAACGTGATGGCTCGCAGGCATACGTTTTCAAGACGGATACGGATTGTGTCGTGGCTTGCCGGGGTACCGAGCCGAATGAGTGGAATGACATAAAAGCCGATATGAACGCCATGACAGCTGTTGCCGAGACGGTTGGCCGAGTCCACCGGGGGTTCAAAACGGAAGTTGATGACTTGTGGCCGCGTTTGGAAGAGTCGCTCATGGCTAACGACAAAACTCTCTGGTTCACTGGCCACTCACTCGGCGGAGCCATGGCCACGATCTGTGCAGGACGTTGTCACCTCTCCCACATCGAATCCATGCCCGAAGAAGTCCATACCTTCGGTAGCCCACGCGTAGGAAATCGACGCTACGTTAACCACGTGAATCTGAAACACTATCGCTGGGTCAATAACAACGACATCGTGACTCGCGTTCCTCCGCCGTGGATGGGCTATCGCCACACGGGCCGGCAGATGTATTTGAATGCAAATGGCAAGCTCAGGAATCCCACTAAGGTTCGCAGGATGGTCGATCGGTTTCGCGGATTCTGGGGTGGCTTACGAGTCGGGCGATTCGATCATTTTGCAGATCACTCAATGGATGATTATATCCGACATATCGGCGATGCCATTGTGGAAGAGCGAGATGGTATCATTCCGCGCGTGGAAGAAATCACTTGATGGTTTTCTGCTGTTGTCAGAATTCTTGGCGGTGCGCACTACTGGGGTTTCATGAGTGCCGCCGTGCCGCGAATATTCTCGGTTCCCCACTTTGCGACTGATTTTAGAACGGGGCCGAGTGAACGCCCTTTGGGTGTCAGTCGATAGGCATCCCGTCCAAGGTGTTGTTCTGAGGGATACCTTTCAGCGATCCCGGATTCGACGAGTCGCGCCAGGCGATTCGAAAGAATGTTCGTCGCGATCTTCTCGGGCGATTGGGCAAACTCTTTAAAATGCTTGCGTCCGAGGAACAAATCCCGGATCACGAGCAAGGTCCATTTGTCACCGATGATATCGAGAGTACACGCAATGGGACACGGTGATCGTTTGGACTTCATGGTGGAATGAGTCGGCAAATTCAAAGAAAGAACATCAACTCCATTGACTTTAGCCTGGGAACTTGCAAAGTGCAAGTGACGAAGCTTGCATTTTGCAAGTGAGTGTTTGTTTCCAAGCGGTCAGGGGGAATTATGTCGAAATTAGACGAGCATCCGATTGTTCAGCGGGTACGGCAGCAACATGCTCAGCGTTTGGATGCCTGGAAAGATGAACCGATGTCGTCGGGAGAGTTACGGCAACTCTGTCTTGATTGCGGTGCGGATGACGTTGGATTCGTCGCCATGGATCGTTCGGAACTTGATGATCAGCGAGCGGATATTTTGAGTGCATTTCCATTTGCGAAGACGCTGATCAGTCTCGTTGTCAAAATGAATCGAGAGCCGATTCGCAGCACATCACGCAGCGTTGCGAATCTCGAGTTTCATAGTTCAGGGGAACACCTCAATTCCGTTTCTCGGAAAATCGTGACGAAGTTGGAGGAACGCGGGTATCGAGCTTCGAACCCATCGATGGGGTTCCCGATGGAGATGGATCGTTTCCCCGGCAAGATCTGGGTCATTTCTCATAAACCAGTCGCAGTAGCGGCTGGTTTGGGGCAAATGGGAATCCATCGCAATGTAATTCATCCGAAGTTCGGCAACTTTATCTTGCTGGGGACGGTGGCGACTTCTTTGGAGACCATGGAACAATCGACTCCCATCGACTACAACCCGTGCGTGGACTGCAAGCTGTGCGTGTCGGCTTGTCCTGTCGGAGCCATTGCCCCCAATGGTAGTTTCAATTTCTCGTCGTGCTTTTCCCACAACTATCGTGAATTCATGAGTGGATTTTCTGATTGGGCCGAGGGTCTTGCGAACAGCCGCAATGCTGAGCAATATCGAGAGAAAACCAACGACGCCGAATCGGCTTCGATGTGGCAGTCGCTATCGTTCGGAGCCAACTACAAAGCCGCCTATTGCCTAAGCGTCTGCCCGGCTGGTGATGACGTGATGGCGCCGTTTCTTGAGGATCGCAAGCAGTTTCTGAACGAGATGGTCAAGCCATTGCAGGAGAAGGTCGAGACGCTATACGTAATGCCGGGTTCGGACGCGGAGGCATACGCAAAGAAGCGATTTCCTCACAAGCCAACCAAGCAAGTTGGTAACGTGTTGCGTCCCTCGTCGATCGAGGGCTTCATGAGGTGGTGCCGTTTTAGGGGGCCACGCGATCTCTTAGTTTAAGCTGAAATTCT
>CAYYHV010000663.1:0-2515 GCA_964471695.1 uncultured Pirellulaceae bacterium
CCCCTACACCCCCAGTGTAGTGCGCTACCAGGCTGCGCCACGCTCCGATGGCCCTCATGGGGCTCGACTTGGCCTATAGCCTAACGTGAATTGGTCCCGACGAAAAGGACGACTTCCATCAAGGCAACGTTCGCGAATATTCCCGTATTTTTGGCAATTATGGGGCGGGAACTGCTGACCGGGTTGCAGCACGTTGGTCGGTTTGCTCTGCTCTCAATACGTTGAACGATTCACTTAGGCAGAGTCCACATATGGCCGCAAAACGATATTTGCTCGCAGAAGCGACTTACAAACAACTTCTGGAAGACCAGCCTACGGTGGCGGTTTTGCCCTGGGGGGCCACCGAGGCGCATGGGTACCATCTGCCGTGTGGCACTGATATGTACGAGGCTCGTGGGATTGCCGAACTCTCCGCAAAAAAGGCGTTTGAGCGTGGTGGCAAAGTCGTCGTGCTGCCCACGATTCCGTTTGGAAATAACGAACAGCAGTTGGATCAAGTCGCTACGATCAGCTTCCAAACCACAACGGCTCGAGCCATCTTGTCGGACGTGGCTCGCTCCCTCAAATCCCAAGGAATTGATCGCCTGCTGATCCTCAATGCCCATGGCGGCAATGAGTTTAAGCCGATCGTTCGCGACGTGAGCAACGAACACAATATCCTGATCGTAGTCATTAGTTTCTGGCAGATCGCTCCCGAAGTTCTGACCGATGTGTTCGATGATCCAGGCGATCATGGTGGTGACTTGGAAACTAGTTTGCTTCTCCACATGCATCCCGAACTGGTTGATATGGATCAAGCCAGTACGGGCGATCGAGTACCTTTTGAAATCGAGGCACTCCGGCAAACCGGCGTGTGGACTCCGCGCCCTTGGTCCCTTTCCCATCCCGACACCGGCAGCGGCGACCCCAAGGCTGGAACCGCTGACAAGGGCAAGCGTTATCTTGAGGGAATCACAGATGCGATCAGTCAGGTGCTCGTTGAACTCGCCGATGCAACCAAAGGGCAGTTGCCTTACGTATAGAAATCCGAATCGATTATGGACCGGCTGCGTCGCAGTCGACCGAGAATGGTCAAAACGAATGGGCTGGAACGCCTCAGTCCTTTGCGCTTTTCGCATCGCCCGCAGGCAGCGACATCAATAATTCGGCCTTCAATTGTCGCGAGAACTTTGGGTCGGCGATCATTGCCGACATCTCCCACGGGTTATTCTCTTTGAGCACCTCTTTTAACCACCCATCAACAGGATTCCGTTGAGCATGTGGTATTCGATAGACGTCGATGGCGATTGTTCGCATAGAATCCCAATACGCGTTTGATGCCCTGTCCAATTTTAGGTTGATGATGTACGAATCAAATCTCCTCGAAAATTGCATAGTTCCACGCATAGTTCCTTGTCTTTCACCTGTGTCGCGGCATGCCACCCCAAACGCCTTGAATCCACTCCGCTGCTGGATTTCCCTAGCGCACATGCCCAATTCAATTCCCTCTATTGCGCTTCTGATTCTTGATCGTTCCTGATTACGGCGATAGCGTGGAAATTCCCAATAGGCAGCCGCAGCGATACAAGTCACGAAGATGAGTACGAAGACTCTGTCCAGCCCAAATTGACGGTACCGCATTTTTCTATCTCCCGAACGCATCATAGGCCCAAGATTGCATGCCCGCACTTACAACGATCCGACCGGAATTTCGACGATGCGGGTAGGATACCGTTCCACGATTTACCCATGCGAATCATGCACTCATTTGCCGCGACCGCATTAAACCATAATGAATCACCAACACGCATACGACTTTCACCGCAAGGCGGAAGCCGCCTCGGACTTAGGCAGGTACCCGGCAGCCGAAATGATGGCTCGAAAGTCGATCGAACTTGAGCCGACCCTGGCCGAAGGATACGGCTCTTTGTGCCGGGCGCTGTTAGGCCAAAGCAGGTTCGACGAAGCTGAGTCGGCGGCTGCCGAAGCAGTAGCGATCGAACCAGACTATTGGTGGTACTTCTCATTATTGGCGAGATGCCAACTCGCGACTGGACGACAGGACGATGCTCTGCAAAATGCGGAACAAGCAGCGCGGCTTGCTCCCCACTATAGCGCAGTTCATGACTTGATGGGTGATGTTCAGATCGCGCGCAAGAACTACGACCTCGCACTGGAGAGTTTCGAACGCGGACTTCAGCTCGATGGGACTCACATTGGATGCCTCAATGGAATCGGATGTGTAAGGCTGGAACGCGAAGAGTTCGATCTAGCCGAGGAGTGTTATCGTTCCGTGCTGGCAATGGATCCGACAAATTTTGTATCACTCAACAATCTGGGCGTATGCCTGGACGCCAAGAAACAATACCGAAAAGCTGCCATGGTGTTTAAGGCTGCCGTGCTGGCGAAACCTACCCACGTCACCGCGAAGGCGAACACCGTACGATCTGTCAACTCCTTGCTGCCCAAAGAGGGAACCTTGACAGCCATTCACATCTGGTTCTGGTTCATTTCGATCGTACAAATCGTGCGAAAT